>PWVB01000426.1 GCA_003562365.1 Anaerolineae bacterium
CTGCCGCTACCCGCGCCTGCCGGTGACCCGCACCTGGCCCGGCGTTGCACTGTCGGGAGGAGCGCGCCTGGGCCCGTTCCTCCGGGGCGTCGACTATGACGTGGGGCGAGAGGGAGCCGTCCTTGACGGAACCGGCGCCGCCTTCCTTCACTGGTGCGGGCCCGGCGACCCGCTGACCCTCCAATCGGGCGAGACCCGGATCACCGTCGAGCGGTTGGCCGCCGGTGCCTGCCGGACGGTGCGCCTGCCCCTCAACACCGCAACGGCTCCTGACCTCACGCTGACCCGCCCCGACGGCACGCCGGTGCGCCTGCTGGGCCCGCCCCTCCCGGCGCCGCAGCCGCGGGAGCGCTACCTGCCTCTGGGCGACCAACTGGTGCTGGTGGGCGACGCTGCCGCCCTCCGGGGCACCCCGGAAAACGGCGCGGGCGTGGTGACGCTCATCTGGCGCGCCGCCCGGCCCTTGCAGGAGGACTACGCCGTCAGCGTCCGATTCTGGGACGAAGAGGGGAACCGGCTCACGATGCACGACGGACAACCGGGCTTGGGCGCGCTTCCCACGCTGAAGTGGGTGGCCCGCGGTGCGCAGATCCGCGACCCCCACCCCGCCGCCCTACCCCACGCACCGGCGAGCTACAGCATCGTGGTCTACGAGCGCTTCCGCCTGACCTCGCTGAGGTCTTGGCGCACCGACGAGGCAGCCTTTGCGTGGCCGTAGGACCGGGATCGACGCACATCGGGACGCCGGACCACTGAAGGTGGCTGTGGACCAGGCACATTGGGTTCGCCGCGTAGGGCGCATCGTGAGGGAAAGGGCCACGCCTGGGCCTACAGCAGTGCCCCGGCGACGTCCCGAGTTTTGCGAGGTCCCGCGACCCGTGCTACAATGGGCGGCGAGGCCAGGGTGGGACAGCCTCGCCGCCCTGCACAAGCGAAATTCGACCAGACCCTTGAGCTTCCGACGCCCAGGAGATTGTGGACCCAGCGATGACGAGTGCACGACCACCCTTACCGGACGCTGAAGCGTTGCTCATCGACCCGGCGCAGGCCGGGGTCCACCCTTGGGCCGATGGGCTCGTCATTCTGCCGCTCACCGCCCTGACCCTCCGGCTGCTGGCATTGGCCTTTGACGGCGCGCTCAGCCTTGATGAGCCGCTGACCCTGCTCTTCGCCGCGCTGGTCGTGACGCTGGTGGTGCTGGCGACCCGGCTGGGTCTGAGCGCCGTCCGCCGGGCGGCAGCGCGCCGCAAGCCGCTTGTCCGCGACACCATCGCGACGGTGCAGCGGATCGAGACGGTGTCCGCCGAAGGCCAGGCGCAGACCGCTGTGGTCGAGGTGGTGGAGCGCGGGCTCCTGACGACGCTGGCCCCGACGCACCTGCAGATCGTACTCTACGACCCGCGTCACGACGGCTATCTGCCTGATGCTGCAGCTCACCCCATCGCGGCAACAGCTCCCTTCGCCGTCTGGCTCCAGCGCCAACCCATCGCCCGACCGCTGGCCCTGACCGCTGCGCCGCTGCCCCGGGCGCGCGAGAGCCCCCAGCGGGACCAGCAGGGCGCCCTGCTGGTCCCGCTGGGCAAGCAGGGCTGGATCGTCATTGGCGAGCGCCGCGGGGGTGAGGGCTACACGGCCGCCGAGCGCCGCAGCCTGCACTGGATCGCCCAAGCCGCAGCGCTGGCCCTGCAGCAGGCCGCACTGAACGAGGCCCAGGCCCAGCGCGCCCGAGAGCTGGAAGCCCTCCATTGGATCGCCCAGTCCGTCGACTTCTCGACGGCGCTGGACGACCTGCTGGAGCTGATCTACACGCAGCTCAAGCGGTTGATGCGGCTGCCCATCTTCTACATTGCGCTGATCGACCCGCAGACCGACCATTTTGCCTTCACCTTCCACACCGAGAACGATCGGCGCCGCTATCCCGATCACACGTGGCCGGCCACCCAGGGGCTGACGGGGCTGCTGGTCAAGCACAACATGACGCTGCGCACCGGCGACTACCGTGCAGAGTGCCGCCGCCGCGGCGTGACGCCCGACGGACCGGAGACGCTCCACGCCTGGATGGGCACCGCGCTCACCGTCGGCGACCGCAGTATCGGGGTGATGATTGCCGCCACCTTCTCCCCGGACCTGCGCTTCACCGCCGCCGAGGAGACCCTTTTTGTCACCGTCGCGGCGTACGCTGCCGTGCTGCTGGAACGCCACGGCCTCACTGACACCGCGCCGGTGACGCCGCCGATTCCGCCGGAGGAAGACCGCGCCGTTCAGGCAGAGTTCCTGGCGGCCATCGTCCACGAGCTCAAGCAGCCCATCACCGCGATCCAGGGCTATGCCAACCTGCTGTCCCGACGCAGCGCCGGCCCGCTCACCGCCGCGCAGGCGGAGTTCGTGGACAGCATCCAGAGCGGCGTCATCCGCATGGACGAGATGGTTCAGGACTTCCTGGACCTGGCGTGCATCGACGCCGGCCTGTTCGAACTGGAGTGCGAGCCGGTGAATCCCCGGGAGATCACCCAGGAGGCCGCGGCGGCGCTTCGCCGGGAGATCGCCGCCAAGGGCCAGGCGCTGGATCTGGTCGTTGCCGACGAGCTACCCACGCTCACCGGCGACCGCCGGCGCCTGCGGCAGGTGCTGATCCACCTGTTGAGCAATGCCCACCAGTACACGCCGGAGGGCGGGCAGATCACGCTGCGGGTTGCGCCCACCGGCACCAACGGCGCCTCGGGCGTCCAATGGCAGGTGAGCGACACCGGGATCGGGATGACGCAAAAGGAGATCGAGCAGGCCTTCGGCCACTTCTTCCGCGCCCGGCAGGGCCAGGTACGCAGCACCCGGGGCCTCGGGCTGGGCCTGACCATCACCCGCACCATCGTCGAGCTCCACGGGGGCGAGATGCAGATCCAGAGCGAGTACGGGCAGGGGAGCACCTTCAGCGTCACGCTGCCGGCGGCAAGCGGCTAGGGGCCGGTACTCTATAGTGAGCCGCCGCGTCAGCGGCCGCCCGGTCTGGCGCCGCCCCTGCGGTGATCCGCAGCGGACCACGAGCTAAGGCCTTCCTGCCCCAGAAGTCGCACAAGCGCGAACTCAATGCTATAATGGTCGCAGCATTGCAGGCGGGATCAGAACCCGAAGGAGTGGTGGATGCCCAGAAAAGAGATCCTGATCATAGAGGACGATGACGACGCCCGTACCATGTACGGCATTATGCTCCGCAGCCTGGGTTACGACGTAGCGGAGGCCACCAGCGGCAGCGAGGGCGTTAAGCGGGCCCGGGGCCGGGTCCCCGACCTCATCATCCTGGACGTTATGATGCCCGATCTCGACGGCTTTGAGGTCTGCCGGGAGCTACGCAGCGACCCGGCCTTCCACCGGGTGCCCATCATCTTCCTCACCGCTCTGGACGCCATCGACGACCGGGTCAAGGGCTACACCACCGGCGGCGACGACTTCATCACCAAGGGCCAGGTAGAATACCGCGAGCTGGGCGTGCGCATCAAGGCGGCGCTCAACCGCACCGCGCGGCTGACCAATGCGTCCGGGGCCTTGGGCAAGGGCATGGTCATCGGCCTGCTGGCGCTGCGCGGCGGCGTCGGGGTCAGCAGCATTGCCATGAACCTGGCCCGCTACGCCACCACCGCCAGCGACCGGTCCGTCATTCTCCTCGACCTGGCCTTCCCCGTAGGCAGCATCAGCCTGTGGAGCGGCATAGACACGCCCCGCCACACCGTGGCGCTGCTCTCCCGGGCCCCCTCGGAGATCGACCGGGCCATGATCGCCAGCTACAGCCTGCAGAACGTCTACGGCTCCTACTTCATCCCCGGCCCGGCGACGCTGACGGACTTGAGCGGGATCCGCCTGGAAGCGCTGGAGCGGGTGCTGGGCCTGCTTCGGGAGGGGGGCTACATCGTCATCCTCGACCTGGGGCGGGCAACGCTGCCGCTGATGTGGCGCACGCTGACGCACTGCGACTGGACGGCGATTGTCACCTCGGGCGACAGCACTTCGCGGTCGCTGGCCCGGGTGTCATTGCAGACGCTGGTGGACCACGACGTCGACCCCCGCTCGCTGCTATTGCTCTTCAACGACAACACCAACCGCAAACCGGCCGATATCTCGCTGGGGCTGCCCCGCACCCCCGACGTCTTCATTCCCTACACCGAGGCCTTCGGCGATCTGGTGGATCCCTCCCCCTTTGCACACCTCTGGGGGATTGTCGCCGCTGACGAACGGACAACCGCATAGGCTCAACGCAACTCTTTAGCTATCTAGGGAGGTCACAGATGAAATTCGATTCCGATGTCCGCTATCTGGAAACCCACGAATGGGCGCGCAAGCAGGACGATGAGATCGTCGTCGGGATCTCCGACTACGCCCAGGACACGCTCTCCGACGTGGTCTACGTGGAGCTGCCGGAAGAGGGCGAGACGGTGAGCAAGGGCGATCCGCTCTGCGTCGTCGAGTCGGTCAAGGCCGCCGGCGACGTCTACGCCCCCGTCAGCGGCAAGGTGGTCGCTGTTAACATCGAGCTGGAGGAGGCGCCGGAGATGGTCAACCAGGACCCCTTCGGTGAGGGCTGGCTGGTGCGCATCGCGCCCGCCGACCCCGACGAGTGGGGCGACCTGCTCGACATCGAGGCCTACAAGCAGCTGGTGGAGGAAGAGAGCGGCAGCTAGCCGCACAGGATACCCCGAGAGTCCGCCGGCCGGCGGGCTCTGCACCCTGCCCCTGACGGTCGCGGTGACCGACCGTTGGATCGACCCGATGGGGCAGGCAGAAAAGGAGCCATCTATATGGTCTACACGCCACACACCGCCGCCGAGCGCCAGGAGATGCTGGCGCGCATCGGCGTCGAGGCGCTGGAGGATCTCTTTGCCGATGTCCCCCAGCGCTACCGCTACCCCGACCTGAACCTGCCGCCGCCGGCATCGGAGATGGAGATTCTGGGCGAGCTGCAGGAGCTGGCGCAGGCCAACCTCAATGCCAACAGCGTCCCCACCTTCCTGGGCGCCGGCGCCTACCGCCACTGGGTACCCGCCGTCGTCGACTACGTCATCAGCCGCGGTGAGTTCGCTACTGCCTACACTCCCTATCAGGCCGAGGTCAGCCAGGGGACGCTGCAGGCGATCTTCGAGTACCAATCGCTGATCTGCGATCTGACCGGGATGCCGGTGGCCAACGCGAGCCACTACGACGGCGCCACCGCCACCGCCGAGGCCGTCATCCAGGCCTACAACGTCTTCCGCCGCAAGCGCCGCAAGGTCCTCATCGCCCCCACCGTCCATCCCCACTACCGCGAGGTGGTGCGGGCCTACACTCAGGGCATGGAGCTGACCATCACCGGCGACGAGTCGCTATCGACCACCCCGGCGGACCTGGCAGCGCAGGTGGGCGACAAGACGGCCTGCGTGATCGTGCAGAGCCCCAACTTCCTGGGCCAGCTGGAGGCCCTGGACGACCTGGCCGACGCGATCCACGCTCAGGACCCCGACACGCTGCTTGCCGTGGCCACCAACCCCATCAGCCTGGGCCTGCTCAAGCCGCCGGGCGCCTACGACGCCGACATTGTGATGGGCGAGGGTCAGCCGCTGGGGCTGGGCCTCAACTACGGGGGCCCCTACCTCGGCTTCTACGCCACCCGCACCGACTACCTGCGGCAGCTGGCGGGTCGGCTGGTCGGCCAGACCGCCGACGCCGAGGGCCGCCGGGGATACGTCACGACGCTCACCACCCGCGAGCAGCACATCCGCCGCGAACGGGCCACCTCCAACATCTGCACCAACCAGGGGCTTATGGCGCTGGCCGCCACCGCCTACCTAGCCACACTGGGCAAGCAGGGACTGCAGCAGATCGCAGCGCTCAACTACCACAAGGCCCACTACGCCGCGCAGGCCATCGACGCGCTGGAGGGCTTCAGCGTCAGCGACGAGCGGCCCTTCTTCAACGAGTTCGTCGTCGCCTGCCCTGCGCCCGTCGCCGAGATCAACCAGGCCCTGCTGGACGGCGTCTACAGCGATACCCCGATCCTGGGCGGCTACGATCTGGCCCAGGACTACCCCGACCTCGCCGACCAGATGCTGGTCGCCGTCACCGAGATGAACAGCCGCGCCGAGATCGACGCCTTCGCCGCCGCGCTGGCTGCGTTTGAGCGAGACCAAAGGAGCCGACGATGAGCACCCCCCTGGAACCCCTGATCCACGAACTATCGGTGCCCGGCCGGCAGGGCACGCCGGTGCCCGAGCTGGACGTCCCCAAGGCCGCCCTGCCGGAGGGGTTGGTGCGCGATGCGCTGCCGCTCCCGGAGGTCAGCGAGATCGACGTGGTGCGCCACTTCTTGCGGCTCTCGCAGCTCAACTATGCCATTGACCAGGGCATCTACCCGCTGGGCTCCTGCACAATGAAGTACAATCCCAAGATCAACGAGCAGACGGCGCGGCTGCCCGGCTTCGTCGGCGCCCACCCGCACCAGCCGGTGGGCACGGTCCAGGGCGCGCTGCGCCTGATGTACGACCTGCAGACCTACCTGGCGGAGATCAGCGGCTTTGCCGCCGTCACCGTCCAGCCCGCCGCCGGCGCGCAGGGCGAGCTGGTGGGCGTGCTGATGATGCGCAAGTACCTGCTGGACCGCGGCGAGACGCAGCGCGACACCATCCTGGTCCCGGACTCGGCCCACGGCACCAACCCCGCCTCGACGAGTATGACCGGGTTGCGGGTGGTACAGCTGCCGTCGGACGAGCGGGGCAACACCGACCTGGACGCGCTGCGCAGCGAGGTCTGCGAGCGCATCATCGGGATCATGATCACCAACCCCAACACCCTGGGGCTCTTCGAGGAGCATATCGAGGAGATCTCCGAGATCGTCCACGGCTGCGGCGGATTGGTCTACGGCGATGGCGCCAACCTCAACGCGCTGGTGGGCGTAATGCACCCGGCCGACGTCGGTATTGACGTGATGCACTTCAACCTGCATAAGACTTTCAGCACCCCGCACGGCGGCGGCGGGCCCGGCGCCGGCCCGGTGGGCGTCGCCGAGCACCTGGTGGACTACCTGCCGGACCCTGTGGTGCGCATGACGCCCGGCGCTGACGGCGCCCCTGCCACCTACGGCTTCCACCATCCCCCGCACTCTATCGGGCGGGTGCGCAGCTTCTGGGGCCACTTCGGTATGCTGGTGCGCGCCTATACCTATATCCGCATGCACGGGGCCGCCGGCCTGCGCGATGTCGCCGAGCACGCCGTGCTCAACGCCAACTACCTGCGCAGCCGGGTCAAGGAAGCCTACCACGTCCCCTTCGAGCGCATCTGCAAGCACGAGTTCGTCGCCGAGGGCAGTTTTGAGGGCGTCGAGGATGTGGGAGCGATGGAGATCTGCAAGCGGCTGATCGACCATGGCGTCCATCCGCCGACGATGTACTTTCCCCTCATCGTCCACGATGCGCTGATGATCGAGCCTACCGAGACCGAGAGCCTGCGCTCGCTGGACCACTACGCCGACATCCTGCTGGAGATCGCCGAGGAGGCCGAGCGCGATCCCGACCTGCTGCGGCAGGCACCCCACAACGCCCCGGTGCGCCGCCTGGACGAGGTCGGCGCCGCCCGCAACCCGATCCTGCGCTACGAGCCGGAGGCGGAGGAGGACTGACGGCAGCGCCTTGAGCCCGGCGGCCGCGGTCGCCGGGCTCAAGGCTGCCGAGCCCAGCGCCATCCGACTTTGCTGCAGCACAGGGCACGGGCGACTGCAAGCCCCCCCAGCTGAGGACCGTGCCACGGGCATCCCTGGTCCTTTGCCGGGCAATCGAGACGTTGCCTGCAGCTGCGGAGCTTAACCAATGGCGCTAGCGCGCCACGCCGGACCACTCACGGTTCAACATCAGACCCCCAGACAGCCCGGGGATCCAGAAGTCGTCACGTCGGCCGCTTGCGTCATCTGGACGCGGCCCGGGCCGATGGTATAATGCCCAACCAGGGACACACCTATGCTCACAACTGAGGTCAACATCGGACTAGCCTTCCTGGCCGGCCTGGCGTCATTTTTGGCGCCGTGCGTGCTGCCGATGGTGCTGGCTTATCTAGGCTACCTCAGCGGCCACGCCCTACCCCCCGCCACCGATGCGGGGCCACGCCGGCGCTACATCCTGGCCCACGCGGGGGCCTTTGTCTTGGGCTTCACGCTGATCTTCGTGGCACTGGGTTCCGCCGCCGGCGCATTGGGGCGGCTGGTGCCCGGCGCCTGGCTGCGCTACGCCGGCGGGCTGCTGCTCATCGTCTTTGGGCTGAGCCTGGCGGGCCTGGTGCGAGTTCCGTTCCTAGAGGGCGAAGCGCGGCTGCACCTGACCGGTAAGCCGGACTGGCGCCCGGCCTCATCGCTCCTGGCGGGCCTGGCCTTTGGCGCCGGCTGGACCCCCTGTATCGGTCCGGTGCTCTCCACCATCCTGGTCTTGGGCATCGATGAGGCCACCGTAGGCCGCGGGATGCTGCTGCTCACCGCCTATGCCTTGGGCCTCGGCCTGCCCTTCATCCTGGCGGGGCTGGCGGTCGAGCGCATCGGCGGTCTGCTGGCGCGCATCGCCCGTTACCAACCCCTGATCCAGCGGGTTGTGGGCGCTGTCGTGCTGCTGGTCGGCGTTATGCTGCTCACCGATGGCTTTGCGCCCATCGGCCTGTGGCTGGAGGAACGAGGATGGGGATGGGATCTGGGCCTATAGACGGAGAGCGCGTCAGCAACGAGACGCGCGAGGTCATTGCCGAGGCGGAACGCCGCATCCGCGAGCGCGAGACGCCGGACCCCGGAGGGGGCAACTGGGCCATGCGGCTCAACCGCGCCGTCTTCTGGTGGGCCAACCACTGGGTCGGGGTCCTCAACGCCATTGTCCTGATCTACATCGGCGGCGCGACTATGGCACCGGCGCTGATGGCGCTGGGCCGCCCAGGCATCGCGCGGGTCTTCTACGCCCTCTACGCCCCCTTCTGCCACCAGTATGCGTTCCGCTCATGGTTCCTCTTCGGGGAGCGGCTCGCTGCCGCCTACCCGCTGCAGGCGCCGGTCTCGCTGGTGGCAATGCGGGAGCTGGGCGCCTTCGTGGGCAGTTCGGAGGCGGGCTACAAGATCGCGCTCTGCCAGCGCGACGTCGCCATCTACGGGGCGATGCTGCTAACGGGCCTGGCCTACGGACCGGCCAAGCGGCGCTGGACCATCGAGCCCCTGCCGCTGTGGCAGTTCTACCTGTTCGGTATGCTGCCGATGCTGCTGGACGGCGGCATCCAATGGCTCTCCTACGGCTTATGGCAGTTCGTGCCGGGGCTGTTAGCCCAGCCCTTCGAGACGGCCCCCGCACTGCGCGCCCTGACCGGCGCGCTCTTCGGCATCGGCATCGGCATCGGCGTCGTCGCCATCGGTTACCCGCGCCTGGGTACCTACTTTGACGAGACCGTGGCGACACTGCAGGAGAAATACGGCTGGTGACCGAGACGCGGCGCACAGGCCGGCGCCGCTGCGGTCGGACAGGGCATTTATCGCGTTTATCCAGGAGGAGGCAAGGATGACACCACCCTTTGGTCCCGTGATGGTCGAGATCGGTCCCATAAGCATCTACTGGTACGGCTTTCTGATCACCCTGGGCATTCTGATGGGCGCCTGGGTCGCCAGCTACATGGCGCAGCGGGCAGGCGAGAACCCGGACCACGTCTGGGATATGATGCTCATCGTCGTGCTCCTCGCCGTGGTGGGCGCCCGCGTCTACCACGTCTTCTCGCAGCCGGAGCACGGCATGCTGGGCTGGGACTACTACCGTGAGAATCCGCTGCAGGCCCTGGCCATCTGGCGCGGCGGGCTGGGCATCTACGGCGCCGTCGCCGGGGGCGCGCTGGGTGCCGCCATCTACTGCTACATCCGCAAGCTCAACGTCCTGACCTGGTTTGACTGTCTGGCGCCGGGCGTCGCCATCGGTCAGGCAATCGGACGCTGGGGGAACTACATGAATCGCGAGCTCTACGACCCGCCCACCGACCTCCCCTGGGGCGTGAAGATTCCGCCACTCTATCACATTGCGCCCTACGCCGACCTCTCCCGTTACCCAGAGATGACACGCTTC
>PWVB01000014.1 GCA_003562365.1 Anaerolineae bacterium
CCTCGAAGTACTTCATCATCAGCGCTTCGTCGGCCTCCACCGCGGCCTCCACGATCTCCGTGTAGAGCTCGTCAACGCGGTCCACCAGCTCTGTGGGGATATCCACCGGCTGGCTCTTGGGCCCCAAGTAGGCTTTGCGCTCAAGGATGTTGATCACACCCTCAAAGGTGTCCTGCGATCCAATGGGCAGCATCAATGGGAGAAACTGTGCCTCAAAGGTCTCGCTGAGCGACGCCACGGCGCGATCAAAGCTAGCGTTGTCGCGGTCCATCTTATTTATGAGGACCGCCCGCGGCAGCGCCTCATCATCCGCGTAGCCCCAGGTCAGCTCGGTGCCGACCTCAACTCCGGCGGCAGCATCCACAACGACCAGCGCCATCTCGGCGGCGCGCAGTGCGCTTCGCACCTCCCCCACGAAGTCAGTATACCCTGGGGTGTCGATCAGGTTGAGCTTGGCCTGCTTCCATTCCAACGGCGCCAGCGCCATAGCCAACGAGATTTGACGGCGGATCTCCTCTTCGTCGAAGTCGGTGGTCGTCGACCCCTCCTCCACCTCACCCCGACGGCTGACAGCTTTGCTAAGGAACAGCATCGCTTCCACTAACGTCGTCTTGCCTGACGATCCATGACCGATGAGAGCGATGTTACGAATGCTCTCGGTAGTATAAGGTTTCATCTACACTCCCTCCAGGAAAATGACGGTTACATATTGTAAAGCTATTTCACTGAAAGTCAACGCGCGGTCAGTCGAATTCGTCACCCTCAGGCAGAAAAGCTTCAAAGACCTGATTACCCAAGAGCCGCCCCCGGGGGGTTAGACGGACCCGGCCGTCTTCCCAGATCAACAAGCCCAGGCGATGAAAGGTATCGATGACATCACCGTAGAGATCCCGCAGATGCATATCAAAGGTTGCGCTAAAGCGTCCATTGGTGACGCCCTCAGCCAACCGCAGCCCCATCATCAGCGTCTCACCCCATATCAACCGCTGCGACAGCGCCTCTGCGGAGAAACCGCGCAGACGGTTGCTTATGATAGCGTTGATGTAACTCTCCGGATGCGGAAGATTGCGCCACCGGCGCCCCCGGAACCAGGAATGCGCACCGGCACCCAGTCCGATCCAGGGTTCGTTGCGCCAGTAGATGAGATTATGCTGCGAGATCTGCGGCCCGATCTGCTCAGTCAAACCCTCCGGCGGTAGCGCCCAGATGGACGGTGGGGCGGTCGTGCCGCGCGCCCAGTTAGAGATCTCATACTGCCAAAACCCTGCGGCATGGAGCTGTTCTGATGCAGCTTCGTACATATCGGCTGCCAGATCGGGGTCCGGAAGTGGCACCTCATTTAGCGCCAGCGTCTCCGCCAGCGGGGTGCCGGGCTCTAACGCCAATGCATAGAGCGAAAGGTGATCCGGCCCCAACTCCAGGCAACGTCGCACAGTGACCAGCCACTCCCTGAGGCACTGTCCCGGCAGGCCATACATCAGATCGAAGTTAACTCTCTCGAAACCCGCCGCGCGGGCCATTCGATAAGCCGCCTCAGTATCCGACCAAGTATGGATGCGTCCCAACAATACCAACTCCTGACTGTGCGAGGACTGCACGCCAAGGCTGAGACGGTTGACCCCAGCTATCCGCGCCTGTCCCAGATAGGCCTCGTTAACAGTGCCCGGATTGGCCTCCAGCGTCACCTCAGCATCCCATGGAAGGTCAAACTGCTGCCGCACAGCCTGGACGAGAGCAACGATATCGTCCAGCGCTAGCAGCGATGGTGTACCCCCGCCAAAGTACAGTGTCCGGGCACGCACCCCAGCCGCACGTTCAGCCCGCAGCGCCATCTCCCGTAGCAGGGCATCCACATAGGCCTCTTTCAGGGACAACAGCCCAGTGTATGTATTGAAATCACAATAGGTGCACCGCTGAAGGCAGAAAGGAACATGTACGTAGATTCCTGTCAGCATCGTCGGAGCGTCCCGATGCGTGACCTCACGCAACGACCTCACGAAGTGCCTGAGCATCGAAGGGACCAGCGTAGAAGGGCTGCCGGGATCGAAGGCATCGAAGCTTAGCCGAACGTCGCAGCCGCTTGAACGCCGCTTCTGCAGAGAGGGCCACGCCGCGCTCACCGTAGCGCCAGGTCCCTACCATCCGCACCGGAAGGTGTGCCCGTGTATAGTGCCCCCCCCGTCCAGCCTGATGCTCGCTCAAACGACGGCGCAGATCGTTGGTTACCCCGGTGTAGAGCGAGTCATCACCACACTGGAGCACGTAAACATACCATGACATGGATAATCCCTTCTGCGACATGATCACACGCTATAGTCCATCCCGGCTCCCGTCGGGGAACGTCCGAGATGCCTACACCGATTGTACCAGACAGTGCCGGCCCGTCTACCACGGCATCCGATCGGTGCAGCAATGAAGAATCTCAGTTCTTCGCAATGTCAGGGCGGAAGAGCCCGTCAGGGTGGAGCAGCACCAGCGCTGATCGTTCAACCCACCCATTCCCCACTCGGGCCTTGTTTTTGGGCTCTATACGCCCTTCTGTCCCCACTTCGACCCCGTTGTGAGGCTCTATTTGCCTCATAAAAG
>PWVB01000444.1 GCA_003562365.1 Anaerolineae bacterium
AGTATTCATACCTCCAGTCTACCAGACTGGGGCCATTTAAGTAGTTGTGTCAGGATCAGTAAGAGCCAGTCTCTTGCCTCTCGATTTGGTGAGACAAAGATCTAATGTGGGACGAGACCTAACAACCAACCACGCCGGCCGCGTCAAGCGAATTGCAGATTTGGTTTCACGATGGAAGCGGCGGTCAGAGCCCATAGCATCTGGCTACTCGTCGAAAGGCTAAGCATAGATTTTCTCGCCATCGATGCTCCCATCGCTCTTGATCGTTTCTCGAACTCCCGTTTTGCACCTATAGGTGGAGCATAAAACTATGGCCTCATCCTTTGTACAGATAAGCTCTATCAGTGTCTACCATAGTCTTCCGTGGCGCTGCTCTACTGCCGTCTACCTTCCCAAACTCCCAAACGTCCAGCGATACTTCGCACCCCATAGTTCGCGCAGAAGACCGACCTGTCCGGAGTGGTAGGTCCAGTGCCATATCACATGCATAAGTATGCCACGAGGCGTCGCCGAACCGCCCTCGTCGTTGATCGCAGCATCCAGATTGGCGACTTCGGCGAGAGATGGCACGGTCAGCTCAGCTCGAACCTGCCGGCAGAGCGCTATCAGTGCATCAGCATCCAGGTCAACAACGACATTGGTCCCCGTGGCGATGGCTCGACCCCCAGCGTCCAGGAGCTCGTGCCATGCTGACGGTGCGGTCACATTCGCCAGGCGCTCGATCCAGCCCATCTCGGCCCAGACCATATGGATCACCAGAGAGCTGATCGAAAAGGTCAGTCGCTCGGGCACAAATGAAAGCGCCGCCTGCGGCAGATCCTCGATCTGGTCGATCACCCGCTCTCGAAGCTCATCAAGCGCGGAAGCAGCCAGTCCTGCTTCGGAACTGACAAAGCTCGGCACCCCAGTGAACCTATACTGCCGAGGGCGACCTGACTTGGTCTCCAAAGTGCAAGCCATCGAACCACATCCTTTCACTGTGCTCGTCTCATCTTCCACCCCAAGTATAGGACTAGCCTCGAGTCGCGCAAGCATGATGTCTCCCAATACGCCATAGGTAGTGTTGAGCGACAGACACAGATTCGCTCGATACTGCCTATGCAGGGTCAGTCGGCTTCCTATGGAACGATCGTCGAATGGTCTGCATAGGGATGACGCGGGTCAAAGATGAGGTACACTGAACATAGCAACGATCAGCATTGACGTACACCCAAAAAAGGGAGCGATGTATGTGGCCAATCTTCCGGAAGCTATTGGCCGATGGGCACTTGGAAAACCGAGTGGCGGCGGCTAAAGCAGCTCTTCACGACTGCGTCCTCTGCGGCAACCACTGCCACATCGACAGAACCGTGCGAGCTGGGCCCTGCGGTATAAAGGATGCCGTCCACATTGCCAGCTACGGTCCACACTTTGGTGAGGAAGACGTGCTACGCGGCTGGCAAGGATCTGGCACGATCTTCTTCGCCGGTTGTAACCTCCACTGCGTTTACTGTCAGAACTATGACATCAGTCAGTGGGTGACAGGTCGTCCTGTCGCCATCGCTGACCTTGCCAAGATCATGCTCGACCTCCAGGATCGCGGCTGTCATAACATAAACCTGGTCTCCCCCACCCATATTGCGGCTCATATCGTACCAGCCCTGGCCGCAGCAGTGACCAACGGCTTAAAGATCCCGCTCGTCTACAATACCGGCGGCTACGACGGACCTCAGGCGCTGGCTCTGATGGATGGGCTAGTCGATATCTATATGCCCGATATGAAGTACGCCGATCCTGCCATTGCCGAGGCTCTCTCGGCGATCCGGGACTATCCCCATGTCAACCGGACGGCAGTAAAGGAGATGCATCGACAGGTAGAAGACCTGGTGATCGACGATCGGGGACTGGCCCGGCGGGGGCTCCTTGTGCGCCACCTGGTGCTTCCCGGAAGCATAGCAGGTACCGCCGAAACCATGCGCTTCCTGGCCGAGGAGATCAGTCCACACACCTATGTCAACATCATGGGTCAATACCGACCTGCCTACCGGGCCAGGACCTGCGCCACCAGAACCGCGCCCATTGATCGTCCGGTAACCAGCGCGGAAGTAGCTGAAGCGATCCAGCTGGCTAAATCCGCCGGCATACACCGTCGTGATGACCGAAACTGAGGGATCCGTCGTTTGACCAGGGGCTCAAGCCCTCTATACTGAAGTCGATCTTGAGTGCGCTTGCCTGAAACTACCGCTGGGAAAGGATGACAATGGGAAAAGCTCGATTTGATTTTGCAGATCAAGTGGTGATCGTTACTGGCGCCAATGGGAATTTGGGAAGTGCTGTCGCTGATGCCTTTGCCGCCACTGGAGCAAGTCTTGTGCTGGTGGGCCGCAACGCTGACCGAGTAGCAGAGGCCCTTCCGCATCTCTCCGCAGCATCGAACGTTATGTTTGCGCCGTCAACGGACCTGACAGACGTTGCATCTGTTAACTCTATGGTGGAAAAGGTGTTGGATCGCTTCGGTCGGATCCATATCCTTGCCAACACAGTGGGCGGCTACCGCGCTGGTCATCCCGTGCACGAGACTGCACCGGAAGCCTGGGACTTTATGATGGCGCTCAATGCCCGCTCGGCCTTCGTCAGCAGCCGAGCTGTCGTTCCTTCAATGCTAGACGGAGGATACGGAAAGATCATACACACCGCATCGCGTGCGGCACTTCAAGGTTCACGCAACGCCGCAGCCTACGCTGCATCAAAGGCCGCTCTCCTGCGGCTGACGGAAGTGTTAGCCACAGAGCTCAAGGAACAAGACATTAACGTCAACTGCATCCTTCCGGGGACGCTGGATACCCAGGACAATCGAGATGCAATGCCCAACGCTGACCACAGCCGCTGGGGGTCCCCGGAGGCAGTCGCTCAGCTCTTCCTTTTCCTCTCATCAGACGGGTCCAAGACTCTTCACGGTGCCGCGATCCCGGCCTACGGTCTTAGCTGATCGGTGCGTGATCACACGGAGCGGAGACGCTCCGCACCTATGGCGTCATGACACCTCACATTCTTTCCATCGACAACGGCACCCAAAGTGTCCGAGCCCTACTCATCAATCTCCAAGGCCGTATTGTCGCTAAGAGCCGCGTATCGATTGAGCCTTATCGCTCTCCTCGGCCGGGCTGGGCGGAGCAAGACCCCGACTACTACTGGCAGAAGCTGTGTGAAGCTTGCCATTTGCTTTGGCGGACTACAGACATACCTAAAGCCAGCATTGCTGGCGTGGCTCTGACTACCCAACGCGCCACGATGATCAACGTTGATGAGCAGGGCGAGCCACTGCGACCCGCAATCGTCTGGCTCGACCAGCGCCGCGTTGAAGGCGAAAAGCCCGTGAGTGGCCTCTGGGGCTTGGCCTTCAAGCTGACCGGAATGTCGGAGACCGTTACCTACCTGCAGGCCGAAGCCGAGGCAAACTGGATTCGCGTCAACCAACCGGAGATATGGAGGAAGACACATAAATACCTCTTCCTATCTGGCTACCTTACCCACAAACTCACCGCTGACTTTGTCGATTCGGTAGGCAGCCAGGTCGGCTATGTGCCGTTCGACTACAGGTCACTGAGTTGGGCCAAACCCACCGACTGGAAGTGGCAGGCTGTGCCAATGGAGCCAGAACTCCTCCCGCGTCTCGTCCCACCAACCGCGGAGCTCGGAGCTATCACGCCTGCAGCCGCTGAGGCAACCGGAATACCCGTAGGGCTGCCCCTGATCGCCGCTGCAGCTGACAAAGCTTGCGAGGCACTGGGGGCCGGTGGGATCGATCCTTATGTAGGATGCCTCAGCTATGGGACAACAGCAACCATTAGCACTACCCATAGCCGTTACCTGGAGGTCATTCCTCTGATCCCTCCCTATCCCGCTGCCCTTCCCAACCACTACAGCCTGGAAATCCAGATCTACCGCGGCTATTGGATGGTCAGTTGGTTTAAAGAGGAGTTCGGCCACCTTGAGCAATGGCTGGCTAACGAGCGTGGCGTCGAGCCCGAGAGCCTCTTCGACGATCTCGTAAACGAAGCTCCTCCCGGATCGATGGGGCTGATTCTGCAGCCGTACTGGTCGCCAGGCATCAAGATTCCGGGACCAGAGGCGAAAGGGGCAGTGATCGGCTTCGGAGACATCCACACCCGAGCACACTTCTACCGTGCGATTCTTGAGGGTTTGGCCTATGCCCTACGCGAAGCCAAGGAGCGCACCGAACGACGTAGCCACACCCCAATCACCGAGTTGCGTGTCTCCGGTGGGGGATCTCAGAGCGAGGCAGCTATGCAGCTGACTGCAGACATCTTCGGGATGCCGAGTGTCCGACCCCACACCTTCGAGACCGCCGGTCTAGGCGCTGCGATGGATGCTGTGGTGGGCTTGGGGCTTCATCCTGACTTCGAAACAGCCGTCGCCCAGATGACCCGTGTGGGCAAGGTCTTCGAGCCCGACCCCGCCACTCGCGATATCTACGACGGCCTCTACCAGCGTGTCTACAAGCGGATGTATAAACGGCTGAAGCCCCTCTACGAGGATATCCGCAGCATCACGGGCTATCCGAGCCCTCCCAGCGAATCCTGAAACGACGGGCCGAAGCCAAGCACCGACTAAGGCAGATCGTAACCGATGAGTTCGCCGCTGTGAGCATCGGTGACGTACAGGATCCCCTCGCTGACCATTAGCCCTTGCGGGAAGGCCAACGGCAGCTCCGCATGACCAGTCAGCGCCCACTGGTACGCGCCCTGGTAATCGAAAGCTAGCACCCGGCGGCGGAGCGGATCAGAGACGAATAGCTGTTCCTCCCCCCACGCCAGGAACGGCTTCTCCTCAGGATTCGCCATGTTCCATTGGGGCATATCCCACTGAAGCAATGCGCGTCCCCCAACATCGAAAAGCTGGATTCGTTGGTTCCAGGTGTCTGCCACCGCTACCAAACCGCGAGAATCGATATCCAATCCGACCGGTTCGTCAAGCTGTCCGGCTCCCGTCCCTCCACCACCAAACTCCCTCAGATAAGTACCGTCAAGATCGAAAACCTGAATACGCTTGTTGCCAGTATCGGCCACAAAGAGCTCATTATCGGCGCTGATCGTCAACGCCCGCGGCCCATAGAAGCGCCCCTCTGTACCCGGCACATTGATCTGCGTCACCTGAGCCAGACCGCCCCAGCTGGTGACATACACCCACTGAGCGTCAAACTTCTGAATGCGATGATTCCAGGTATCGGCCACGTAGAGATTCCCATCCGCGTCGATCACAATGTCCCATGGCTCACTGAACTGCCCCGGTGCGGCTCCGAAGGTACCAAATGAGCCTAGAACGCCCTCCGGTCCTGCGTGCCAGATGCGATGGTTGGCCGTGTCGGCCACATAGAAGGTGCCATCACCCGCCGGGGACACACCACGTATCGCGGCGCCCGGAAGCAACGCCTCAAAAACCTGCGGGAGTCTGCGATCGCCGATGGCGTGGGGATCAGGCGGTGGCGTTGGCGCTGGCTCGACGTAACGCGCAACGCCCCAGGGTGTGGCGTAATCCCAGATCTCCTGAGCCAACTCAGCGCGCACATATAGCCGAAAGTCCTCGCGATATGGCCAGGTTTGCAGCGTAAACGGCGCGTAAGGCTGCTTTAGGCTAGCGTATGCCGCATAGTCGCGGCGCCACACGATATCCCATAGTGCCGCGCGAAGGTCGGGATCTGTTAGCGCGTTGCGGACACGCGCCCAAGTGAGTCCATAATAGTCCTGGATCGGCCACCACAGATACTTGTAGTCGAAGTGCACGTATTCACTCCCCAGAATCTCCTCAACCACCGTATATTCCCTGCGACCAGCAATGACCACGGGACAATCGCGCAGCAGCGCCGCATCGGGGGATGTGCTATAGAAGTAGTTATTGGGAAACGCCACCATATACCAGGTGAAAGGCCAGGACCCGTGCTCACCGTAGGCCACGCGCACGTCGTGGGCGGAGCCGGTGACCCGCCACGATACTTCACGAATGCGGCCTAGCGCTTCCTTGATATCCGGTGTACCGTGAGCATAGACTAAGAACTCCGTCGCCAGATCATAGGTGATGAAGTTCACCATCGCCATAGTCCGAATCGTCAGCAGACCCAGAACGGCCGTCGCGAACAACCCTCCAAGAAGGAGGCAACGCCGCCGCCCCAGGTGTCCCACCGCCCAGACAACGCCGATACCGAATCCCAAGAACCCCAGGAGGCCGCCGCTGGCCTGTCCCAAGTAGCGCAGCTGGGCCAGTGTAAATCCCGCGGATGATGCGCCGGCTGCCAACTCGGTCCTGAACGAGCTCAGCCCGCGGCCTAGGACCGCCGACGCGGCCAGGGCCATCGGAAGACTCAACAGCAGCACCCAAGTCGCTCGCTCCCGGAAAACCGTTCTTGGCAAGCCTTGCAGCAGCTTGTCTGCTCCCCACCCCCCCAGAAAGACGCTCGGCAACACAATGTGGACCACGAGCCACGGCATCTTCTCACCAGCGTAGGAGTAGGCAAACCAGGAGAGCAGCGTCCAACCGAGGAGAAAGAGGGGGAACAGGCACTTGAGGTCCAGTTCCGGCATCCCCAGACCGTCCTCCGTGGTGAAAGCGGCCCTCGGCTTTGACCTTCCTCCAACCGCATAGACCACCGCGCCGATCCCGCCACCAATGGATAAAGCGAGGGTCAAGTACTCGTACAGGCCACCAATGAACACGTAATAGTAGTAAGGCTGGTTGCCGCGCTGCACGCCGTGTTGTGTCAACCAGTAAGCCAGTCCGCCAATGAGTCCAGACAACGCCCCAAAAGCCCAAGTGAAGACCGTCGTGTAGAGTACCAGGAAGATCGTGTAATGAATTATCGCAACTCTTGCCCACCGCTTGCGATGCCACCACAGACCAAAGGCAGTCGATACTGCTAGCGCTGCTGCAGTTACCGCGAAGATAGCCACGACCGTTCCGCGAGGCACCGCAGCGAAGTTGCCAGTGCGCACACTATCATAGACAACCTGCATGTCCGCGTTGGTCGTGAGTTGTATCAGAATAGCCGAGCCCAGGGGCAACGTAAGAGTGCCAACCACCATCAGGACATCAAAGAGGCGCGAACCCCGCATCCTCGCTTCCCCCACGCCATAGTAGACTACCAAGACAGCGCCGCCCAGCGTCAGCAGTGCAGCAACCGCGGCGATTCGCCCCCAGAGGGGTAGGCTGGTCGTTGCTATATGTGTGTGGCTCATCTCGTCCAGGCTCACCTGCTGCATCTCGGCCCCCAGGAAAGCCACACTGAAAATCGCCAACAGCATCGCCGCCACTAATAGAGCGCCGAAAAATGTGCGTTGAAGATCAGAGCGCTGCCACGGCACTTGCAGTACTCGCAGCACAAAGGGGATGAGGAGCAACACGCCGTAGATCGCCGTATACATATACGACGCTTCCTTAGTCGCATACATCAGCGAGAAAAAGGCTGCCAACCAATAGAGCCAACGGACCCTGCCGCTGTGCAGATATTCAAAGATTGTCCATAGCAGAAGAACTGCCGTCAACATCAGTAGAACGTCGTGACGAATGTAGCGCGAGTAGTAAGAGATCGATGGCGAGATCAGCAATAGCGTTGCGGTGACCGCCGCTCCCGTTCGGCCGAGCCATCGGCGGAAAAGCAGTGGCGTTATCACTAGCGCAATGCCAGCCAATGCCGTGAAGACCCGCGAGGAGAAGTCGTTGGGGCCCAAGAGATGATAGCTAAGCGCCGTGGCTTCGAAGAGGAGCGGCCCATGCATCATTGGATTGTGCTGGAATCCTTCACCAGCATAGAGATTCCACGAGAACTTGGTGTGGATGCTCTCATCATGACTGATCGCCCTGGCCTCCAGCATGTAGAAGCGGCTTGTAACCGCCAGAACCAGGATAATGCCATAAAGGAGTCGCTCCCAGCGACTTAACCTCCTAAGCATAACAGCTCCTCTTAATGCTCATAACAGTATGACGCCCCGCGCTGCTGATGACTAACGCCCAATCAGCGCTATCGAGTTTCAGGTCTGCCAGTCTCAACCGCAGCACAGACGCGCACCAACCACCCAAACTCACGTACGGCGACGCCGAGAACTATCTATTCGCCTAATCGGGCGAGCTCCTCCTCGACAACACGCGCGTCTAGCTTCTGGAAGAGCGGCTGTGGCGTCTGCAGCGCCTGTCCTGCCGGAAGCATCTCAAAGGCCCACTGACCGCTAGCCGGCGCGGCCGAGTACCGCAGAACCTTATGTGGCGCTCCCTCGCCAGCCACCTCCTCAATCACCTGCTCGCCAAAAAGAGTGCGGTCAAAGCCCAGCATTCTGTGAAGCAACTCCGCAGAGAAAGGCAGGAATGGCGCGAGCAGTATCTTCAGCGCATTAATCGCCTGTAGCGCGACGAAGAGGCTCGTCCCGGCGGCCCCAAGATCGGTCTTAATCTGCGTCCAGGGAGACTTGACCTCCAGATAACGGTTCGCCTCTCGAGCCAAGGTCAGACCCTCAGACAACGCCGCCCGAAAGCGACGCGCCGCCAGGAGGCCACCGACGGTGTCAAAGCCGTCCTCAATCCGTTCCATCAACGCTGTGTCTACATCATTGAACTCTCCGGGCTCAGGCACTTGTTCAAAATGGCGGTAGGTAAAAGATAGCACGCGGTTTGCTAGGTTGCCCCATACCCCCACGAGCTCGCCATTGTTACGCTGCACGAAATCATCCCAGTAGAACTCACTATCGCTCGTCTCGGGCATCACAACTGTGACATAGAAGCGTACCGCATCCGAATCATATCGCGAGAGCAGATCAGGCAGCGTGACCATATGCCCTCTGCTCTTCGAAAACTGCGCACCGGCCAAGTTCATAAACTCGTTGGCGGGAACGTCGGTCGGCAGGTTAAAGTGACGAGTCTCGTCCTCCTCGTAGAGACGCTCCGCACCAATCAACTCGGCTGGCCACATGATCGTATGGAAAACGATGTTGTCTTTGCCGATGAAATAGTAAGTCTCAGCAGAGGGATCATACCACCAATCCTTCCACATGTCGGGGTCACCCCTAAGCGCAGACGCCTCAATGCTGGCGGAAAGGTAACCGATCACAGCCTCAAACCATACGTAGAGTCGCTTTTGCTCATAGCCTACTACAGGCACCGGGATGCCCCAGTCAATATCTCGCGTGATAGGCCGACTTCTCAGGCCCCCCTGCACATAGTTACGCGAGAAGTTCAGTACGCTTGGACGCCAGTCTTCCTTGTCCTCCGCCAGATATACTGCTACCTCCGGTTCGAGCTTGGGCAGATCCAAGAAGAAATGCTCGGTCTCGCGAACCACCGGCACCGACCCATCGATCTTGCAGCGTGGGTTTCCCAGCTCCAGTGCGTCAAGGATCTTGCCACAGTTATCACACTGATCACCTCGGGCCTCAGCATAGTTACAGTGCGGGCAGATACCCTCTACATATCGATCGGGCAAGAAGCGTCCCAGTGTCTCCGAATAGTATTGCTCTTGCCGCTCAGTGTAAAGGTAGCCGTGCTCAAGTAAAGCCAGGAAAAGATCCTGAGACACCCGGTGGTGGTTTGCCGTGTCGGTGTGGGTGAAGAGATCGTAGGAGATGCCAATATCCCGTTGAGTCTCTAGGAAACGCTGATGGAACCGCTCATAGATCTCCCTATAGGTTACCCCCTCCTGATCCGCTCGCAGGCTCACGGGTGTGCCGTGTGTATCGGATCCCGACACCATCAACACGTCGTTGCCCTTCAGGCGATGATAGCGCGCGAAGATGTCCGCCGGCAGATAAGCACCCGCCAGATGTCCCACGTGTAGGTCACCGTTGGCATAGGGCCAGGCGACCGCGACAAGTATCTTCTTATTCTCAGTCATATTCATCCTGTTTTACCAAACTGTGCCAACTTGACACGGTTTGGAAGGCTGCCTTTCTGCAGCCATATTTTCACGTTTCGACGCAGATTGCTCCGAAGAGTCTGATATCTGCTCCCCGGGCGTTTTTGGTCTCCGTGAACCCACCCCGGCGACCATCTCTAATGTCTGCCTCTCAATGTTCAAGG
>PWVB01000385.1 GCA_003562365.1 Anaerolineae bacterium
CAGGCGCGACGCCAGGCGATTGCCGATCTCAATCCGTTTGATGGATCTCCACGCTATGATTCAGCCCTCAGAAAATCGTGGGTGATGCCGCCATAACGGCTGCAACAGAACTGTCGGTCGACACGAGTTGATCTTCTCTGTCCAGGTTCAAAAGTTCTGCCAATGTCTTGCGCCCGCGATTGGCACGGCTTTTGATGGTGCCGGGCGCGCATCCGCAGGTTTCTGCAGCTTCTTCGACCGAAAACCCCAGCGCCCCGACAAGCAGAAGCGCCTCGCGCTGTTCGACCGGCAAGGTTTTGAGCGCGTCATTAAGTTCCTGCAAGGCCATACGACCGTCATGGTCGGGCTTCGAGGCAAGCTTGGCGGCAAAGCTGCCAGTGCTGTCTGACACTTCTTTGGCGCGTTTACGTTGCTGCGACAGAAAGGTATTGCGCAGAATGGTAAACAACCATGCCCGCAGATTAGTCCCTTCCTTGAACTGGTCGAACTTGCTCCACGCCTTGAGAACGGTGTCTTGAACAAGATCATCTGCGCTGGTTACGTTCCCCGTCAGACCACGCGCAAAGGCGCGCAATGCAGGCAGGTGCGTAACGATCTCGTCACGCGGATCGGTCGGCGCAAGCGCCTCTTTTTGCGTTGTCATTCGTCACCTGACTTTTTCTGAGCGTCTTTTTCTCGCAGCGCATTCAGAAGTTCGGTCAGGCTGGGCGGAAGGTCTTCGGACGTTGTCTCTGAATATAATCGTTTCAGGTTTTCATCGATCTGTTGCGCCACTGTGGGCGGAACTGTGCGTGATTCCTGATCGTCATTACTATTCATAGTGGTCATTTCGCCAAAGGCTCCAACTTCCATCAACCTGACATGATCTTGCCGAATTCGCAAGACGGCGGACTCAAGCCGCATCACGGAACCAAACGCGGACTTCTGTGTTTGGTTCCGTGATGCGGAAAAAAACGTTGTAATGAAGCGTCAGAATTTGGATTGTCACAGGAAGACGGATTATTCCATGCACACACCCCTGGGAGAGACTATGTCGACATCGCTGCAGATTGCTAAAGAACTGCCATACCTGCGCCGCTACGCACGCGCGCTGACCGGATCGCAGCAGTCCGGCGATAGCTATGCTGCCGCAACCCTGGAAGCAATCTTGCAGGACCGCAGTTTGCTGAATGATGCCCTGACCCCCAAGCTTGCGCTTTTTCAGGCATTTCACACGGTCTGGCAAACGACCGGGGCGCCTGTCGGGCAAGAACCGGTAGAAGGACTCGAGGCGCGAGCGCAAAAGCTGCTTGCAGAACTTACCCCCAACACGCGCGAGGCGTTGTTGCTACGCTCGCTGGAAGAGTTTTCCTATCCGGATATTGCCCGGATCATACAGGTTCCCGAAGCCGAGGCGCAGGAACTGGTTGCCATTGCATATCGTGAAATGTCGAAATCAGTGCATGGCCGTATTCAAATCATCGAAGATGAACCGCTGATCGCACTGGATGTGAAAAGTATCGTGACCGAGATGGGGCACGAGGTCACAGGGATTGCCCGGACCCATACCGAAGCGGTCGCTTTGGGCAAGCGTGAAGCACCCGACTTGATCCTTGCTGATATTCATCTGGCCGATGACTCGTCCGGTGTCGAGGCGGTGACAGAATTGCTGGAAGAATACCCCGAAATTCCGGTCATCTTCATCACGGCCTATCCCGAACGCCTGCTGACGGGTGACAAACCCGAACCCGCATTCCTGATTACCAAGCCATTTGAAGAAGAGCAGGTGCGCTCTGCGGTCTCGCAAGCGATGTTCTTTGCCTCAACCCAGACACTGAAAGTCTGAGGCTTCGATATCTGAAGCGATAACAAAGACCAAAAGACCCGGCACAGCCGGGTCTTTATCGTATTGCACGATGGCGGCCCCACGCGGTTTTCTCAAGCGGCTGTTCCTGAGCGCGCTGCCACAGGTGGCCGCGCCGCGTTTCAGTGCACGCTCACTGGCTCCATATCGTTCTGCCGCGCCATGACAAAAGCCATTGTCCGGTCGGTGACCAATGCCAGCCTTTCGCCTTCTTCATGGTGAATCGCATAAAGATCGGTCACGCCGGGCAACTGGTCGCGGATTTCTGCGGGCAGGTCACACGCCTTGATCGGGCGCACATAAGCGATCGGGCGACCTGTCGTTTTGATAGGAAATTCGCTGTTCATCTGCTCACCTCTCAGCCTCGTGTTATCGGGACGGTCTGCACCGTGTCTTCGGGTTCCTTGCGTACAAGGTCGATATGCAACAGCCCGTCTTCAAGCTGCGCTTTTGCAACATCCACGCCATCAGCCAGTGCGAAAGCGCGTTGGAACTGTCGCGCGGCAATGCCCCGATGCAGGAAAACGCGGCTATCATTTCCATTGTCTTGCTGCTGGCCATGTACCAGCAACTGGCGTTTCTCTACCGTAATCGTCAGATCCTCTTCGCGAAACCCGGCCAAGGCAAGCGTGATCCGAAACGCGTTCGGCGCGGTTACTTCGATATTGAACGGCGGATAGCCGTCTGTGCCCGCCCGGGCCGTGCGTTCAACCAGTCTCTCAAGCCTGTCGAAACCCA
>PWVB01000309.1 GCA_003562365.1 Anaerolineae bacterium
AATCTGCGTCGAAACGTGAAAATATGGCTGAAGAAAGGCAGCCTTCCAAACCGTGTCAAGTTGGCACAGTTTGGTAAACCAGGAAGCTATGTTGCATAATCTGGGTGCGGGGGAGTTAATCCTGATTCTGGTGATCGCGGTCCTCATCTTCGGCCCGGGCCGTATCGGTCAGATTGGCACTGAGTTGGGCCGTGGTATTCGTGGTTTCAAGGAGGGTGTCGCGATGGAGGACGGCGAAGACGTTGCGGAGTCAGCTATGGCACAGAGCAGCGCCGAGATGGCCGATTAGCGCGTCTCAGCCCGCGGACGCGATCTGCGTTTTTGTCTTCTCCAGGTCTCAAGCGTGTTTCATCTGGCAGGGTGCTCTTTCCATCATCGTAGGGGCTGCGCCGTGGGCGTAGCCCCTGTGGTTTGCCACGGGCGTCCCCCGAGATGACTCGCGCTGATCCTGAGCCGCTATGGGCGCAGTGCCGTGGGGGCGCAATGCCGACGAACGCGACTGCTCTGCTGGGCCTTGACATCGGTACCTCCAGCACCAAGGCGGTGGTGTTATCCGTCGCGGGTCAGCGGCTGGCGACAGCGTCACAGGTATACGCCGTCGACACACCGCAACCGGATTGGGCGGAGCAGGATCCGGAACGGTGGGTGGCTGCAGCTTTGGTGACGACGCGCCAGGCGCTGGCGCGGTCTGGCGTTACTCCTGCCGCCGTCGCGGCCATTGGCCTCGCGGGACAGATGCATGGCACCGTCTGCGTCGGATCTGACGGGCGCCCGCTGCGACCGGCCATCATCTGGGCCGATCAGCGCTCAGTAGCCCAGGTTTCCGCGGCGGTCGCGCGGCTGGGTCGGGACCGCTTGGCTGCCTGGACCGGCAACCCACTGGCGACCGGCTTTATGCTCCCTTCTTGGCTCTGGCTGCGGAAACACGAACCGGAGCTGATGGCCGCAACCCGCTGGCTGTTGCTGCCCAAGGATTATGTCCGCTATCGGCTAACCGGCGAGATCGCCACGGAGCCCAGTGATGCCGCCTCAACTTCCCTCTTCGATCCGGTTTCCCGGTGCTGGAGCAAGCCCCTCTTGGTTGCGCTGGGGCTGGATGCCGCCATCCTGCCGCCGATTCGCCCCTCCTCTGCCATCGCTGGCAGATTGCTGCCGGCGTTCGCTGCGCAGACCGGATTGCGACCGGATATTCCGATCATCGCCGGCGGTAGCGATCAGGCCGCGCAGGCCCTGGGCCACGGCGTCGTCACGCCGGGCGTGATCTCGTCGACCATCGGTACAGGGGGACAGCTCTTCGCTCCGACGGAGCGCCCAGTGGTCGATGCCCCGACGCCCGGGCGTCCGGGCCTGCGGATGCACAGCTATTGTCACGTCTTGCCGCATCGGTGGCATGTCGAAACAGCGATGTTAGCCGCGGGGCTCTCGCTGCGATGGCTTCGGGATCAAGTGTTGGACGGCGCCCCGTATTCTGAACTGGCTGATACGGCGGCGGCCGTCGCTCCAGGCGCCGACGGTCTGCTCTTCCAACCCTATCTTATGGGCGAGCGCACACCGCACATGGATCCGCGCGCGCGCGGCAGCTTCGTTGGGCTGACGCGGCGCCACGGCCCGGGGCATCTCGTTCGAGCGCTGATGGAAGGCGTGGTTTTTGGTATGCGGCAGGGTCTGGACGTGTTGCGCAGCCTAGGTGTCCCTGTCGAGCAGATCGTGGCCTCCGGTGGCGCAGTGCGGCACCGGCTCTGGCTGCAACTCCAGGCCGATATCTACGGCCGCGCGATCCGGAAGACACAGACGGTGGAGGCAGCGGCGACCGGGGCGGCGATGCTGGCGGGCATCGGCGTAGGCTGCTACCGCGATGCCGCCGAGGCGATCGCCCAATGTGTCGCGTGGGATCCAGAGGAGATCGCGCCCGATCCGGTGTGCGCTGCGCGCTACGAAGCACAGTATGAGGTCTTCACCAGCCTCTATCCGGCATTGGCGCCGCTTGATCATGCGCTGGGCGCCGTGGAGGGGATGGAGGCATAGTGGGGGATACAATGCAGCACAGTCTGACGCTGGATCCGGCTCGACGTCCATGGTTCTGGCGACCTGGATGGATCGTCTTTGTTTCCAGCGGCTGCATCATGACCCTGGAGCTGGTGGCGGGGCGGATCATCGCTCCTCAGGTTGGCGTCTCGCTTTATACTTGGACCAGCGTGATTGGCGTCATCCTGGCCGGGATGAGCCTGGGGAACTACCTCGGCGGTCGGCTGGCCGATCGCTACGCGTCGCTTGGGCTCTTGGGCGTGATGCTCCTGCTCGGTGGGCTGGCGTCATTAGGCGTGTTGGTTCTCGCCCGCTTGCCAGTGCTGGACCTGGTCGCCTGGCCGCTTATCGCCGAGATCTTTCTGCTGATAACCCTGCTTTTCTTTGTCCCTGCGATGATTCTGGGCACCATCTCCCCCATTGTCGTCAAACTCGCGATCCCCGATATGGCTCGGGCGGGACGCACGGTGGGACGCCTATCGGCTGCCGGCACCGCCGGCAGCATTCTTGGGACCTTTGCGACGGGATTCTGGCTGATCTCCTGGTTCGGTACACATACAGTCATCTGGGGCGTGGCTGCGGTGCTACTGGTGATGGGAGCGTTCTTCCTGTTCGCCGACCACCGGGTGGCGGGCAAGATGGCTCTCGCGTTGGTTTTGCTCCTCTCGGCAGGCGTAGTGCGACTGGGGTTGACGCAAGGCCCCTGCTTGATGGAGACCCGCTACTTCTGCGTCAAGATACAGGATGACACCCGCGACGGTCGGCCGGTGCGACGGTTGATCTTGGATCGGCTGGTGCATAGCTACAACTCGCTGGAGGATCCAACCCACTTGGTCTACCATTATGAGCAGACCTATGCAGAGTTGACGGCTTACCAGGCGACCCAGGTGGACGTTGCTCGGCCTGATCCCTCGCTTCGCACGCTATTTATCGGCGGCGGCGGGTATACTTTCCCGCGCTACGTGGAGGCGGTCTATCCTGAGAGCGCCATCGACGTCGTCGAGATCGATCCTGGCGTGACCGAAGTTGCCTACGCGTTTATGGGGTTGGCGCGCGACTCCGGTATCGTAACCCACAACGAGGACGCGCGCCTCTTTCTGGCGCGCACGGTGAGCGTCAAGTACGATCTGATCTTTGGGGATGCCTTTGATGACTTCTCGGTTCCCTACCATTTGACAACTCAGGAGTTCAACGAGCGTGTCCGCGCCTGGCTAGAACACGACGGGCTCTACATTGTGAACGTGGTGGACGGCGGAGCCGCACACTTCCTGCGGGCTTACGTGCGCACGCTGCGCCTGACCTTTGCGCATGTCTATGTGGTGCCCAACGTCCCGACATGGCGTACTATATCCCGCGATACCTTCATTGTGGTAGCCGCCGATGTCCCGCTTGATCTGTCCGCCTTTGGGCGCCAGTCGCGGTTGGTGGGTAGGGTACTCTCGCCCTCAGAGGTGGATGTGCTGCTGGCGGACGGACGCCCCCTAATCCTGACGGATCGCTACGCTCCCGTCGAACAGCTCCTGGCCCCGGTCTACCTGGGCCGTACGGATTAGGTCTTGGGGCACCGGTGCTTACCGGTGCCCCAAGCAGGTCCGAGCTAGAAGGGGCGTTCGGCGGCGCCCATCAGGTAGCCGTAGCGTGCCTTTAGCTGTTCGGGGCTCAGGTTTGTCTGAGCAGCCATCCGGGAGATGAGGATGTCGTCGTCGGCATTCTCCTCCTTAAGGCGCACCATCAGCTTATAGGCTGAGTAATACTGAGCCGAGTCGACGTCGACGATGCGTACCTCGGTGCGTCCGGTCTCAGGGTCCATCATCTCCTCAAAGGGAATCGGGACGACGCGTCCGTGCTGGATCGTGATGGTGGCATGGCTGCCGCCGTTGATCAGAAACTCTGCGGCGGCCTGGCCGATACTGCGGGTGTAGTCAATGTCGTAGGGGCTGGGATCGGCGCAGCGCAACTCGTAACCGATGTTCTGGCTCACCAGACGCTTTTCGATGCCGAGACTACGCAGGTCCTCACGAATGGCATCCTTGACAACATCGCCGAAGTTGATCTCGGCGAGACGTACGTGCCCGTGCTCATCCCGCTCGGCGTGTTTGAGTTGGTCAAGGTCCCCGACCTCCATCTGCTCGATAAGACCCTCGGCGACGACGGCGACGCCGTGTTGGCGCCCCTCAGCGAGTCGTCGCAGGATGGCGCCCACCAGAACGTCGATGACCTCCTGCATGCGGATCTTGCGTCCGCGCCACTCCTCAGGAATCAGTGTCAGCGTGGCGCCGGCGCTGCGCCCGATGGCGAGGGCTAGGTGCCCGGCCTTGCGGCCCATCGCCACGATAATGTACCAGCGCTGGGTGGTGAGTGCGTCCTCCATCAGATTCAGTGTGAGACGGGCGCCCAGATCACGGGCAGTCTCAAAGCCGAAGGTGGGGATCTCGTAGGGAAGCGGCAGGTCGTTGTCGATGGTCTTGGGCGCGTGTGCCGTGCGGAGGCGCACGCCCAGGTTTTCGTCGGCGTAGCGTGCCACGCGGTAGGCCGAATAGGCGGTGTCGTCCCCGCCGATAGCCAACAAACAGCTGACACCAGCGTCGATCAGGGCGCGACCGCACTGGCGTAGGTGAGCCTCGTCGCGGGTCGGGTTGGCTCGCGAAGTGTACAGAATCGAACCGCCGCGACTGTAGATGCGGGTGACGTCCTCGAAGGTCAGGCTGTGCCCCACCACCTTGCCCGCCATCAGGTGCTTGAATCCCTCGCGGATTCCGATCACCTCCATCCCATTGTTCAGCGCCTCGATGGTCGCGGCATGGATCACGCCGTTGATGCCTGGAGCGGGACCGCCGCCTACGAGGATACCGAGTTTGCCGTGTTTGGACTCATAGATCATGCTCATAAATTCTGTAGTCCTCCTTCTGTCTTTGGGTTATGGTTATCCGGGCCGAGTGCCCTGAGCACGCTGCCCGGGCCAGCGACCAAGTATAATTCTGGGTAAGGAGACGTCAAAGCTGCGGTGCGTCAGCTAATCGCCCATCGGGGTGGTGCGCCTTACCAGTTGCAGCGCACAGCCCCAGGGGTCCTTGAGCATCACCAGCTCGCTGCCGTCCGGCAGGACCTCCTCAGAGTAGACTGTGGCGCCAGCCTCGATAAGTCGGGTTTTGGTCGCCGCCATATCCGCGACGGCGAAGGCGATGTGTAACACCAGCGGGTGCTGTGTCATATAGTTGGGGATCGGTGCCTCTGGGTTGGCGTAGAGCTCGAAAATGACGCGTCCGGTGGCATCCGCTAGGAAGCGCATGTAAGGGGCGGCATCGACGCTGCGCACGATGCGCATACCGCAATGTGTGACGTACCATTGGGCCATAGCTTGCGGGTCAGGGACGTTTACGGCAACGTGTTCAAAGTGCATAGGTGCTCTCCTTGGGTTGTCTGTGGACCGCCCGCTGAGGGCGATCGGATTCTGCGGTGATTGTACACCAGATACGCTGCTGGCAAACAGCTGGTGTGGAGGCGCCTACCACGGAATGGTGATTCTGATCCCTGTGATGCTCTGAATTGCCTCGATGATCTGCTGGGTGATGGGCGGATAGCGCCATACCGGGTGACCTCGAGCGCCCTCCGCGAGTGCTAGAACACGTTGCTCGACCTCATGATAGCCTAGGTTTGCAGTGCCCGACGGGTTTGCTGCTTCGTAGGCATATCGGTAGGCCTGCCCAATCTCGTCCCAGTCAACCGTTGTCCATTGTCTACCCCAGGCTGGGGATACTAGGTGCTTGAATGCTAGGGTAAGTCGCAGTATAGTCCGGGCGACATCCCAGGCCGGTTCGGCGATCCGCGCGTCCGTCCAATCCAGGATTCCAGTAACAGCGCCCGCTTGGGCCAGGATGTTCAAAGGATGGAAATCACCGTGGCACAGAGTTAGGTCACTGCGAGCGGTGGGATGGTGGGCCTTCAGCCAGGCGATGATGTCGTAAGCCCAGGTGAACTCATTGACGTCAGCTGTTCCTGTGCCGTTGAGTTGGCCGAGCCTGAAGTCGTCCTCGGGGATACCGGCGCAGGTCAGCGACGCCAGAACCGATGAGGAGATTCGACGATGGAGTTCGGCGTGGGTTTCACCCAGGATCCTGGGCATGGTACCCAGTGGGACTGTGACGAGATGCTCCCCCGGCACGAAATCCATGATGAAGAAGGCGCCTCCAAGGATCGACGGGTTGGTACAGGTGAGGTGCGCCCGGGCAACGGCGACGCCGTGCTGGGCCAGGATCGACTGTACCTGACTCTCACGGAGGGCGCTCTCCGCACGCTGGGTCCCAGCGTAGAGTCTTAGCACCAGGCGCCCTCCAAACGCTGGCGGGCCATCCCGAAGCTTGAAGGCGTAGATGGACGTCTCATAGCCTCCTCGTAATGGTGTTGGTGGATCAGCATAGGTTAGAGTGGGGGCGTGCAGTTCACCCTGCAAGTAGACTAGGAGGCGGTCTGCGATCTGCGCAGCATCTGACATAACTTGCAGTATGCCATGAAAAACGCTATTCGCCACTCAGTGAACGTAGTGGTGAACGTCTGCGTAACCTTAAGGCGGCAACCATTCACCCATAGCAGCTTCGCTGACCAAGCGGTGGCCGGTAACGCCCTGATCTTGACAGTAATCCTAAGCCGATGCTCAGGCTAACCCGCTGACCAGAGGACGCCGTAGGGGCACTGTAAGCAGCCAAGAATCTGATGGTCTCGAGACCTGCGGTCCTTACCTGGGATTCGGCGGCCGTGGCTCCTTGACGCGCCACCTGCCCGACTCTATACTCTGGCTGGCGCGGGGATTCACCCGGCGGTGAAGAGGAGATCGGAGGTGGCGTGCGATGCTGAACGAGCTGTGTTGTGATGTGCTCATCGTTGGGGGCGGCACCGGTGGGTGTGCAGCAGCGCTGGCAGCCTGCCGGGCTGGTAAACGGGTCATCATGGCCGAGCCGTGCGAGTGGATTGGCGGACAGTTCACCAGCCAGGCGGTGCCCCCCGACGAGAATCGCTGGATCGAGACCCACGGCGCGACGGCATCCTATCTTGCATTTCGTCGAGCGCTGCGCGGATTCTACCAGGACTATTATCCATTACGGGCAGCGGCGCGGCACGATCTGGAGCTGAACCCTGGCAACGGGTTCGTCTCTCGTCTCTGTGCCGAGCCCCAAGTGGCTCATGCGGTGCTGAGTCAGATGCTGATGCCCTATGCATCGCAGGGACTCCTGCGCATCCTACGCTTCTTCGCGCCCATCGCAGCTGACGTGGACAGCGATCGGGTACGCTCCGTCACGCTCCGCTCGTCTCAGGGCGAACCCGATGTGACGGTCACGGCGCCCTATATCCTCGATGCCACGGAGCTGGGCGACCTACTACCACTAACTGGTTGCGAGTTCATAGTCGGTGCCGAGTCGCAGGACCAGACAGGTGAGCTGCATGCCAAGCCTGGGCCTCCGGCGCCTCATAACGTCCAGGCCATCACCTGGTGTTTTGCTATGGGGTACGACCCGACGCCGGGAGCGGATCACACAATTGCGTGCCCGGAGCAGTACGTGCGCTGGCGCGATACGGTGCCGGCTTTGGATCCGCCGTGGCCGGGCGAGCGCTTCGGATGGATCGATTACGCTCCACACCTGTCGGCGCCACGGCACGATTTCCTCTTTAGGGACGAATATGCCCCACAAGCAGGCCGGCAGGGTGTCAGCTATTTTGCCTACCGCCAGATCGTTGAGCCCAGCCACTGGGACGGCGATCGGGTGCCGCATCCGGTGACGATTGTCAACTGGCGGATGAACGACTACTTAGCCGCCGACCTGTTGAGCCCTGATCCTGCGGAGCGCCGGCGGGCCCTGGATGAGTCGCGGCAGCTGTCGCTGGCCTACTTCTACTGGTTACAGACAGAGACTCCCAACTTCACTACGGGCGGGCAAGGATATCCTGGCCTCTACCTGCGCGGCGATACCACTGGCACTAACTCCGGCCTAGCTCAGGCGCCTTACATCCGCGAGTCCCGGCGTATCCGCGCCCGTTTCACGGTCACGGAGCAGCACGTCGGCACCCTGGCCCGCACCGGGATCGACCACCGGCCCGGTGTACCGGTCGACGAGCGGCTCGTCGGTGAGCGCGCAGCGCCTTTCCCTGACAGCGTGGGCATCGGTCACTATCGGATCGATTTGCACCCCTCAGCCGGGGGCGACAATAGCATCGATATCTCGGCTCTTCCCTTCCAGATCCCTTTAGGCGCGCTTGTCCCCGTGCGGCTGCGCAACCTGTTGCCGGCCTGCAAGAACATCGGTACAACGCACATCACCAACGGCTGCTATCGGCTGCACCCGGTGGAGTGGAACATTGGGGAGAGCGCAGGGGCGCTGGCGGCCTTCTGCATCGACTTAGGTGTTGAGCCTGCCCAGGTGCACGACGCGCCGGAGTTGCTGGGGGATTTTCAGGCGGCTCTACGGGGGCAGGGCGTGCGCCTTACCTGGCCCGCGACGCTCCCGGCATAGTGGACGTAGCGGCCAATGCGACGCTTGCGCCACGCCGTCGGATCGCGAGTGACCTCGGGCGTATGCTCGCGCATCGCCGACTTAATGACAGGAAAGCGTCAGGTTAGCGTCAAGTAAGAAGCCTGCGACTCGGCTATACTGTCCTTAAGCGCGCAGGAACGCACGTGACATACGATTCTCCTCCTTCTGAGAAACCGGGGGCTCCATGGGGGCAGCCCCCGGTTTCGCATATCTGAGCTAGGCTCTGATCGCTGGCTGGTCAGACGCCCTTGTCACTCCCGGCCACGAGCAATGCGCGGTCGGCGAATCCGTCCTGTGCCATGGTGGCAAACAGCGCTTGCAGGTCAACAAGCAGCTGCGGTGTTGATAGCCTTAGGCGAGCGATCCAGGCCGCGCCGCCAGCGTAGAAGCTCACCCAGCTAAAGTCGCCGCTGGCGCCGCCGGTGTTGCGTGGCAGTCCCAGCGTGCCGCGGATCAGGTTCTCGAAGTTGCGTGCGAACCCCTCTTTCCACCCCTGCCATATCGCGTAGTCATAGCCAAGGGCAGAAAGGCACACTGGCGAAATGCACGGCGTTGCACGGCGACGGCTGTTTCGCCATACGGGAAGGGGTAGGTGATCTCCCATATCATGTCATTGTTGCCCTTGGCCTGGTGTGCCAAGGGCAACGCCTCGCGCAGCGTCTGTTAGCCCCACTCCCACTGCTGGCAGTGGATGAACTCATGGAAGACCGTGACATAGGCCGCAAGCGTGTCAAAGACCTCGGCGGTGATGACGCAAGCTGGACGATTATCCAGAGCCTCGAGGGGAAAGGTCGCGCGGACTCCCAGGGGCACCGGCATTGGCATCGGGGCTGTAGCGGTGGGTGTATAAGCGTGTGCCGCCGCGTTGAGTTCGAAGATAAAGAAAGTCCCGTCCTCCGCCGGCTCAATGGGGAAGAGGGTTTCCAGGAAGGGGTGCAGTCCCGCAATCTGCTGCTGGAGCTGGCTGACGCGTTGCAGTGGCCCTGCAAACTTAGTCGCGATTCTCTCTGGTGTCAGTGACACAGTCTCTCCTCATAACATCAGCCGGATCCGCATCTGGTTCCAGCGGTAGTTGACCGTGTGCGAGCGCCCCAGAGCATCTTTCTGGGCATCTGAGAATATGAGGACTATGTCCGGACCGTCCTTACTGATCCACTTGGGTGAGAGCTTGGGCTGGTACAGTCGGTTGGCGTGACTATCGGCGATCCAGGCCTCTCTGTTGTAGACGGCAGTCCACGGCCCCCAGGGGGTCGTGGACCAGAGAAAGCTCAGGCTGCCGGTCTCGTAGTGCATATTGGCGTTGGGTGACGACTCTCCCCACTAATGAAGTTTAAGAAACTAGCTACCGGACAGTTTGAGAGAAAGAGGGCCGCCATCCGATCTTCTGGTAAGCTGAGGTTTGGAAAAAACCAGCCACAGGAGGATCGAGATGTCGACCACTCAACTGTATCGTACCGTAATGGATGCTATGCGACAACTGCGGCCCCACGAGCG
>PWVB01000108.1 GCA_003562365.1 Anaerolineae bacterium
TAGACCGGCAGAGTAAGGGACTGCTGCAAGCGCATCTCAATACGGCCCGCATCACCTCGCTCTGGATGCCTTATGCTAACGTTGTGATGGGTATTGCCACTGCCCTGGTCCTCTGGTTCGGCGGCCGTAGCGTAATAGTGCAGGCGATCACGCTAGGAACGCTGATCGGTTTCACTACGTACATCCAGATTCTAATGCGCCCAATCCGCCAGACTGGGATGATGCTTAGTATGACGCTTCAGGCGTTGGCTGCGGCTGAGCGGGTTTTTGAAGTTTTGGACACCCAGCCCGACATCCAGGACGCGCCCAACGCATATGTGCTACCGCCGGTAGAGGGACGAGTCCAGTTCGAGAACGTGAGCTTCACCTATAACGCAGGTGAGGAGGAGGGGAGCGAGGCCTTACGCCACGTCAGCCTGAGGGCCATGCCCGGTGAGATGATAGCGCTGGTCGGGCCATCAGGCGCAGGCAAGACAACCCTGGTGCATCTGCTGCCACGCTTTTACGAAGCGCAGTCAGGCAGTATCACAATCGACGGTCACGATATCCGTGAGGTTACCGTCAACAGTCTACGCGACACCATTGGGATCGCGCTCCAGTCAGTCTTTCTCTTTGATGCCTCGATCGGCGAGAACATTGCGTATGGCAATCCGCACGCCAGCCAGGAACGGATCGAATGGGCCGCACGTGTGGCACAGATGCACGACTTCATCATCTCATTACCCTTAGGGTATGGTACTCCGGTCGGGGAGCGCGGGGTGCGTCTCTCTGGCGGACAGAAGCAGCGCCTCGCGCTCGCCCGCGTCCTGCTTACTGATCCGAGCATTTTGATATTGGACGAGCCCACCTCCAGCGTAGACGCCGCCACTGAACGGCAGATGCAGCAAGCGCTGGACGAGGTCCGGATAGGGCGTACGACCTTCGTGATCGCGCACCGTCTCTGGACGGTACAGCAAGCTGATCAGATACTCGTCCTGCGCGACGGGCGCGTGGTCGAGCGGGCCCAAACCACAGGCGGGCGGTCGGCACACGAGCAGTTGCTCAATGCCGGTGGCCTCTATCACCGCCTATACGATCTGCAGCGGGTGGGCGAAACGTTGACGCCTGAAGAGGCCTTGCCGGTGGCCGGAGGAGCGCAATGACAATTCGTGGTGGATTTATGAGTCGCCTGCAGGGTCAGGATGAAGAAGCCCGCGTGGGGTTCTCTGATGTAGACCGGCAGGCTCTAACTATGCTTTGGCGCTACGTCAGCCACTACCGAGTTCGGCTGGCGTTGGCCCTGGTGGCCACATTGACGGTGACGGCGACTACACTGGCGATGCCCTATCTGATGAAAGAAGCAGTGGACACATATATCGTCGCACAAGACCTACAAGGTCTCGGCTGGCTATCTCTGCTCTATCTGGCGCTCAATGGCATTTACTGGCTCGCGATCTACTGGCAGGGCTATCTCTCATCTTGGGTAGGACAGCACGTAGTCTACGACTTGCGGCGTGACCTCTTCGATCAAGTGCTTCGACAGTCGATCACCTTCTATGGGCAAGAGCGTGTCGGGGGCATGATGTCGCGTCTGACCCACGATGTGAATGCCGTCTCCGAGATCGCCTCCAGTGGAGCGCTGAACCTGCTCAACGATGCGGTCTCGTTGGCTGGCATCATCGTCATTATGGCCACACTGAGCGTCAGACTTACGCTGGTGACGTTGATCGCAGTCCCGGTAGTGCTTTTCAGCATCGGTCATCTGGGCAAGCAGATGCGACGGGCCTACCGCGACGTGCAGCAAGCAATGGCTGAGGTCAACACCGGCGTGGAGCAAGGAGTAGCGGGAATGCGTGTAGCACAGTCGCTCTCGCAGGAGTCGTTTACCGTGGAGCAATTTGAGAGCCTGAGCCTGCGCAATATGAAGGCCAACCTCCGCGCGGGCTTGCTCTTTGCTGCCGTCTTCCCGACCATGACAGTAACCAACATGCTAGGGATCGTACTGGTGTTGGGCTATGGGGGTAGCCTAGTGAGTAGTGATGTCCTGACAATCGGCGCGCTCCTGGCGTTTTTAGGCTACGTCTACCGTTTCTTCGGCCCCCTGCGTGAGTTAGGCTTAGTCTACAACAGCTTCGAGGCAGCGGTGGCATCATTGGACCGCATCGCGGACTATATGAAGCGAGAGCCTAGCATCACCGAACCGGCCAATCCTGAACGGCCCGAGGATGGGTTTAAAGGCGCCCTGACCTTGGAAGGCGTAACCTTCGGCTATGACGGAACACCGGTTTTGCACGACCTGAATCTGCAAGTACGCGCTGGCGAGACTATCGCCCTGGTGGGCGCCACTGGAGCTGGCAAGAGCACTATAGCGAAGCTGCTTGCCCGTCTCTATGATCCGCAGGAAGGCACAGTGCGCATCGACGGCGTCGACCTGAAGAAGATAGCGTTCGAGGATCTTCGACAGCTGGTGACCTTAGTGCAGCAGGATGTCTTCCTCTTCGCTGACTCTATACGCGAGAACATCCGCTATGGAAATCCGAATGCTACCAACGCAGATGTGGCGGATGCTGCACGGCGCGCACAGGCCCACGACTTCA
>PWVB01000027.1 GCA_003562365.1 Anaerolineae bacterium
AAAAAGGTGGGCGCGTCAGCGGCACGCCCCACATATTGTGTTTTACAAGACAAAAAACGGCATATGTAGTGGGTAAAGCTGAGATTCTTCGTACTTCGCGACCTTTTTTCAGTAGAGCCAACCAATGAGGCTGTACACACCGGCTGAAGCCGCTGAGAAGTTGAGACACAGTCGACGCTCCACGACTTGCTCCAGCGTGTCGTTACTCTCAAGTGTGGATGGGTTTAGATTCAGGGCTGAAGCACGGTTGCCTGACGCTGTCGATGGCAGATGTCGGATCTGGTGAAATCCAAGGGTAACTGGGCTCCAAGAGCGAGTGGTATAGCGGCGAATTGGTTGAGTTGGATCGATTCTTCCCATCCAGAGTCTGTGTCCGAGGTTTGGCACTATCAAAGCTGCTCTGACCTTGAGTGAGCGGGTCTTCACCTGTAAGGGCGGTTGTCTGGCTGGCAGAGACCGAAACGCCGCTCGGAAAACCGAGGGGTAAGCATTGAGGATGTTGGCCGGAGTGGGCTCACCGATAATTAACACGGGCGTGGGACGGATGTCAGACTCTTGGGAGCCATCTGCGATGGGACGTGAAGATACGGCCGAAGAAAGGCGGCCTTCCAAAGTGTATCAGTCTGAGACACTTTGGTAAACCAGAGAGTATCGTGAAAGACTTTGCGCATCACTATCTGATAGCCGTGGCCGAGCTGCTGCAGCGGATCGACCGAGAGGAAGGCGGGGTTATCCGCGAGGCTGCCAGCGTGCTGGCCGAAGCCATCGCGAGCGGGCAGCGGATCTTTGGCTTTGGTTGCACTCATTCGTCCCTGCCGATTCAGGATCTCGTCTATCGGGCCGGTGGTCTGATGCTCATCAATCCGATCATGGCGCCGGGAATCTCATCGCTGGATGTGGTGCCGGCGACAATGACCTCAGATATCGAGCGCCTCCAAGGCTATGCCGAGGTGCTCCTTAACAACCAGCCCATTCAGACTGGCGATGTCCTGATACTTGTTTCTATGTCGGGCCGCAATGCTGTCCCGGTGGAGATGGGCATGCTCGCTCAGAAGCGGGGTATCAAGGTTATCGGGGTTACGGCGATCGACTACACACAAGAATTGCCGTCGCGCCACCCATCAGGGAAGAAGATGTATGAGTATGCTGACATCGTCATCGATACCAAGGTCCCCAAGGGGGATGCAATCCTGACGACAGAGGACGTGCCACAGCGCTTTGCACCGGCATCAGGCGTTGCCAGCATTGCTACGCTACAGGCACTGGTGGCCGCGACCATCGAGGCGCTGCTAGATCGGGGGATCACGCCCCCGATATTCGTCTCGGGCAACGTACCTGGCGGCTCTGAGCACAACCGGGAGATGATCGACGCCTACGGCGACCGGGTCTTCTACCTCTAAGACGGTCCTCTCCGCGGCATTACTCTGAATGACCTGACGGAGAGCGAGAACTGGGGTGAACCCGTGCGACGCTTACTCAACCGCTGGTGGTTCAAGGCGTTGGGCTCTCTGTTGCTGGTGGGCGTGCTCCTTAGCTGGATCAGGCCGGGCCAGGTGTGGGCCGCCTTCAGACGCGGCGACTTGCGATTGTTGGTACTCAGCCTCCTATTGACGCCTGCTGTTATTGCTGTCAAGGCTTCGCGCTGGCTGATCCTGGCGCGAACCGGGGGCAGACTCTCCTTCCGACAAGCCCTCCAGAGCTACCTCGCAGGGATTACGCTGGCGACTATAACCCCGATGGCGGTTGGGGAGATCGGACGAGGGCTGTTTATCATCGAGACTGAGAACCGCACTGGCCTTACTGGGATGGCAGTGTTGGACAAGGTGATCGATTTCACCACGGTCAGCTTGTTCGCCGGCACAGGGCTAGTCCTGACGGGCGTGCGGGCTGCACAGGGCATCGGCACGTTGGTGCTGATTGGGACACTAGCGTTCGATGCTGCGCTCCTCTTTTTCCTGCCAAGGCTGCCGGGCTTGCGTGGCTTAAGTCGTGTTCCCGGGACGACACGGCTCAGGATCTCTGAAATGATGGCTGGAGCTGCGAGGGCATCGCGCTGGCTGGTCACACTTAACATGGGGCTATCCTTGGTGGGGTTTGGGTTGCTATACGGTCAGGCATATCTGGTACTAGTCGCTTTTTGGTCACAGGCCTCCTGGGTTGTAATGCCCTATCTGCCGATTATAACGGTGAGCCACATTCTACCCGTCACGATCGGTGGGGTAGGCATGAGAGAGTGGACGGCCGTACTGCTCTTTCGCCAGTTTGGCATCTCCGAAGCGGTGGCGGTCAACGCGACCTTCGTACACTTCCTGATGGTGAAATTCGTGCCCGCCATTGCTGGGGGGGTGGTGATCGGGCTGTCGAGACGCACACGGGCTTTGTTGACGGGGCTGCGGCGCTTCTAGATGGTGGTGCCTGTCCGTCTGACTGCACTGTTATGTGTGGATCTACAGCCGGTGTCCGTGCTGCTGTGTTACCGGCCACTTTGTTTGCTCAGACTAGCGACAATGTCGGCCGGAGTGGATGGAGAGCCGGAGAATGGCGACAACCACGGCCTGAGTGATCGGAGGGAAACAGGGGGGCACCTTAGGTTTTCGTCAGCAGCCACTTCCTCCTCCACCTGAAAATGTGGGTCGGCAGATGCTTGATGCCAGCGTGCTGTTACGGGCCACGATCTGGCTGACAGCCTCCGGAACTTGTCGGAACGCCTGACCGTGGATATGGTAGATGAGGGTGGGGGCGATCAGGTCTGAAGTGTTTGCGAAGTCTGCCTTGGTGCTGATCTCTCTGAAGACCCGCCGGATGATGGCTTTGCGCAGCTATGGGCTATCCGTGGTATGGTTGTTCGTCGGACTATCTCCGTTCTGGCTCACCAGTTTCGTCAGACAGCGGCGCTTGACGCATCTCCACCAGGCCTACCCAGAGTACGTAGAGGGCCCCGAAAGTGATAAAGATGTCGGCGAGGTTGAGGATCCCAGTACGTAGTCCGCCGATACCGAAGTTGAGAAAGTCGACGACGCGCCCGTCGCGCAGGGCCCGGTCGATCAGGTTGCTGATGCCACCGCCAGTGACAAAGGCCAGTGCAATGACGACGTCGCGCGATAGGTGGCGACTGGTAACTGCATACACAATTACGCCCGCCAGAAGGATGCCACTGGCCACGGTAAAAATCCAGAAGCGCAGCTGCGGCGGGAGCGAGGCCCCTAAGCCCAGGAAGGCGCCCACATTCTCTGAGAGCTGCAAGCGCACGAGGCCTCCGAGAAGCTCGACACGCTGTGGTGGGAGGACTGCCTGGGCGATGGCCTTGCTGATCTGGTCCAACGCGACACAGGTGAGCACAATTGGCACCACGATCTTCAGTCGGCGGTAGACAGTCTCCACGTCAGCCTCCAGTGTCATCCTGCATCAATCATAGCAGGAAGGTGTTTAGGTTCAAGTTGTCGGCTGATAACTCCGTTGTACACTTCGTTTGCTAACCATCGCCAGTGAAGGGAGGCCAGATGAGCAAGAGTCAGCCGCGTGTGCACGCAACCACACGCTATCAGCAGGTAACCGAGGAGGTCATCGACGAGCTTCAGACAACTTATCTGACGGGTCGCGACCTTTACCGTGCCGCGCCGTGGATTTCATATGCCAACAGACAAATCATCGTTGCGGAGACGCTGGAGGCTGATCGTATTCTCACGCTCTCCGCTCGGCAGCTCTCTGCGGCTGAGCTAGATCTGAGTCCGGTCACCGACTTTAAGGCAGCGGCCGCTGCAGAGATGATGCTGGAGGTCTCTGCGTTGGCGAAGGCTACACCTGAGGACAGCTTGAACCTGCGGGCGTGGAAGCTGCTGGCAGAGGTCGCTCGATCACCCACCGCCACACCTCTGCTCGCCTACGAACACATCTACCGCGACTTAGCGGAGGTGGCGCTGCTGGAAGGGGGCCGTGAGGCGCTGGATTGGTTGAAGCGCGCCCTCGCCCATAACCAGCGCTTTTTCGATGGTGACGATGTGACCTCTGGCTTGATTGATCTTGCCAGCGCTTACCTTCAGTTGGGCGACCTAGATGTCGGACTGACCATCCTGACGCAGTTGCTGCAGGAGGATCCCACCGACATCTGGGTCTATCGCTTTTTGGCGACGGGGTCCTCGGTGCTGGGTTTGACGGCGCTTGGATTGCAGGCGGCTCGCCGCGGTCTGGCACTGCTGGATGAGTACGAGGAACAGGATGCGGATGTCGAGGATCTGCGCGATGAATTGATGATGGCGCAGATTGAGCTACAGATGAGTCCTGCCGGAGGCCGTGAGTCGTCCGTAAGTCCTAACGTCTTGGCTCAGATCGAGGCAGCGCTGATTCTGGAATCCGGCTTCGCTACACCTCGGTCAACGCCGGAGCTTTGCGAAGCGCTGGTGCCGGGATGGGATGCCGTGCCGGTCAAGGCTCCCCTGCGCTTTGAGGATCTGCCGCCCCTAGTCCGCCGGCGAATGGCAGCGGCGCAGGCTAGCGCGTCCGACAGTTAAGAGCTGATCGCGCCTGAGATGACCCGTTTCCTTTACATTGCCGACACGCATCTTGGTGCAGTGCAGGGCCAGGGTTATTGTCAGCAGCCGCGCTATGCCCAGCGTCTGCCGGCGCTGTTGGACGCGCTGACGCGCTGGATGGAGGCCCGGCCTGAATTGGAGATCAGCTTTGTGCTGCACGGTGGTGACATGGTCGACAGCGTTGACCCGGGAGCGCTTCGGCAGGCGGGTGAAGTCTTCCGACTCCCGGTACCGGTCTGTCTCTCGCTGGGCAACCACGACCTGACCTCTCGGGACGCTGTGGAACTCTGGCGAACGGTCGTTCCCTGCTTATTCCCGCAAGGGCGGCTGGCCTTCACCCTCGAATGCGATGGTTGGATGGTACATAGCGTTCCTACACAGTGGTGCGATGAGCACTACTATTGGGAGGAGGCCCAGCAACCGCATCTCAGTGTCGAGGACTTGGCGTGGCTGGAGGCGGCGCTCGCTGCGCATCCCGATATGGCCCATCTCGTTTGCACTCATGGGGCGTTCGTGGGTGTGCCGACGGCGCAGACCGGATTTGACACGGCCTATCATGTCCCGCCAGTAGCATGGACGGCGACCCTGCTGCGCTTGATCCGGTGCTATCCGCAACTCAAGGTGGTGTTCGGGGGCCACACGCACATTAACAGCCACGTGAGAATTACCCAGGCCCATCTGGTGACCGCGAGCGCTTTCGTTGAGACACCGTTTGAGTTTAAGTTGGTGGAGGTGACGCCGGAGCGATTTACTCTGGAGACGGTCTCGCTGCTACCGTACCTGTCGTTTCAGGCGGGTTATGACTGGAATCGCACTTTCGTGCAGGGTCGCGGTTGCGATCGTGGTTTCGTGGCAACGGTTCAGACTAGTGGCCCGGCATCGCGCTGGACCGGGGATTTTGGATCATCATGCTAGGAGAACACTATGGTCAAGATTACGTTCATGGGTGCGGGCAGTACCATATTCGCGAAGAGCGTGTTGGGTGACAGTATGCTTAGCGATCCCCTCCGAGACGCACACATTGCACTCTACGATATCGACGGTGAGCGATTGCGCGAGTCAAAGCTGATGCTAGACGCCATCAACCGCAATGTCAATGCCGATTGCGCAACAATCACAATGCACCTGGGCGTGTCGCAGCGCCGGACTGCGCTGGATGGCGCGACGTACGTGGTAAATGCCATCCAGGTGGGAGGCTATGAACCCGCCACCGTCATTGACTTCGAGGTTCCCAAACGCTTTGGATTGCGGCAGACCATCGGCGACACGTTAGGAATCGGTGGGATCTTCCGCGGCCTGCGCACGATCCCTGTTTGCCTCGACTTCGCCCGCGATATGGAGGCGGTCTGTCCCGACGCATGGTTCCTCAACTATGTTAATCCGATGGCAATGATCTCCGGTGCGCTGTTGCGCGGCACCGGAATCAAGACGGTGGGACTATGCCACTCGGTGCAAGGCTGCGCCCGCGGCCTTCTGCACCGAGTGGGGATGGCGGATGAGGTCGAGAAGCTCCAGTGGCAGATTGCCGGTATCAACCATCAAGCGTGGCTGCTGGAGATCACCGATGGCGGACGGGATCTCTATCCCGAGATCAAGCGCAGGGCGAGGACGCTCAATCGGGCGGCGCTAAACGGGAGTGGGCCCAAACACCACGATATGGTCCGTCTCGCGCTGCTGGACACCTTCGGCTACTATGTCACCGAGTCGTCCGAGCATAGTGCTGAATATATGCCATACTGGATCAAGCGCAACCACCCTGAGCTAATTGAGCAGTACAACATTCCGCTGGATGAATACCCCCGTCGCTGCATAAACCAGATCGCAGCGTGGAAGGAGCGCAGCAGCGATCTGGTGGAAAACCCCAATCTGACCCACACTCGTACTCACGAGTACGGCTCCTACATTATGGAGGCGATGGAGACCGACGTGCCTTTTCGAATCGGTGGCAACGTGATGAACACGGGGCTGATCACCAACCTGCCGGAGAAGGCCGTTGTGGAGGTTCCGTGTCTGGTCGATCGCAACGGCGTTCAGGGCTGCTACGTCGGCGAGCTTCCAGAGCAGCTGGCGGCCCTGAATCGCACCAACATCAACGTGCAGCTGCTGACCATCGAAGCGGCCTTCACCGGTAAGCGCGACACCGTCTACCACGCTGCGATGCTGGATCCTCACACGAGCGCGGAGTTGCCGTTGGACCGGATCCGTGCGCTCTGCGACGCGCTGATCGAGGCACACGGTATGGACGAGATGTTTACGTCATAGATCCCGCGTCGAACTTAAGCTCGACGCAGGATCTGTGGATCGCGTGATGCCCTCTGTGATGTCGGGATATCAGTTGATCTGCTCCCCGTTGACCGACACCGGCACCGGGTTGCTGATTATATCGAGCACCGGCGATGTCTTCTGCACGTACTTACACAGCTCCACGACCTTCTCCTCAGGAGCATCTGTCTTTACCCGGTAGTTCACCTCGATGTTGTTATAGCCCGGGCGCACATCCTCCGACAGGCCTAAGAAGGCGCGGAGATCGAGATCGCCCTCCAGATCAATCTCAAGGCTCTCGACAGTAACACCTTGGGCCGCGGCATTATAGACGAATCCGACGCCAAGGCATGCCGCGAGGGCATGTATCACAGCCTCGACGGCGTTGGGGGCGTTATTCTCCCCCAGTAGGACCGGGGGCTCGTCGGCATAGAGCACCAGTGGTTCGCTTCGAGAGGTGTCCTCCTGCCCAGCGCCATAGAACTCCTGGAAAATGGTGCGGGAGTGGCCCCCGTCGAGCCATTCATTGCGGGCGCGGAATGAGAATCGCGCGAGATCCGGATTCTCCTCGATTGCGTTGATCGTCTCTACCAACTGATCGACGTTGACGCCATTGACAAGCGTGGATACCTTAGCCTCCATTGTGAACTCCCTTTCTCTTTGGGTGCGTTCCACTTAACTGGGTTAAGGCTACCATATCGATCTCCCACAGATCTTGCCAACAGCTCCCACCCACCTCGCTCAGAGCCTCTGCCACCGGCAGCGGAGTAGCGAGAGCCACCTGGGCGATCTGATCGAGCTCCTTACCCAGCGCCCGTTCGCGGATGCGGATCAAAGCCCGTGGGCCTAAAGGCGCGGCCAATGTGCCGAAAAGGCTTCGGACTTCATCCTCAGTGGCTCGACGGCAGGCGGGATGGTCTAGGACAAAGGCTAGAATCTCCAAGGCCTCAGCATCTGCGCCAGAATCGGCCAGAAGCTTCGCCAATCCTGCTAACGCATCGAGTGCGTGGGCGACCGAAGGGAGTTCGAGCGCCAGCCTCAGGGCGTCGTGCAAGTGCTTTTCTGCCATCGTATGGGCGCCCTGCACGCTGGCGGCCCGGCCCAGCCCGGTATGGGCCTTGATAATGCCCCAGGGGTTGGTGCCGTCGCCAGCTGATTGGAAGCGGGTAAGGCTGGTCAAGAAGCGATGGTAGGCCTTGCGGCATTCACCGCGGGTCAGTGCTAGCTCGCCGAGGTAGTAGGTCGCCTCTGCTATTCCCCTTGCTGCCGCTGTCTCCTCGGAGATCGCCAGGCTCTTTCGCAGCTGGTGTTTGGCAGACACGTAGTTGCCCGTCAAGGTGAACGTGTGACCCAGTCGATAGAGCACATGCGGTAGATCGGGGCTGCCAGCTGACTCCAAGATTGCGTGGCTCTCCTCCAAGATGCCCACAGCGCGCCGATAATGTCCTAAATCGCGATACACGTCGCTTAGGTGATAGAGCCACCGGGCGGTGTTTTCTCGATCGCCGATCTCGCGGCTTAGCGCCAAGGCGTCTTGGTAGTAGGCGCGGGCCTGCCCATAGTCGCCACGGCGTCGAGCCAGGAGGCCGAGCTCTCCCAACGCCTGGGTGGTTCCCCGCTGATGGGCCAGCGCCTGGAATCGCGTTAATGACTGGTAGAAGTGTTTCTGGGCCTTTTCGTAGGCCCCCGACTGGATCGCGATGCGTCCCAGACGATGGTGACCCCGGGCGATGTTGTACTCTACTCCACATTCAGTGTTGGTGGCCATGCTCTTGTGATAGAGTCTCTGAGCCTGAGCCATCTGGCCTCGCACATTGGCCAGGTCGCCCAGTGTCGCGTACGCATTGGCAAGCTCCTGTTGGGCGTCGGACGCGCGAAGTAGCTCCAAGCTCTTCTCGAGCGTAGCTCTGGCCTGCTCATAGCAGCGTTCGTGGACATATAGGTGCCCCTGGTGCGCTAGGAGCCTACCGTACGTGGCGGCTTCTCTCGTCCCCGGCGCCGCTCCCTCGACCAGCATGACTGCCCCGGAGAGGATGTCAAGAGCTTCACGGTGCTTTCCTAGAACCTCGTAGTAGCGCACCAAGGCTTCGGTTCGTTGATCGAGGAACGTTACGTCCGCACGCGTCATCGCTCGATCCCAGGTCGCCAGGACGTTCTCGATCTCCTCTCCGATCTCGACCAAGGCCGCCTGTTCTGCACCACAGCGCAGGCGGTCCGAACTCCTTGCCAGAAAGGCGGCGTAGTAGCAGTCGTGGCGCTCGAGCAGCTTCTGCGCTTCGCCGTTGGCCTCCAGTCTTTTCCGAGCGAAACGGCGCAGGAGAGGCTGCAAATTATAGCGCCCCTCGGCGGTTCGACTTACCCTAGATTTTTCGACCAGTTTTGAGAGCCCGGAGAGTCCTGTCCCCGCCACTCGCTCCGCTGCCTCACGCGAGAAGCTGCCGCGGAAGATTGATAGCCGGGCGAGGTCCGACTGCTCCTCGCTGCTGAGCGCCTGCCACGAAGCCTCTAGGATGGTAGGTAAGCTGCGATGGCACACCGGCATATCCTCCTGCGTCGTTGCCAGCAGGTCGAGACTGTGGGCAAGCTCGTTGACAATCTCCGTGACGGGTAGGGCGCGTACCCAGCCTGCTGCCAGCTCAAGAGCCAGTGGCATTCCTCCCACCAGTCGACAGAGACGAGTGATCGCGTCCCGATTCTGATCCGTTAGGGCGAAGTTGGGCTGTCGCCTGTGTACCACGTCGAGGAACATATCCACGGCGCCGTCGTGCGAAGTGTTAGCGCCGCTGGTGCCCTCTTCGGGACAGCTCAGGCCTGGGACCTCAATCACCCATTCCTGTTCTAGATTCAGCCGTTGGCGTGATGTTACCAGTAGCTTTACGCCTGGTGCTTCCATAAGCAGAGCAGTCAGAAGCGACCGCGCCCCTAGGAGGTGCTCGAATCCGTCGAGCACCATCAGCAACGTCTTGTTGTGTAGGTTATCGAGCATTCGTGCTCGGGCCGATTGGTCCTCCGCCGAAGAGAGCTGCAGCGCATCGGCGATAGCCGGTGCCAGCTCCTCGGGTCTGGCGACCGCGGTCAGGGGAATGAAGATCACGCCATCCTTGAAGTCGGCGTGCGTGTCGAACGCCGTCTGACGTGCGAGTTGTGTCTTGCCGATGCCACCGAGCCCAGTGAGGGTTAGCAGCCTGCAGTGAGGATTGACTAGGCGCTCGGCAATCAGCTTTAGGATGGCCTCCCTACCGCGGAGTGGCACACTTGGCGGGACAGGCGGCTCGAGATCGGCATCCGCATCCGAGGTGGGTAGCGAGGAGAGTTCGCCGTTGACGATTCGCGCGTGCAGCGCTCTGGTTGGCGCATCGGGGGAGACACCGAGCTCCGCAGCCAGGGCGTCGACGCAGGCCTCATACTGGCGCAGCGCCGCATCCCGCCGACCAGCCAGAGCATAGAGGCGCATAAGTTCGCGATGGAGCATCTCATCGGTCGGCGCGTCGGCCAGTAAGGGCCCCAGCAACTCAATGCCACGGTGGTAGTTCTCGATCTTGCGATAGTGTTTCGCCAGTGCTAGGCTGGCGTGGCGATAATGACGGCGCAGGCGGTCACGCCACACCTGCGCCCAATCCGCGTATGGCTCTTCAGGTAGCAGGTCGCCAGTGTAGCGTGCTAACGTGCGCCTCAAGGCGGCCTCGCGACGAGCTGGCGGTGCTTCCCTTGCATGAGAATACATACTCTCGAAGGCGTCAGCATCCACCCAGACCGACTGGTTTAGGCGCAGGACACCCTGTTCAAAGCTGATGATCGCAGCAGCGGTCTCGTCTCCCAGCTGCGCGTTCAGCGTTTTGCGCAGGGCGTAGAGAGTGCGGTACAGGTTGTTAGCTGCCGCGTCCGGGTCGCGTCCGGGCCAGAGTGCTTCCATTGCTTGTTCCTTGAGCAGATGACGCTCCAGCGCGAGTTGCTGCAGTAGGCTAGCTGCCTTGCGTCGAGGCCAGTCGGTTTCGCGTACTCTGCGTTGGCCCCGGCTGACCTCGAAACGACCAAGCACGAAAATACGGATCGTTGCTGGATCGATTTTGACCATGCTTTGGATTGCCTCCTGTGGTTGAACATATGTTTGGACCACATACTGATGGTTCCCCGCCCTTGGTCAGGACGTCGGGTGAATAAAAAATATACCACTCATCTTTATTTTAGCACAGCATTGGGCTGGCGCCAACCCTGGTTCGCGGGCTTTGCCGATTCGCCTATAATGCTGCTGAAGCGACTCTATTTGGCTTTCTGGGTCCTGGTGATCAGCAGGACAACTGAATAGATGACTGTCCAGTTTCCGATATAGTGTGGATGGTCGGTGCTGCTGGTCATATGCCTTCCTGAGGTTCAGGGCTCGCCCAGCGCCAGATAGGCTGACATCGCGCTCGAGAGGAGATGACATTGATGGCTTCGATTGCTGACGGGGCGTGGCCCACGATGATCACGCCTTTCACAGCTGCAAACTCGATCGATGAAGTCGCGCTGGCGGCGATGGTCGACTGGTATCTGGCGCGGGGGGTCAGCGGCCTCTTTGCGGTTTGTCAATCCAGTGAGATGTTCTTCTTGACGCTCCAGGAGCGTCTACAACTTGCCCGCCGGGTGGTCCAGCTGGTAGACGGACAGGTTCAGGTCATCGCCTCAGGCCACGTATCGACCGATCAGGACGCCCAGGTAGATGAGGTTCTACAAATGGTCGACACCGGCGTTGACGCCGTGGTTCTAGTCACAAATCGCTTCGCCGCTGAGTCTGATCCGGACGCCACCTGGAGGTTGAGCCTGGAACGCTTTCTGAGCCGGATTCCAGAGACGGTATCTCTGGGCTTCTATGAGTGTCCCTATCCCTACAAGCGCCTCCTGAGCCCGGAGTTGCTTGCTTGGTGCGCCTCTACCGAGCGCTTCGTTTTCCTTAAAGACACCTCCTGCGATCTCGGGCGGATTGAGGCCAAGCTGGCGGTTGCCGCCGGGATTAAGCTTTACAATGCCAACGCAGCGACCTTGTTGGGGTCGCTGCGTGCGGGTGCGGCGGGCTACAGCGGGGTGATGGGTAATTTCCACCCGCAGCTTTATGCCTGGCTCTGCCGTCACTGGCAGGAGGCGCCGGAGCGAGCCGATCGACTGCAGGCTTTCCTTGGCGTCAGTTCGGCCATTGAGGCCCGGGCCTATCCGGTCTGCGCTAAGCATTATCTGGGTTTGGAAGGCATTCCGATCTCGCTGCAGACGCGTACACGACGGCCGTCGGACCTGATTGATGGATTCCGGCGCGAGGTGGCCCAGCTGCAACAGTTGACGGGGCTCTGCGAGGCCGCGTATCTGGATGGATACAGCCGCGATGCGACCACGCAGGTCGCCACACCCTGACAGGAGGCTCACACTGCGAACTTATCAGCATCCCAATGACTTCATCGCTGTACGCGACTTTCTCGTCGCCACTTACAGTCATTATCGGCGCACTTACAACTGGACACTTGAGCGCTGGAACTTCTCCGTCTCACTGGCACGGATCATCAATGGAACGTCCCTTGCAGCCTGGGTCGACCAGATTGCCATGTGGGAGGATGGCGAAGCCCTGTTAGGCGTGGTCAACTGGGAGGGAGAAGGCCACGGTGAGGCTTTTTTCCAGCTTGCTCACGAGGAGCTGCCCGACGGCATTTTGCAGGAGATGTTTGATTTCTGCGAGGCGCGTATGGGCAAGTCCGCGGGAGACCATCGTGAGATCTACCTGCGGATTCCCCCTGACGATGCGCGCCGCGTTTCGATAGCGCAGGCGCGGGGTTTCGTCCGCGAGCCGTGGGATGTCAACGAGGGAATACTGACGCTGACAGGCCAGATCCCTGTCGTACTGAGTGCAGGTTTCACCTTTGCCGATGGCCGCCAGGTGAGCGCTGAAGCAAAGGCTATGGCCCACGCTAAGGCCTTCGATTACTACGACGAGATGCTCTATCGGGAGCGGGCCATCATTGGGTTTGCGGAGATGATGTTGACGCCGGACTACCTGCCTCACTTTGACCTCCACGTCCGGACGCCACACGGCGAGATCGCAGCCTTTGCCACGCTGTGGTATGACGAACGCAACCAGCTGGGGATTCTGGAGCCCGTCGGTACCGTTCCTGAGTTCCGTAAGCTGGGGTTAGGGCGGGCGCTCATCGCGGAGCTGATCAACCGTGCCCGTGAGGCGGGCACTCAGCGGGTCAACGTCGGCTCGGATCAGGTGTTCTATCAGAGATTGGGGTTCGAGCCCCGTACTGTTTATGAGATCTGGAGAAAGGATGTGGCGCGATGAGCAGATCATCGCCGTGGGAGGACCGTGCCGGTGAGGCTTGCTTGGTCGACGCCCCCAGCAAGCTGATCCAGCAGCGCTACTCGTGTCGAACCTATGCTAACACACCGATCCCCGAGACCATCCGTGAGCAACTGCGCGACTTCATTGCGGCTCATGAGACTGGCCCCTTTGGGACGCGGGTACGAATGGCGCTGATCGCCGCTACGCAGGAGGATCACCAAGCTCTTAAAGGACTGGGCACCTATGGCTTCATCAGCGGTGCCACCGGGTTCTTGGTGGGCGCTGTGCCTGAGGCCGCTGACGCAAATCTGGAGGACTTTGGTTATGTGTTGGAGACCTTCGTGCTCTTCGCCACAGGCCTGGAACTGGGTACGGTTTGGCTAGGGGGTACCTTCACTAAGAGCCGATTTGCCGATGTCTTTGATCTGGCTGAGGATGAGATGCTCCCGGCAGTGATCGCTACCGGCTATCCGGCTGACAATCGTCGAGGCCTTGACGTCCTGATTCGACGCCAAGCCAAGTCTGACAAGCGGCTGCCTTGGGAGCAGCTCTTTTTCGATCTGCCCAGCAAGGCTGCCGGGCTCTTTGAACGCTCACTTACCCGCGCGGCTGCCGGCCTGTATGCTCAGGTCCTGGATATGGTGCGCCGTGCGCCATCAGCCTCCAACAAACAGCCCTGGCGCATTGTGCGCCAGGGGGATCGCTGGCATCTATACCTGCAGCGGACCTGGGGCTACGCGGCACGGAACGCGTTGGTCGGTGTCGCCGATATGCAGCGGATCGACATGGGGATCGCGATGTGCCATTTCGAGCTGACGGCTGCTGAGCTTGGGTTGGCGGGCCATTGGGAGCGCTCTGAACCTGAGCTGGATCCGCCCGACGCTCTCACGGCGTATGTGGTGTCCTGGGTGGCCGGCTGATGTGATTGGCGGTGGATGACGCCGAGAGCGGTAAGGCTTCTGGTAGTGGAGGCTGCAGCGGTCGCTACGGCGCCTCGTCTTGAAGGTTGTTGCTGACAGTCTGGCTCAGTGCCGGACCCAACGTAGACTGCGGGTGCTAGGCTAAGCAGATCGTCGAGGCCGTCGTCACGTCTGGCCTCGACGATCTGAAACTCTAGGCCCCGATTTGGTGCCCGGCCGCATCCCAGAATACGATCATATCGAAACGGAGATCGTCCCTAGCAAGGCACCCGACGGCCGTAACTCTCACCGATGGCCTTAGGTCCAATCTGATCTGGAACAGGCACGTCGCTCGCCTTGTTACAATTCCAGGTTGACTTGGACGGCGACTCTACCGCGAAGGTCACGCTGGCCTCTCAGTACTCATGGTCGTGGGTTGAACGCCATCTGGCGGCCTAACCGTGCTCACCTTCGGCGTGGATGTCGATAACGGGATCCACCGGTGGCAGCTCCGGCAACTGAGTTTTGGCGGCCTTAGCTCCTTCCACCATTGGTGCGTGGACACCGGGAAGGCCCAGTTCGGAAAGCTTCTCCGGCGTGGGCCAACCGGTCTCGACGTCCCAACCGCGAAGTTGCAGATAGGCGTCCATCACCGGGCGGAACTGCTCGGCATCGAGTGCCATCCGGCGGCCCACCTCGGGGTTCTCCCAGTTTTCAAGGTACTCGAAAGTGGGAACCACGCGTTCATCCATCGCACGGTCGCGGCCATAGTGGCGCACCGTCAGCGCCCGCTCCAGGTTGAGGACACGCTCCGCCGCCCGGCTGAACTCTACCGGATCCCACTCCACGCCGGTGCCCGCGGCGAAGAGGTGCGCCTCGGTCTCAGTCCCATCAAAGGCGTTGTCGCCCTCCCCCACCCGCAGGAAGTGATCCTCGGTCTGCGTGCTGTAGATTAGGGGGAACACCTGATCGTCGGTGGACAGGCAGTCTTTCATCACCGACCGCACGGCGTGGAAGGCTGCCGGGATGGCCTTGCCCTCGTAGCCGCTCAGCGGGTCGAGGGTGTCAGCACGACCGTAGACGCGCTCGCCGATGGCGCGCATATGGTCCCAAGTGATCGGATTTTCGCCGCGACCGCCCCATCCGAACGGCCCCCGGTGCATCACGTTCTGGACGTAGCCATGAGTGCTGCTGGCGGGATCGCGGGTGTCCATCGCCCAGTGCAATACCGAAACGATCCAGAAGGGATATACGATGTGATTGGTGAAGCACGCGTGGCCATCCCAGTGGCCTGAGTAGCCCCAGCCAGTGTAGTAGCGGCGCATAATCTCGACGCCGAGATCCAGCTGGTAGGCGGCGCGCCAGCCTCCCTCCGCCAGGGCGTCGCCGATGCCACGGCGGTGCGCCATAGCGTCCAGGAGTGTCACCCAGAGCTCCGGTGAGTTCCAGTCCATGGGCACCCCGTTGATCTGCGAGATCAGGCCGTGGGCTTGGCTGGATCGCAGCCATGGCACGATGCCCACTAGGATATCCCAGTGGTTGAGCCCGAGCCGGTTGGCGTGCATGTTGAGCTCCAGGGTACCGTGAATGCCGAGGTCCCAGTCGTAGAGCGTCCCTCGCCCACCGCCGAACAGGCCGCTAACACAGCCCACGACCCCCGACCATTTCTGATCAAAGTGACGGCCTTGGGCGTTGCGGATCTCGGTGCGGCAGGGGGTCACGCAGTATTGGGTACAGGGCACGGCCCGCGCCTCGCCCCCTCCTTCCTCGACAAGCCGCTCATTGATCTGCGCGACGCGCTGCTTCATGCCACGCAGGCCCTGCACGGCCTTGGCGACATCCCGGAAGAGGTCGCGAAGCCGTTCGGAATGGGCCACCGGGACCTCCTGGGTTCCGCTGACGGTAATGGCTTTGAGCTTCTTGCTGCCCATCACGGCACCGAATCCGCCCTGGCCCGCCACTGAAGTGCTGCCGGTGTGGATGGTTGCGATGCGCGAGAGGCTCTCACCAGCCGGGCCGATGGTCAGCGTCTTTACTCGACTGCCGTCGATGGCTTTGATCGCCTCCTGGACTGCCAGCGTGTCCATGCCCCAGAGCGCGTCGGCTGAGATCAAGCTGACCTCATCGTCGCGGATCATGAGACGGACGGGTGTCTCGCTGGCGCCGGTGATGACGATGCCATCGTAGCCGGCGAGCTTGAGCTCATGGCCCCAACTTGCGCCGATGTTGGCTCGCGTGAACCAAGTGTAGGGATGGCCTTGAGGGGCGAAGGTGCCCAGGGCGGTGCGCCCTGAGTAGGGGGCGCGGGCTCCGGTCAGCGCACCGGGCATAATCATCAATGGATTTCGTTCGTCGAAGGCCTCCACCGGCTCGGGATACTCATCCCAGACGATCTTGGCGGCGAGGCCGCGCCCGCCCAGATAGTCAGGTAGATAGGGGGCTGTCTCCTCCGCGCGGATCTCGCCTGATGAGAGATCTACCCGCAGGAGACGGTTGCGGTAGGCGTCTGTTGGTGCAAAAGTCTGGAGTTTGACGGTCTTGGTTGCCACAGTGTTCTCCTCCAATACTCGATAGCTGTCAGTTGCAGGGAAGCTGCAGGTCGGGGTTATCGGGCCCAAAGTGCTTGAGCAGCACCAAGGGGTCGGTGGGCGACGGATTGGTGATTGTGACGCCCTCGCGGGCGGTGCGCTCGCTCACAAAAAACTCATCGTGCGTCAGCTGACCGTAATGGATCAGTGCAGGGCTCTCCACGAACCACGGGCCCAGCTGACCGTGGCCCTGCAGGGTGATGGCGCCGTAGGCGGCTGCGTCGTGTAGGGTGACACTGCGGCCCGGCAACACGGTTAGCTCTTTGGCGCTGAAGGCTTGAGCACGATAGCAGATCCAGCTCTCGCGATATCCTTCCGCTTCCATTGCCTCGAGGTCCTTAACGGGGCGCGGGGCCATAAAGGCATTGGACGCGAAGCTAGGGTCGACATTTGCCTCCCAGTCCAGTAGATCCAACATATGATCGTAGTTGCCGACCTTATCCGGTGGAATGTTTTTCCAGAAGAGTTCAGGTCCTACCACCCGGTCGGCAACCAGTGACTGCCACATCGAGAAGACATCCGAGGCCGCCTGAGGTTCGTAGGTGCACAGGCTGCCGGGGGCGTGCAGCACCCCGGCGGGGACATTCCAGCCGGTCCCGGGCTTCAGGCGGTAGGCGCGCGAGAGATCGGTGATTCGGTTGTCGCCCTTTTCGAAGCTTTCTAGACAGGACCGGACCTGTGCTCTGGAGGTGCCAGGTTGGAACCCGAAAAAGGTGTAGGGGAAGTCGCCGCCGTGGTTATTGAGTTGCACCGGGAAGTAATAGGCTTCGGGCTTGCCGTGCTGGCCGACGGCAGCTGCGTCCTCCTCACGGTGGTGGACGTGATGCGGAAGCGGGTTCTGGTTGTCAAAGAACTTGGCGTACATTGGCCAGCCACCGTGATTGCGCCAAAGTCGCTCGCCGATGAGCTCGCCTTGGAGCTCGGCCACGGCATCTCTTAGGAGGAAGCGGATGGTCCGCCCGTCATCTTCGAAGACTACCTGGCTCAGGCCTTCGTCGGGCGCGGTGAGTGGACCGTTGTCCGCGGGGGTCGTCGAGGCAAACCAGCGTTCGTCGATGCCGCCGCGGGCGCCACCGAGTGCGTAGTAGTCGTCGGGATGGAGTTTAATACGCCTCCCTGGAACGCAGAAGTCGCGCGGCACCCAGTTGGGGGCTAAGCGCAGGATGCCCTGTCCCTGGTTTAGTGCGTTTTGGATGATGGTCGCTGTTGTCATTGCTCATCCCTTTCGGTTATGTTGTCGTGGCTTACGCGGTTCCCGGCTTGGACGTTCCCGGCGATATGGGCGCACCGCACGTCCCGTCCGGCATCTACATCGCCGGCGATGGTAGTGGAAGCAACATCCCTGCCAGCCTCAACATCGCCTTCCACATCGGCGCAACTGACGCTGTTGCCAGCCTCGACGTCGCCGGTGACGTCCCCACAAGTGACGGATCCAGCGGCTTCGACATCCCCGTCGACATCGGCGCAGCTGACGTGGCCGCCTGCTTCAATGTCTCCGTAAACATTCCCTTGTATGCTGACCGCGAGATCGGTTGTGATCTTCGCCGGATCGCCGGTAATCACCAGGGTCAACGGATCTGGAAGCTTACCCTCGATCGACATTCCGTCGATACGAATCTCGATAGCCTCGCCCTCGTACACGGTGCCGGCTAGCTCAATGGTTGCCATAGCTGTCTATCTCCTCTTGTTAGACTCGGCGCCGCGCGAGGCACGTCCCTGACTGATGAATAGATGGGCCGGGCCTGACCGAGGCTGCGACTCTTGTGCTAGTGGTCTTTCTCGGTGTCGTTGGTCTCCTCAGTTAACGGCTGCGCCGGCCTGGTCACCTGCCGGATCCCCATCGCCAGCACGAAGACCACCACACCGACACCGATGAACAGAAACAGGCCAGAGATTGCACCAACGATGGCGAGGACAATGCCTGCTAAGAAGAAAAGATCACTGAGTTTCATCGCACGCTCCTATCTCTAAGCTTCAGATTCTCCTGACGGTATCGACCAGGTTTCCAGATCGCGACTCCGGGCCAACCCTAGGCGGTTATCACCGCGCCCGGCGTGGCTGTGGCCCTCGGTGGTGCCCGCATAGAGCAAATAGGCGTAGCCGTCGTGGTGGCGCCAATCAACGAGGAATGCGGCGTTGGCGCGGTCGTGAGTGTTAAAGTCCTCCTGTGGCACCACTAGGGGTGTTGGCCTGGACCAATGCCGCCAGCCCTCTGGGTCCTCCGGATCACCGAGGAGGCACATCAGGTAGGGGCAGTGATCCCTGCCGGTCACCAGCAAATGGACGCGATCACCCAGGATGAGAAACTCGGCGTTCTCGAACCAGCCGCCGGATGTGTTGCCGATCCGCTGCCACGGCCCGTCGAGGTCAGAGGCCCACGCCACGACCGGTGACTGTCGTTCCTTCCAGGTTAGGTAGTACCGCGATCCATAGTTAATCACTGTAGCATCGATAGCCCGAACGCCGCAGGTAAGCTCTGGGGCGAGGGGATGGTCGAAGTCCCAAGCCATCAGGTCGTGGCTGATGGCGTAGAAGAGCTGGTTGGGGCGCCTGGGATGGTCGCCCCAGGAGTTGTAGGTTAACACGTAGCAGTCATCTATAACGGTAAGGTTGGGGGAGCATAGGCCCTTCCAACCCGCAGCTTGTCCGGAGCGCAGGAATCTGGGCTCGGAGAAAGTCCGCAGGTCAGGGCTTTGGACGGCGACGATGTGGCTGCGCTCCCGCCCGCCCACGGCAAAGAATGCCGAGAAGACTAGGGTGAACCGATCGTCGCGATGGGCGATGCACGCGTCCTTGACCGACCAACTATCGTACTCATAGATCGGATTCCGCAGAGCTGACCAATCAAACCAGGCTACCACAAGCGCTCCTCTTTCTCCTTGACCTAAGCCTAGACTTCGCACTTTAAAAGCTAAACAGAGGGTGAAGTAGCGGAATCGCTCCTTCGTGGCAAGCTATATGTGTCCAGACCAAGTTGCCGGAACGATTCCATATGCATGATGCCACGAAGTGCTATTAGAAGCAACTCCTGATCTGGCTTATCTGGGCCATCGCCGTCCTCATCTACGTCGCGCCCCCAGAGGCGATATCCGATACCCCGGTTAACGAACCGCCGGTGTTGGCGGGGGTCGTCACCCAACAGCGGCGGAACCGCCCCATGTGTATAAGGCGCAGGCGATAGCGCCTGATCCTCCGCCGTCCAGGACGTGTGCTGCGGTGCATCGGCCGCCGCGTTGTCTGAGCAGCGCCGTCGGCCCAGTGGGCCCACCGCGGCACGCTGACGATGGCATAGGTTGGCATGGTTCATTCGAGCCAAAAAACTCCTTCACAACTTCTATGAGTCGAGAGGGGGCGTTCGGGGACTCAAACTGGCGAAAATTACCCAATTTGGCCCACCAAATGCCCTTTTCCACGGCTTTTGGGCTTGTTTTCGAGGTCTTGGCTGTTCGAAAGTGTAAAGGAGTTTCTGCCACCTGTGAGGCCGAAATGAACCATACCCACAGGTTGTAGATCTATTGACCTGCGCCCAGTTACACCGTCATCTGGGCTCGCTGCCAGTGGCCTATCCTCTGCTGGAAGTGCTCCAGGTACAGGAGATCATCAACCGCCACTGTCCCACAGCGGCCGAGGTGGATCACGGCACCGTGGCCCTGGTTCTGATCCTCAACGGCTTGGTTGCTCCACGCCCGCTGTATCGCCTGACCGACTGGCTGTCCCGCACCCTGGACGCCCTCAGCCAGCACAGCCGCGAGATCTGGCAGGACATTGTGCATCGCGCCCTCATCCAGGCCGACATTGTTCTGACGGTGATCTTCTATGACCTCACCGCCTTCGTCGTTCACGGCGCCTACGCCGACAGTCAGCACGTGGACTTCGGCTTTGCCGCCCCCCAGACTTCCGGCGGTCCGTGCTGGGTCAGTAGGTGCGGCGTAGGCGCGTAGTGCCGGGAAGGGCGAACTGTGCCGCGAGCACAAAACCGAAGCCTACGCCCGGCCAGAAGACGCCGCCCACCATCTGGGCGTCATGTTGTTCCTCATCGTGCGGTCAGTTTCTTGTCGAAGCTCGCCATCACGCCGATGGTACACGCTCTCTATTCAACTGGTAAGATGCGAAAAACACACTAACCATACACCGAGTGTCGACAATCCGTGAGTCGGCTGCGGTGCGCCCACTTGACCTTCTGATGGTGTGGGGTAACCTTCTTCCTGCTTAACACCTTAGAGGGAGGCTTCAGGGATGACGACGTCCAAACAGCTCGAAATCCGTCGGGTGCTGGCGGTCCGAGCCAGCACATTGCTTCAGGAAGGCTATCATTGCTCTGAAGCAGTCGTGTTGGCCATTGGCCCGGCTGTGGTGCGCGATTGGCACCCAGCCTGCGCACGGATGGCGACGGGGTTTGCCGGTGGTCTTGGCGGATCGCGTCAGGAGGTCTGCGGTGCGCTAGCCGGCGGCATTATGGTCATCGGGGCTCTCTTCGGTCGAACCACCTTGGAGGACGATACGCTGGCGCAGCGGCTTACGGAACAGTTCCGTAAGCGCTTTACCGATACCTTTGGGACTGCCCAATGCATTCGTCTTCGGGAGGATGTAGTGGAGGCTGAAAATGGGCTGGGTTCGTGTTCGGTTCTGGTCGAGCGCGCAACTATGATCCTGCTCCAAGTTCTGGTAGATGCTGGGGTTCAGCTAAAGGAAGAAGTGTTGCCTACTGCGAGGATCGCAGAGGGTGAGCAGTCGACGGGTGGTTCGGACCGCTCTGAGGATGTGAGGTAACTTGACCCGTTCAAGGTCGCCCGCCATCCTTCATGGGCGGCACATCAGCCTGAAAGACATCACTATCGTTGAGGGCGTTTAGGCTGTAGCTCTCCAGACGCGCTGGTAGAAAAGCTGAGTCACCCCGGCGGAGTGTTTCCTGTCCGCTATCCCAGGTCAGTCGGATGGATCCTGCCACACTAAGTATCACCGAGGGACCAGTTCCTTTCTCCACCCTACAAGCCGTTCCTCCCTGTAGTCGCCAGCGTCGTATCTCGAATTCGCGTGCCGGTGACGCATAGGTCACGGTGTGCAGACCTGCGTCGGTCAGCTGGGTTCTGCCCTGCAGGATCTCGGGCTTGCCTGGGGTGGCGTCTACGATCTCCAACAGGGTCCTGGCATCCCGGTATTTTGGCGTGAGGCCCACCCGTACGACGTTATCTGAGTTCGCCATACATTCGATGATGTTGCCCTCCAAGTAGGCATGAGGCACGCCCGCTTCAATGTAGAGCCCTTGGCCCGGCGAGAGCTTCACCAGGTTGAGTAGGAAAAAGGCTATGACGCCGACATCTCGGCTGCCATAGCGCTGCTGTATGTGTAGGAAGCGCAACTCAGCATCGGTGAGCACTCGGCTCTGAGATCCCAGGCGGATGACCAAACGATCAATGGCAGCAATCATAGCATCTTGGTTCCCCTCGGCGCGTTTCACCAGTTCGCGGAAGAGCTGCCCGGTGATGGCCGTCTGGATCTCGGGGCTGACGTCCTCCGTCGCCATTAGTTGCTGAGCTGGCTGGCCGATGAAATTGGCTATCTCGGGATACGCGCGCAGCGCCGCGTTGAGCTCCGAAAAAGGCCTGAAGCCCATCAGGGCTGTGAGCCCATCGAGGGCGATGGCGATCTCCGGCTTGTGATTGTCGTCGGGATAGTGCTGCGGGTCCGCGGCGTGTAATGTCTCGGCCTGAGCTTTGTTGGGGTGTGCCTGGATCGACAGGGTCTGCCCCGCCGATAGCACCTTGAGCAAGAATGGGAGCCCGCCAAAGCAATCAAATACTTCGGTCCCCAGGGTCCCCTTGGGGTCAGCCTCGATAAACGCTGGTAGGACCATCGTGTTTCCATCGGGCAGCACTACTCGGGAAGGAGCCTTGGGGTGGGCGCCCATCCAGAGCTCGGCATAAGGCTGGCCCGGCTCTGGCGCTTGGCCCAGCAGTTGGGGGATGAAAGCGTCGGGCCCTCGGGTGCCCCAAGCGTAGTTCTGCCCCTCGTTCTTCAGTCGGTAGGGTCGGCGTTCGGCTTTGAGGCCTTGGGTCATATGTGAGCTCCTTCTGAAATTGATCTGAGCCAATATTGTATCATAGGCTTCACCTCGCGCAGCGTCCGACGGCTCCAGGCAGACATTTTGAAAGGGTAACTTCTCTGTCCGTCATTGCTGCATCAGTCGCAACACTCAGTGCGCATCACGCCCAATCTCGCCAAAATGAGTCCGTGCTGTTTGTTATGTAGGCTCTGAGTGGTCTAGGCGCATATATCCGAGCTCTGCAAAGGCACTCACAAGCGTTGGCTGAAGTCCCGAATACCCGTTTTGATGACGCATTGTGCCCAGCATCACGGGCGCAGCGGGCTGACAGGTGGTTAAAAGGGGTCTTTGAAAATGTCTTGGCTCCAGGGTGGCAGCCACGGCCGGATTGTAGAATAGAGTACCAGCCACCTGACAGTTTCAGATAAAAAGACAGATTGACCAGCAGCCTCATTCCGCGCTTTGGTTTTCTTGAGCGGGGCACGGTTCATGTGGTAGACTAAGAAGGAGCTGATAATGGTCCGGGAACACGCCCTGGTCAGGGTTAATCGTGGAGGTAACCGCTGTAGTTTTGACTGGATTGGCAGGGCGGTGGCAACTGCTGACTGAAGCGTTGCCAAACAGTCACAATCCGCACCAAGGTATCTGAAGTGACCTCAACTTGGCGTTATGCCTCGAGGTGATGAAATGAAAGTCACGGAGGTCAACCATTGATGGCGAGAAAACCTATCTTGATGAAGCCTTCGACAAAGAGCCTGGCAAGGTCGATTTCAGGCTCTGGCTGCAGCCAGTAGCAGTCGTGCTGGAAACGCTGTTGTGCTCAAAGGCAACCGATGAGGCTGGATATCGCAGCTGAAGTCACTGAGAGGTTCAGGCTCAGTCGGCGTTCGTTGATCCGCTATGAGGAAGGCGGCTTCATTGAGCTGGTTCGTACCCCCGGTGGCTAACGCCGCTATCCTGAATCTGAGCCACTTTGGCTGTATGGGGTTGAGGCACAGACCCATCCATCAGGCCATAAAGCCGGATGATATGGCCGGGCTGCAGGACGGAAGCAGGCCGATGCGGGCCGTCTTGAACGGCAAACGCAACGATCCAAAGCGCGCGCTCAAGATGCCGGCTATGGTATCGTCGAGGTCTATGAGGAGATGGCCAGCGGTCTGGATGAGAACCGTCGTCAGGTACGGAAGCGGATGCAGGCCATCAGAGCGGGAAGGATCAACACCGTTGTTGTGGAATACAAAGACCGCCTCCGTCGAGAGCAAAGAATTGATTAAGGGCTTGATCTCGGCGGTGAGTCGTTATTTAGCGAGACATCACGGCCGGCGTGGTAGGTGCAGCGCGGGGCGAGAGCTTGAGGGGCAGCTAGGTGGCGATGTAACGCGAGTGCACATGAATAGGTTAATTCCCGCCACAGCACGGATCCAGTGGTTAGGATAAGCTTGCAGAGCGGCGCGCTTCTGGTTTAATTGGGGTCTTGAGACATGGTGCGCGCACGATGAAGCTGGGGAGTCGTCGTCGTCTGCTGCATTGAAGGAGCCAATGCTATCCGGCGTGCGCAATGTCCCTGGTTGTTGGAGGTCAGTTAGGGTGCTGTGGATACTGGCTTTCGTCGTCTAGAGGCAGCTTTCAGGAACTACTTCCGTCGCCGCTAGAATGGGGAAGTCGAGAAAGGCTGCCCCAACTTCAAAAGCATAAAGCGGTGGAAGCTATCCTTCCGTATGGACGGCTCGCGCGTCAAGCCAAAGGGTCATAGGATCAGAGTAGAGACGTTGGACGCCCCCGTTCACACGGCGGAAGGTCTACGCTAAACAGGTTGAGCATCAAAGACGGTTGCGATGAGAGCAACGCAGTGTCAAGCATCTCAACCGTGGGCTAGCGCGGCGATAGAATGGAAGCGGCCCGGTTGCACCGGCGCATAGCTAACCGCCGTTTGGATGACCAGCACAAGGCAACGCCAGAGATGGTCGACACGGATCGAATGGTGGGTGTGGAAGGCCTGGATGTATCCGGGATGTTGAAGCGTGATCGCTTGGCGCTGTCTATGACAGAGGCCGGATTTGGTGATATACAAAGGCAACTCCGCCACAAAAGTGAAGGGCATAGTGGCGAATCTACTGGGAGTTCATCTGTGAGTGCGGTTATAGAGCGGACAGAGACCCAAACGTCGCGCAGAACATCGGACGGCAAGCCCTGAAGATGGCGCCCGTTGGGTTTTCACGGACAATTTAAACGCGCGTGGAGCGGATGTGAGACTCTGCGGAGCAACCCGCGATGAAACGTGAGGATATGGCCGAGGAAAGGCGGCCTTCCAAGCTGTGTCAGTCTGGCAAAGTTTGGTAAATAAGGTGTGGACGTGGCAAACCAAGTGGTGTTTTATATTTCGGCTGCTTCAGATCTTGAAGTCGAGCGAGAGATCTTGGGGCGGGCAGTGACTGAGGTGCCGGTGGATCTGGGTTGGCGCGTTGTGCAGTCGCCCGCTGGAAACGGGCCAGTGGACCTTGAGGCTATAACTCACGCCGGCGTCCACGTGGTGTTGATGGGTAGTGACATCCGAGCTCCGATTGGGCTGGAGTGGCAGGTCGCCCGTCAGGCGGGGCGACGGCCCGTGGCGTTTCTTAAGCAGGAGACGCTCCGCACGCCGGCCGGGCAGGATTTTGTCCGCGCGATCCGGCATACCCAGAGCTGGGTGCCCTTCGCGGATGGGGCGGAGCTCCGGCGTAAGGTGCTCGAGCTGTTGGCCGAACACCTGTTAAACCATGCGGTCCACTACGTGCTGAAACCGGAGGAGATGGCGACACTGTCTTCGTGGCGAGATGGGTTAGCCAAGGAGAGTGAGGCCGTTGACGAAGAAACTCGTGGAGGCGCCGGGGAGAGCAGTGTGATTCTCTCTCGAGAGCGGTTTATGCCATCAGGTGGTGTCATAATCGGCGAGGCCACCGCTGAACGCGAGCCTCGGTCATAGGCATGTTCGGTGGCTTTCTGTCCGATCCCTGTGGCCTATAACTGTATGAATTGCTCCACCGCGATGATGAAGGCGTTGGCTCCACCAACCCGGACTACGACCGTCTCGCATTCGGGATACCAGGGGAACTCCAGTTCATCATCGAAGGGTAGGTAGCGGGTGCTGGCAGGGCAGGCGTTGCGCAGGGTGGAGAGGAGCGTAGGAAGTCGCTGAGCGGCGGTGCCCACGACCAAGGTGACCATACCCTCTCGTAAGAGCCCTCCTGTGGCGTCTACAATAGTAGAGAAGAAGTGGTGCCTGCTGAGAGCGTCCATCAAGACGGCTAACTGCCAGCGATAGACGATGATCACGGCCATACGGTCGATGGGCTGAAGGGTCACAGACGCTACCTCCTTATGCAGGCTTTGTTGATCAGCGCGGTGCGGCTGACAGTGCACTCCGATTATAGTCGGCTGTGCTGGCTGTGCAAGGCGCTGTTTGCTATTGCAGATAGCTGTTCTACAATAGTGACAATTTGAACGTGGCGCTGTATGCGCCTGTGCGGCGCCGTGTGATCATTGAGTCGTTGAGCAGTTTCATTCCGCTACACGGCCGTCAACTATGCAGGGGGACCAGAATGGCGATTGTTGACAGAAGTTCTGCAATACCGATCTACTATCAATTGAAGAGCCACTTCCGAGAGCAAATTGAGAGTGGCGAGTTGCGGCCTGGGGATCAGCTACCAACCGAAGCTGAGTTGTGTGATCGGCTAGGGATCAGCCGCGCGCCGGTGCGACAAGCGATGGCGGAGCTGGCCCGCGAGGGGCTGATCTACCGGCGTGCTGGGGCCGGATCCTTTGTGGCGCCAGCAGCAGCGGCGGCGCTCATCGAACAGACCGAGCTGCGCGTTCTTGCACATTATGATGTGCGCTGGTTAGCCTCATTGGAGCAGGCTGTGAGCCAGTGGAACACGGAGCACCCGCAGCACGAGATCGATGTTGATATCCGGATGTGCTCGCGCAATGAGTTCCACCAAGTGTTGCAGCGTAGCACAATCCGTGGTGAAGCACCGGATTTGGCTGCTATGGACTTCGTGTGGATCAACCACTATGCTAGTGAGGGCTACATCACCCCGCTCAATGAGTTGGATGTTCGTTGGGTGGGGGATACGGCACAGGATCTGGAGCCGGCGGTGCTGGCGAACAACACCCTTGACGGACGCCTGTTTGGCGTGCCGGTTCAGGCCGATATCACAGGGATGTGGTACCGAAAGGACTGGTTTTCGGCGGAGGGGATCTCGCCACCTGAGACTTGGGAGGCGTGGCTGACGCTGCTGGATCACTTTGCCTCACCGCAAGTGATGGCGCGCTACGGCCATCGCTATGCTGTGGTTCTGCCGGTTACGGCGGCCACCGGCGAGACAACGGTCAATCTCCTTTTGCCGTTTATCTGGATGAAGGGTGGAGACATCGTCAGCTCCGACGGTCGATTGGTGCTGCAGACTCATTGTGATGCGATCTCCCAAGCGTTGCGCTTCCTGCAGACGATTACTCTCGACCGGCGTGCTTATCTCCCAAAGGATGTGTTTCGCAGCCGATGGTGGCACCTGGCGCGCTACTTCGCCCAAGGTGAGGTGCCAATGACGTTGGGTGGCTCCTATGAATGGCCCCGAATCCGCGAGGAATCGTCTTGGGAGGATGAGGCCGATGCGGCCAAGAACTTGGGCTTTGCGCTTCTGCCTCGGCCCGAAACCGATGTGCCGCCGGTGGGATCTTTGGGCGGCACAAGCTGGGTGATCTTCCAGCAGTCGAATCAGCAGGAGCTGTGCCTTGAGCTTCTGAAGCTGATGGCGACCCGGGATGCATCGGTGGAATTCTGTGCGGAAAACCTTCAGCTGTCCCCGTACGTCTCGGTCAACCAGCACTTCATTCGTACCGACCATCCTTGGCTTTCCGAGTTAGTGCCGCTGATGGCGTATGCCCGCAGCCGCCCCATGCTTTCGAACTACAATCGGGTCTCCGGGTTCCTGCAGGACATGCTGGAGCACGTCCTGTGGGAGGGCGCCGATGCGGACGTCGAGGTGTCCAAGACGGCGGAGGCGCTGTCCATTGTGATGACAGCTCTCTAACTCTGGGCTGTTATCTTTACAGTGGCGTTCCGCCGTCTTGTCGAGCGCGAGGGAACCAGTTAGCTCTCGATGCCAGTGGTATGCGCCTCTACCCAGTCCCAATCGACCTCGATTCCGAGGCCTGGCGCGTCCCACGGGGCTGCGTACCCTTCGTTGTCAATGTCAGTTGACGCGTCGCGGATGCCCGGCGGTGCGTAATAGGTCTCAGGTACGAGGCGCTCGAAGTACTTGGTATTGTAAAGGGCACAGGCGGCGTGGAGGTGTGAGATCGCGCTGCCGTGGACGGCAGCCATCATTCCGAAGCCCTCGCAGATATGGGCCGTCTTCAGCACGCCAGTGAGACCGCCCTTGTAGGCATCCAGCGGTCCGGTGAGGATGATGTCAGCAGCACCGGCCTGGATGTGGGTTAGCGCGTCCCATGGGCCGCCATAGGTCGCTTCGGCCACCGCCAGCGGGATATCCAGGGCTTGGCGGAGCCGCGCCAGGGCGGTGATGTTGAAGTGATCTATCGGTTCCTCGTACCAATAATAGGCCTGCTCCTCCAGCCGTCGTCCAAACCAGACGGCGTCCTCAAAGAGATTGAACATGCTGGAGGCATCGTACATAAGCTCTATATCCGGTCCAACCTTCTCTCGCAGGGCGCGACAGAGCTCGGCGTCCTCCTCCAGCCGTCCCCAAGCGTGGAGTTTGATAGCCTGGTAACCTTTGTCCAGGCACACCTCGGCCAGCTCCATATAGGCTTCCAACGAGTCCAGAGTTACGGTGCTGGCATACGCCGGAATGCGATCGCGCATTCCTCCCAGTAGCTTGTAGACTGGCTGTCCGTGGGCCTTTCCTGCCAGGTCCCAGAGCGCGCAGTCCACGGGTCCAATGGCTAGGCCCAAGCGTGAAGACCGCAGATTCCGCCAGAATTTGTGCCAGATTCGCTCGCGGTTGAAAGGGTCCTCGCCGATGATCTGGTGCTTGATTTCCTCAATGTTGGCCCCTGCCGAATAGGAGGACCACCCCTCAATGCCTTCGTCAGTCAGGATGCGCAGCAGGGCGGTGTGTGCTGTCGTCCCCGACGGCATGATCTCGTCGCGCCAATGATAGGGGCCGCGTTCCCATTCAATATGGTGGATACGAATGCCGATGATCTTCATAACGTTCCTCCTGTGATCCGTTGAACGTAATAGCACTGGGTGTCGGTTGCTTGGCCAGGGATGGGCAAATCACCGTCTGTAGAGTGTCCGGTCGATGGCCGCTCGCCAGCGGGCGTAGGCGGCCTCCCGCGCCGGCTCGTCGACTTGAGGCTCGAAGCGGTCGCGCGGCGGTATAAGCGAGGCGATCTCGGACTCGTCCGCCCAGAGGCCGACTGCCTGTCCAGCCAGAAAAGCTGCCCCCAGCGGCGAGACCTCGGTTGATCGGCTGCGCTCGACGGAGCAGCCGAGAATGTCGGCCTGCAACTGCATCAGTAAATCGTTCCTGCTGGCACCGCCGTCGGCCAGGAGCGTCTGCAGCGCGGCCCCGCTCTCCTGCTGCATCACGTCGAAGACGTCCCGCACCTGGTAGGCGATAGCGTCCAGGGTAGCGCGAGCCAGATGCCCGGCCCCGACGCCTAGCGTCAAACCTGTCAGCAGTCCCTGAACATCGGCCCGCCAGTGCGGTGCGCCGAGGCCGACCAGCGCCGGGACGAAGGTAACGCCGCCGGCATCGGGAACGGTGCGAGCCAAGGCCTCGATCTCCGGGCCCGGATCGTCCAGGCTTAGCAAATTGCCTAACCACTGAACGGCACCACCGGTGGTGTAAATGTTGCCCTCGAGGGCATAGACGGTAGTCTCCGCACTCCAGGCGATGGTGGTCGAGAGCCCCCTGGTTGAGCAGACGGGATCTGGGGAGGGTGTCATCAGAGAGGTGCCCGTGCCATAGGTCGCCTTAACGCTGCCGGAGCGGAATCCCCCCAACCCGTAGAGAGAGGCGTGCGAGTCACCGATCATACTGGCAATCGGAATGCCCGCTGGCAGCACACAGCCTGCTCCGAGATCGAGGGTGGCGGTATGTCCAAAACAGCCGGCCGAGGGCTGGATTGTCGGCAGGATAGCGGCGGATAAACCGAAGATCTCCAGGATCTCGGGATCCCAGGCCAACGTCTCTAGCGCCATTAGCTGGGTTCTTGAGGCGTTTGTCGTGTCTGTAGCGTGAACGGCACCGGCAGCTGCTGACCCCCCGGTCAGGCGCCACAGGAGCCATGCGTCGACGTTGCCGGCGCACAGCTCGCCGTTCGCAGCGCGTTGCGGGCCGTCTGGGATGGCGTTCAGCAGCCAGCGGATCTTGGTTCCTGAGAACATTGGATCGACTTGGAGTCCAGTCCGCGCTTGCACAAGCGCTTCGTGCCCCTGAGCCTTTAACTTCTGACAGAATTCAGCCGTGCGCCGGCATTGCCACACCACTGCTGGTCCCACGGGTTCGCCGCTGGCTCGCTCCCAGACCAGCGCGGTCTCCCGCTGGTTGGCAATGCCAATGGCGGCTAGTCGAGGGTCTTCGACACCGGTCAAGCATATGGCGATAGCCTTACAGGTGCAGCGCCAGATCTCCCTTGGGTCTTGCTCGACCCAGCCGGGCCGAGGATAACGCACCCCAGTGGGCACCGAGCCCCGGCCGACGATGGTCCCTTGCGGGCTGACCAGTAACGCTTTCGTGTTGGTGGTGCCCTGATCGATGGCTAGGATGTTTTCGGTCATTGATTCCTGGTCTACCAAACTGTGCCAACTTGACACGGTTTGGAAGGCTGCCTTTCTGCAGCCATATTTTCACGTTTCGACGCAGATTGCTCCGAAGAGTCTGATATCTGCTC
>PWVB01000445.1 GCA_003562365.1 Anaerolineae bacterium
AGGCGCCAGTACCCAGCGCCTTGCAGAGCGGCAGCAGATCACTGACCAGGGGGGCGATGTCTGGTGGAATGGTGGACATATCTCTACCTTTCACTCTCGGTTCTGGAACGAGGTTGATTGTATTATCTATATCCCCTCCGGGATGCCGGGGCCGACCACGTGCCAGTGCATATGGGGGGTGACTCCTGGGGCAGCAACGTTAGTCCGGACTAAGAATCCTCTCCTGTCGAGCTCCAGGTCCTGAGCTACGCTCTGAACGGCTCGAACCATTGATCGCAAGAGTTCGCCGTCCAGTGCCAGCGGATCGAGGATCGAGGCCACATGGGCCTTGGGGATCACGACTACGTGAATCTCGGCCTTGGGATTGGGATGGCGAAAGGCCAGTACGCGCTCATCCTCCCAGACGCGGTCGACGGCCAGCTTCCCGGACAGCACATCCTCACAGTACCAATCTCTACGTGCCATCGTTGCCTCCTCAATGGTACCGATCAAGACTCGTTTTGCTGGCTCCGGTTCTGAGAGAAAGTACGTCGTTGCCAGGGCCAGTAGCCAGTTGTCTCCACCTCCAGCGTGAAGCTCAGGAAGGTGCGTATTAAGATGATGGCGCTCAGCGACCCCACAGTTCTAAGGGTCAAGCTGATGGTGACAGTGTTCACGATGTCTGCGGCGACCAGGAACTCCAGCCCCAACAGGATCATCTGCCCTAAGCTTTCGCGGAAACGCTGAGTCCGTTCTCGGGTTGGGCCATCGCGGATGACGTCATAGCCATACCATCCTGTGGCGACTACGGCACCGCCAACGATGGCCACCACGCCAAGCGCCTCAAGGCCGAGCACTGCCCACTCAACGGTGGCACGTAAGGGTTCGGTCTGCTCCAGAAACCGCTCAGAGCGTGAGCTCTGCAGGCCCACATCGCCTTCGCCGCATGCGGGGAAAAAGAGCAACATACAGAGCATCAACGGAAGGAGCAGGCGCAATCGAAGTCTCAAGGCCGCCTCCTAGTTTGAGATCTGCGCACCACGGTCTGTAATCGCGCACTAACACCATTGTAATGCGAAACCGGCAAGGCGCGAACCAGCCGCCGGTTTGTGATCTGATCCCTGACTTGCGCTGTACCGCCGCAACTCTAGAATACGGTTATAGTGAGGGGAGGGCAGATGAGTTTCTATTCCGACTTCGCCGATCATTACGATGCAATCTTTCCGTTGAACCCAACTGTCTATGCTTTTCTGCGCCGGTATCTCCCGACGCCACCGGCAGCAATCCTCGATGTGGGCTGTGGAACCGGGCACTACACCGGAAAGCTGGCTCAGGATGGCTATCGGGCTGTGGGCATCGACTTGGATCCGGCGATGATCGCTCGGGCGCGAAGGGACTATGCCAGTGTACCCTTCCAAGTGCTTAATATGCTCGACATTGCCGAGCTGGCTCTCATCTTCGATGGGGTCCTATGCATTGGCAACACAGCGGCCCATCTGACTCAACGCCAGTTCGCGGTCTTCCTGGATCAGGTGCGCGACGTGCTGACGACAGGAGGGATCTGGATCCTTCAGGTGATGAACTGGGACTATGTGCTGGCCCAGGACACCGTAGCCTTCCCGGCGATCAAGAGCGAGGACGGTGCAACCTTTTATCGCGAGTACCGGGAGATCTCTGAGGCTCGGGTGATCTTCGCCACGCGGCTGGAGGTGGATGGGCGGACGGTTTTCGATGAGACCACGCCTCTCTATCCCCTGCGCGCGGCAGCGATTGTGGCGCTGCACACCGGGCGCGGGTTCCGTCTGATGACGCACGTGGGCAGTTACGGTGAAGCCCCGTTTGATCCGAATGCCTTCTCAGCGGACCTATATGTCTTTGAACGTACCGAAGGGCTGAAATGACAACGAACTTGGCCATCGAGCGCCGTAAGTCCCTCAACGCGCATATCGGCATTTTTGGGGTTGGCTTGGATCTTTACTGGGAGCAATTCCCCGGGTTGCGGCAGACGCTGCTGGGCTACCTAACGGTCTTCGCCGATCAGGTGCGGGCTAATGGTGTGATGACTTCCAACTTCGGGCTCGTCGACAATGCTCGGACTGCCTACGCGCTGTTACCCCGGTTGAAGGCCGCCGCACTGGATCTCGTCTTCGTCGATATGCTTACCTATGCGACCTCAGCGACCTTTGGCATCCTGGTACGTGAGCTGGATGTGCCATTAGTCATGGTGGCGCTTCAGCCGCGCCGGCGGCTCGATTACACCGGGGCGACGATCCAGATGCAGTTGGAGAACGACAACGTCTGTTCGCTGCCGGAGTTTGCGGGCGTTGCGGCTCGGATGGGCAAACCGGTGCCGCCGATGGTGATCGGCAGCCTGGTGGGGGATGCGGCCGCGCAGAAAGAAATCACCGACTGGTGCCGGATCGCGCGGGTGCTCCACGATCTCAAGGGGGCACGGATCGGCCATTTCGGCCACCCTATTGAGGCGATGCTGGATATGCACACCGATCAGACGGCGCTGACCGCTGCCTTTGGGCTCCACGTGGTGCAGACAGAACTCGATGATCTGGTGCGACTCTCCCGGGACGTGAGCGATGCGGAGATCACGACGAAAGCAGATCAAATTCTGAGGGTGTTCGACACTCCCGATCCGCAGTCTGATCCGCTGACGCGCAAGCTCACGGAGGCCGACCTTCGATATGCAGCGCAGATGGCCGTGGCGCTGGATCGATTCGTCGTCGAGTATGATCTTGACGGCCTGGCCTATTATTATAAGGGCGATCCGGGTAGCGAGCGCGAGTGTGTCGCCGCTAACCTCATTGTCGGCAACTCACTGTTGTGTGCCGCCGGGTTCCCGATGTGTGGCGAGTCTGACCTGAAGACGTGCGTGGCGATGCTAATTATGGATCGGCTGGAGATTGGTGGCAGCTTTGCTGAGTTTCACCCCGTCGACTTTGTAGAGGGCTTCGTCCTTGTAGGTCATGATGGCCCACATCACATCGCGATAGCCGAAGGTAAGCCTGTGCTGCGTAGCCTCACCAAATACCACGGCAAGCCGGGCTCGGGCGCCTCCGTCGAATTCAAGATTCGGGAGGGACCGATCACGATGCTGGGCATCACGTCCACGCACCAAGGACAGATGAAGTTCGTGATCGCCGAGGGAGAGTCGATCGCCGGACCCATCCCGGCAACAGGTAACACCAACACCCGAGGATTTTTCGCCCCGGATGTGGTCACCTTTTTGAAGCGCTGGTTCGCCGAAGGACCCACCCACCATTTCGCATTGGGTATAGGGCATCACGCCCAGACACTTCGCAGGGTCGGCGCGGTTCTGGGCGTCGAGAGCGTGATCGTTAGCCCAAAGTAGGCACGCCAACGCCTCTGCTGGGTTACTCAGTGAACCCAGTGCGCCCACGGCGCCAGCGCCCGTTCCCATAGGTCGGTTGCCGTCCACCCGTGATGATCCTCAGGCGCGTAACGCAGCCGGAGGCCGATGTAGACGTCGATCCAAAACCACCAGAGATCCTCTATGCTTTCGATCCAGAGCGCGAGTTCTCGCAGACTGGATGCCGTAGTGAGCGGGGCTAGCTCCTCCTCACCTAGCTCCTGCGGCTTCAAGGCCAGGGTGGTAGCGTCGACTGCAAAGGTGAGCCGGTCGTCTGGCGGGTAGCCAGCACGAGGGCCTGGGGCTCTGTCCAGATGGTAGAGGTTAAGAGTGATCCAGACGGGTGATTTGCTACACGCCGACATCTCTTGCAGCGGAGCAGCGAAAGCGCCGGCGAGCGCATCGCTTAGGAAACGTGACCAGAACCAGCTCGCGTCCATAACCACGGTGGAGTCGACCAGCGTGTCCAGATGGCGCCCGATCCCCCGGTGGAAGCAGAACCCCGTGGTCATCAGGAGGGGTGCGGTAGGCACCCGGGCCACGAAGAGCTTGCCATAGCGATAGGGCGAGCGGTGCATACCAGGAACTAGCCACCACTCATCGAAAGCTCCGCTGACAGCATGCGCCGGTTGCAGTCTGAGATGGCGCACCGCGGGTAAGGCCTGGATGTGGCGAAAAACGGCGCGGGCTGCCTCCTGGTTGCTGGGGTATTGTACGCTCTCGATCACCATGCCCCTATCTTACCACAGTGGCTCAGCTGCGCGTCAACGCTGTCAGATTCTGCGGCGTGATCTCCCGTGCACCCGCCGCGATCTCACGGACTATTTCGGTCAGTGCGGCGTTGACCGGGGTCGCAATCCCCAACTCCTTACCTCTGGCAACGATATACCCATTCAGAAAATCGATCTCGGGTTGGCGTCCCCGCTGAAGGCTGTGGAGCATAGAGGACTTCAGCCGACGGAACTTGAGTCCCACAGCGCGCAGTTTGGCGTGTCTCACCAGTGCACCGAGACAATATATGCCCTCTCGACGTCCAGGTGACAGGTAGAGGTGGCGGAGATCCAGTGTGCCGCCTACAGGTTCGAGCCGGATACCACCGGCTTCTGCAACGTCGAGGGCCTCGCTGATGGCAGCGAGGGCTAGACAGCGCACGTATCCGCGCTGGAGCAGCGCGCCCAACGGCTGGGCGCCTATAGCGCCGAGCGGCGCGGTGGCGCAGTTGATGGCCAGCTTACTCCACAGCACCCCGCGGATATTGGTGGAGATGCTCGTTGGGCTGACAGTGTCGAGGAGCCCTCTTAGACGGTGGACCCGTTCTGTCAACTCACCGTTCAGTTCGCCGACGGTGATTTGCCCCTCCGAGGTCATCTCATAGACACCTGGCTCGTGCATTGTCGCACTCCAGCCGATGACGGCTGGGATGACAGGCTCCGGTCCCAGCGGACGTGCGCGGTCGAAGATCCGCAACAACTGGTCCTCGACGATACCGTTCTGGAGCGTCACCAGATAGCCGTACGGTGCCAGAAGCGGTAAGACATCGCGGGCAGCGCCTTCGACGTCAGTTGCCTTCATCGCCAGCAGCACAATGTCAAAAGGTCCCTCGACCGCGTGTATTCCAGTGTGCAGTGTGGCCCGCAGGCTTGCTGCCGTCGCGCGGCGCGCCCTCGGAGTGGTGAGGCTCAGTCCATGGTGGATGAGTGCATCGGTGATGGAACGATTGTGGGTGACCAGCGTCACGTCGTGGCCGTGGCTCAGCAGCCCCGCGGCAAGCACGCCGCCTACACTGCCCACACCCATTAAAAGGATGCGAGGTTTCGGTTCTGGTCTTGGTGCCATCACGGGTCTCCTCTTGGTCGAGTTCCTTATTAAGGCCGCCAGCCCTTGACAACAGCCGGTAAATAGAGACTGATGGTCTTTTCCCCCGAGGCGGTGGCTTGGAGGACGTAGGTCGTGCCGCATCCGTTGACAGTAGGGTTCCAGCTTCGCACCACCAGGTAGTAACTGTCGCTGGAAGGCGCAATCCAACGAATGCGGGAGCTTAAATCGCCGGGAGCTCTGTCATGGCTAACGGCCAGGCGTGTTATGCCATTGGGTGCGTAGACGGTCAGTGCGGTGTCTGCCCGGGGGCCCAGATCCGAGGTAGCGATGGTGTACTGCACGCCGGCGACAGTTCTTAGTTTGAGCCAATCCTCGTCGCCGGGCCTGGCCAGGTTACGAATCTGTGGCGCATCCAACAGAAGCTCGTGGGCTGTCTGCGGGGTATCATCGATCTCGTACTCATCGTCCGTCGCCACACAGAACTCCGGGCTCGGGGCGCTTACATTGTTCGCCTCATCGTCCTCCGTTACCCAGCCGGCAAGATCGACCCACGCCTGAAGGGTGCCGGTGATCTCGGTGAGCGGTACTGCCGGGGTCCAAGGAGCCAGCGCCGCTGCGTTGCTGAAGACGGTCGTGAGTGTGATCGTCTTACCAGCCTCAACGGGCGCGTTAGTCCAGCGATGGACGCGTCCTGTTGAGTCGTTCGGACCCTCCGGCGTGTGGTTGAGGTATAGATCGGTGAGAAAACCGTGCTGTGTGGTTTGTGTGCCCTGATTCGCGATCACTACCTCGACCGCCACGCCACCTGAGGGCTCAGGTGCGGTGTTCATACTCAGCACGGCTAGGTCCGCTGTCCCTGGGGCGCCGGACGGGATCGCCTCCATTTGGACGGGTGCTGGAATCTGGGACGTGTAGCTACCAGTGTTGCCAGCCTGGTCGGTGGCGCGGCAGCGAAAGGCGTAGGTGTGTCCGGTCAGCCCTACAAAGAGCGCGCTCTGACGGGTAGCGGGTAGGTTCAGCAGCCAGTCACGCCAAGTGCCGTCGGCTGAATCGCGCAGCTGGATATCGTAGTGGGCCAGACCCGCTGCCAAGCTGTTTTCCGCGGCATCGTCGACGGACCAGCTGACCTCGATGCCCTCACCGGAGCTCGAAGGTGACAGCGTCTCGATCGCGCAGATCGGGGCTGTGACATCACGGGCAAACTGTCCCGTCGCCGATGCTGTAGCCCCTTGGTCGTTAGTCGCCGTTACCTGCCAGTACAGGCCGGCGTCGAGCGCGCTTGTCGGGAGAGTGTGTGTGAAAGTCAAGACGTCAGCGCCCAGGGCCTGGCGCAGCAGTGGCGTCGTGGCGGTTGCCGGCGAAGGGCTGCTGGCCACATGAAGCGTGTATCCTGTCGCCCGCAGGCCTGGCGCCCAGTGGAAGGTTATGGTCGGCTCATCGAGATAGGCGGTAGCGGTGAGCCCATCGGGATGGCGTGGCGCTATCAACACCGGCCCTGCTGGGCGCCGCGGGGGTGTGTCGTCATCGTAATCAGGTGGGATCCTGACTGCGATCTCCCGCTGGGCTGTGCCGTTCCAATCCGGGTGTGTTGCATAGGCAGTAACTCGCAGGCGGTGAAGGCCGTCAGTGAAGGGCAGGGTATTCCACAGCAGCAGATCGTCATCACTCAGGCAGCGTGTCTTCAGTTCGGCGATGCGCTGCCAGGCGCCGTCCGACGAGCCGTCATTCGCCTCGTTGACGTCGATGCGTAGGGTGACGTCAGCGTCGTCGGGAGCGTCGGTGCAGGCGTGAATCTGAACAGTCGCGCCCTCCTCATCCAGCGCAGTCGCCCTTATCTGGGTGATCCTCAGATCGAAATCAACTACAGTGAACTCACGCGGAGCGCTCCAGTTGCTCTCAGCACCGTGACTGTCGCGCACCCTGGCCCGCCAGAGGTAGGGGTAAGGGGGCAGTGGTGGTGTCGTGACGCAAGGTCCGGCGACCCAACCGCTCTGCCAGGTCTGATGGCTGTAGAAGATCTCGAAATAGGTGTCGGTGATGGCGTCGCCATTGGGATCGCCCTGGGGTTCAGCGCACAGTTCGATGCCGGCATTGCCCCAGGCGTAGGAGAAGGCGTGGTCCGCTGGCTCTGTGAGGCGGGGAGGGAACGGTGCGTGGTTCTGCGGGGTTGTGGTCCCCGTCAAGCGGTAGATGGTTGCGCGGCGTTGCGGACGTTCCCAGGCAGTATCGGTCTGATCGGCTACCTCAACCACCACGCTGTAGTCTCCCGGCGTGTAGCCAGTCGTGTCCCAGGTGTGGATGAAGGCGGGCTTGGCAGTCTCGGTAACGACCTCATCATCGATCTTCAATCGAGCCGCACGGAAGGGCGCTGTCTCTGACTTGGCAATGTCCACGTAGATCAGGGCCTGCGTCGTATCGGCCGGTGACGGTGGGTCGATCGAGAGGCGAACGATGCGGTCAGTCAGCGCCGGGACATCGACCTGTGCCTGGAGCAAGGGGCCGAAATAGGTACCCTGGGCGTTCCGCAGCTGCCAGTAGCCGGTGTGGCGGCCCGGTTCTTCCGGTGCCTGCACCTCGATCTGCAGCTTTACCATCTCTCCGGGCGCGGCAACCGACAGAGGTTTTACGCTGGCCTCGCCCAGGCGTTCTCCGGCGACATGGTGCAGGACATAGCCTGCTTTCCATACGGTCGTGCCGCTGTTGCGTAGCTCCCAACGCTGTGTCACCGTTTGATCCGCGCCGGCGACAATGGTAGCGGGGACGGGCGCAGTGTTGAGCAGCGTGGCGCTATCCAGCCGGGTGGGTATCGGGCCCACGGGATCTGGGCTGCTGTCTGTCGCGCAGGTTGTCGCTGCGTAGGGCCAAGGCTGGACTTCCAGGAAGCCGTGATCGCTCCCCAGGTAGAAACGTCTCTGGGCGCGGTAATCTAGGACGTGGGCGTCCGGCTCCAGCCACCGGATTACCCACGAGCAGTCGGGTCTGCTGAAGAGCGGCTCCCCGTTGAGGTATAACTCCGTGACGCGGGGATCGTCGGTCCCGATCAGGAACTTCCAAGGCCATACCCACGCATTGTCCAGCGCCTTGGTGTGTGTCCACGCTGTGTCAAGCTCCAGGGAGGAGATGGCGTTGTCGAGGCCCAGCACGTCGAGGTTGGGGATCGAGTCCTCGATGTCCTGCGGGGAACCACCAAATTCGTGTCCGTCGTAGAGCCTTGCCCACCACCCGTTGGCTAGGCTGATGGAGGTGGCGCGTGCATCGATCCAGGCGGGGACGTTGCCACTGTAGGGCTCCTGCCGCTTCCAGGCTGCCCCGCGATAATCGGCGTCGAAGTAGAGCACGACGCCAGTGCTGCGGTCTAGGTAGTTCTGCGATACAGGCGTGGCGTTGCAGTTGGCTGAGCCAGAGCAGCCGGTCCACGCGCTGGCATCGGCATCGACGAAGTCAACAGGGCGCGTGTTTGAGGACCATGGTGCGCGATCTACCCGCGTCTCACGATCGGTGCAGCCGCTGGCGGTACAGCCCAGCCAGGTGGGGAAGTTGGTGGTGACCTGGAAATGCAGATGATTGCCCGTCGAGTAGCCGGTCGTGCCTTGTCGTCCGATGTACGTCCCGGCTTCCACCAGCACGCCGGGCTGGATCTCAGGCGGGACGCTGTTGTATGCAAGATGCCAGTACCAGCTGTACTCATTGGCTGCGTGTTTTATGACGACGCCATTGGAGTAGCCGCTGGCGCCAGGAAAGGTGCCACCAATGTCGCTGACGTCCTTGACGAACCATATGACGCCGTCTTTTGCCGCAGTGAGGGCCCCGATCCTGCCTCCGGTGGTGGGCAGCACAAAGTCCACGGCCCATAGGGAGCTGTGGGAAAATCCTCCGTAGGGGCCCTGCGAAACGCGGGCCCACCAGCCACCGGCAAAAGGCAGCCGGTAGCCGCTGACGCTTTGCAGCTGGGCGGCGATAATCTCTGCCGCGGGCGTCACCCGAAAGTAAGGCTTTTCCTCATCGCTCAGGAGGCCTGGGCTCAGGGCTTCCAGCCAGCGGTTGTAGCTCTCGTATTCCTCTGGTTGAGGCAAGCTGACGTGCCAAATAGCGTCCTTTTGACGCGCCAGCACGAGAAGAGGCTGCGTAGCGACAAGGGAGCCATCGGCCTCCAACTGGCCTACGGATGCTACGGCGTAGCCTTCGGCTTGACGAACCTCGCCGAGGAGCAGATAGCGATCGCCAGTCTCTTGCGTTAACTGTGTGAGGCGAGCCTCAATGGCCTGGGCCACAGCCGCCGGGTCGGCGGCAGCGTTGACCGCCTCGAATCCTGATATCAGCAACTGGGCGATGACGGCGATCGCGGCGATCAGTCCGAGCTTCCGCATACCTGTTCTCCCTGTGTAGGTGTTGTCGCAAGCGACGGCGGCTGTTGAGCACCCACACCGGACCACTCTCCCTGCGCAGATTTGATTGCGGACCCGCGTAGGCCCGACATTTCCACATACTGCGAGTGTTCACGCCTAGCCGCCTTGGGTCATTATACACCGTAGTGCAGAATCGCTAAAGTGCGGAGTGGCATTTGATTGTGATACTCTTTTCGCAGACCTTGTTCGCTGAAGACTCCCTGCTTCAGTGGGGACACGCAACTAAACGACTACCGGCTGAAAGCCGGTAGGTTTACCGGTAAGTCACTGATCCTGGACTTTGGCCATTTAGGTTGAGTAACAGGCCGCTTCTAGCAAGGACGACAGGGCGGCGTGTGGAATTAGGCACATGTCAGCCTCGTGGGCTGATGTGCTGTATTTGACACCGCGCCAGAGGTCGCGGCGGACAGCAGCCAGGGCATCAATGAAGGTTG
>PWVB01000005.1 GCA_003562365.1 Anaerolineae bacterium
ACAGCTGTTTTTCCTGTACCGCCTGAGGTGTACCCCAGAAGATACATATATCCGGCTAAATTTCAGGGCAACTGGCGGCCATGGCATTGGCCGTGTTAGCCCTTTAGTTGACTGGGCTCGGAAATCCGTGTATTTAAAACTGCCCGGGGATATCCGCCGCTTGATCGGCATGTTCATCAGCAGGGAGACCGCACATGCGTTCCGCCTTTTTTTTCGTTCTTTTCACGATTCTTGCTGCCCCAGTGATGGCTGCACCCATCACCTATCAGGGCCAACTGCAGCAACAGGGCCAGCCGTTCAGCGGCACGGCCAATCTGGAGTTCCGATTATTCGATTCAGTTGCCGGCGCGACACAGATCGGGCCGGTACAGACCCGCGACGAAGTCCGCATCCAGGACGGCCTGTTCCAGGTCGAACTGGACTTTGGCGCCAGCGCATTCGATGGCAGCGCGCGCTTCCTTGAGGTCCGGGTGAACGGTGCGCCACTGACCCCGCGTCAGGCCATCAACGCCACACCAGTGGCTCTGTATGCCCTGGCTGGCAACGAGGGGCCAACTGGTCCTCAGGGTCCACAAGGGGAGACAGGCCCCACCGGGCCGCAGGGTGAAATCGGGCCGGAAGGACCACAGGGCTTGCAGGGAGAGACCGGCGCTATCGGGCCACCAGGACCCAGGGGTGATATCGGACCCAAAGGCGACCATGGAATTCAGGGCCCCCAGGGCGAAATGGGCCCTGCCGGACCGGCCAATCGAATCAGCAAACGCCAGATCGCGTTACTGCAGTGGTATCAGGACCCCGGCGCGGCCGCCACCGTACCGGTCGGGGCGAGTCCGATGGCGGTGGCGTTCGACGGCACCAGCATCTGGGTCGCCAACATCAGCTCGAATAGCGTGTCGAAGATCAATCCGACCACCAACACCGTGACCGCCACCGTTGCTGTCGGCTCGAACCCGTACGGGGTGGCGTTCGACGGCACCAGCATCTGGGTCACCAGCGCAGTTGAAGGCACGGTGTCGAAGATTAACCCGACCACCAACACCGTCTCTGCCACCGTTGCTGTCGGCACGCAACCGTTCGGGGTGGCGTTCGACGGCACCAACATCTGGGTCGCCAACATCAGCTCGAATAGCGTGTCGAAGATCAATCCGACCACCAACACAGTGACCGCCACCGTTGCTGTCGGCACGAACCCGTACGGGGTGGCGTTCGACGGCACCAGTATCTGGGTCACCAACGCAGGTGAGGGCACGGTGTCGAAGATCCACCCGACCACCAACACCGTCACCGCCACCGTTGCTGTCGGCACGCTACCGTACGGGGTGGCGTTCGACGGCACCAACATCTGGGTCGCCAACATCAGCTCGAATAGCGTGTCGAAGATCAACCCGATCACCAATACCGTCACCGGCACCGTTGCTGTCGGCACGAACCCGCAAGGGGTGGCGTTCGACGGCATCAGCATCTGGGTCGCCAACCTCAACTCGAACGACGTGTCAAAGATCAACCCGACCACCAATACCGTCACCGCCACCGTTGCTGTCGGCACGAACCCGCAACGGGTGGCGTTCGACGGCACCAACATCTGGGTCACCAACTCCTTAGATAACAACGTGTCGAAGATCATCCCGTTCTGATGATGGATATTGAGATGAAACGCCAAGCAGCAAAACAGGCTCCCTCCAGATGTCTCGCGCAATCCAGGACCAGTCCCTTTGGGCGCATGTCAACCGATGCCCGACGCTTCGTTGTGGCCGTAACGTTGGCCCTTGGCCTGGCCCTGATGGCAAGTCCGATCAGCGCTAGCTAATACGAAATCACCCAATGGACAATCGCCAGCGGCGGGGTGATCGAAGCTGAATCCACCGATGGGCAGTGGAAGCTTTCCGGCACCATCGGCCAGTGGGAAGCCACCGAAACCCGCGCCCTGTCCGGCGGCCCAAGGCGTTTGACCGGGGCTTCTGGGGGCTGAGCCTGGAGGACTTGGCTGATCTGCTGTTTCGGGATCAGTTCGAGATTGAAGAGACGGACCTTGTCGCTGAGTGATGCGTAAGCAACTTTGTCGAAACTATCACTTGCCTTCAGATTAGTTTTTGCTTCTACCAGCACCAACCCCAGCCTACACTAGCGAACGGTCGGAATCAGACGGATCAGATAACGCCCTTCGATCAACCGCATCAGAACTTCTGGGATTACCTGAGCGACTGCCCCTGGGTCACTGTAGTGATTACTTTCGCCGTAGAGAAAATCGACCGCCGAGGCCTACTGGCGCTCAGAACAAGTTCCGGCAGGCGTCAATGTCGTGAAGGATGAGCCGATCGTCAAGCTCCGATGCTGTCCGAAACCTTTCCTCAATCAGCAGCATCAGTACCCGCGGAACCTGCGCCGCCGAGACAATCGTGTCGCGCTCGTAGTCGCTGTCACCCCAGAAGCCCCTGACCGCCTTTCCAACAGCGTACCGCTCGACTAGTCGGGCGCCCTGTGCAAGAAGGTTGCGTGGTCCAAGAGCAGGCTCGAATACTGACGACTGAGCAATCCTTGCAAAATGTCTTCCGCAGCCTGAGTACACACGG
>PWVB01000096.1 GCA_003562365.1 Anaerolineae bacterium
CGGAAGCCCGGCAGCGGAGAGCACATGGGCAATGTGCTCGGCAAGACCGTCGTCTGCCTTTTCCATAACCTCTGCAATCCGGGCCGCGACCACCATCCCGATGGCGACGGCCTCCCCGTGGCGCAGCGTGTAGCCACTGAGCCGTTCCAGCGCGTGACCGGTCGTATGCCCAAGGTTAAGCACTGCCCGCCCCCCTTGCTCAAAAGGATCTGCTTCCACAATATCGCGCTTCACCCGGATCGAGCGCGCCAGCATATCGGGCGTGACACTCAAATCACCGACGTCGAGGGCATCCGCCAACATCGCAAACAGTCCCGGATCAGCAATGATCCCATGCTTCAGGACCTCCGCCCATCCCGAGCGCAGCTCTTCCAGCGGCAGCGTCTGCAGGACAGACAGATCCACGAAGACCAGGGCCGGCTGCTTGAAGGCCCCCACTAGGTTCTTGCCCTGTGGTAGGTCAACGCCGGTCTTGGCCCCGACGCTGGCATCCGTCATCGCCAACAGTGAGGTCGGCACCTGCACAAAGGGCAGACCACGCATAAAGGTGGCCGCGGCAAAACCGGCAATATCGCCCGTAACCCCTCCCCCGAGCGCCAGCACCACCCCGCTCCGATCCAGATCGTGATCGAGAAATTGATCGTAGAGCCGCCTCACCGTCTCAAGGGTCTTGTGGGCCTCGCCATCCGGCAGCACGCACAGGCATGGCGAGAAGTCACTCTCCTGCAGAGCTGCCCGCACCGGCTCCGCATAGAGCGGCGCCACAACATCGTTTGAGACGATGGCAATCTTTGCCTCCACCGGGATTCCTGCCGCACGCAGCGCGCCCCCGAGATAACAGAGGATCTGCTGTCCGATGTGGATCGGATAGCGGCCGCCGGGATGCGTGACGTACAGCGTCTGCACTCCTGCCAGTGCGACTACCCGTTCAACCACCTCATCCAGCGAGCGTCCCGTCGTGTCGACCTGCCACGGGATGGCGGCGTAGGCTGTCTGTCGGGCACGCAGCAGGCGCGCAGCATCAGCACGCGGGCTTTTCCCGCCGAGCATCGGGCGATCAACAGCATCCCCAAGCCGTTCCACGATCGTCTCGATATCGGCATTAAGACAGACCAACACGGCGGCACTGGAGAACGCTGCGCGGTTGACGGGATCGACGAGTGCCCCACCACCGGTAGCGATAACCAGACCCTGGCGCTCGCCAAGCGCCTGACAGAGGTCGGCCTCCCAGCGCCGGAATGCAGCCTCGCCGTCCTCCTCGAAGATACGCGGGATGGGTTTGCCCGCTTGGGCCTCGATCAAGGCATCCATATCGACAAAGGGCCGTCCCAGACGCAAGGCCACGGCCCGGCCCACGGTGGTCTTCCCCGTTCCCATAAAGCCTGTCAAGACCAATGTCTTCATCGTTGTTCATCCGCTGACGGAATGAACGCGAAGGCCTGAGGATCCAACTGCCGCGTCTGGTGCATCAGAACCGCGTTCATGACCTCGATGGCGACCCGAGACTCCAGCGTGATCCCCGCCCGAATCCCGACACACGGATCATGTCGTCCCTTCCGCAGCTGGAACGATATCTCCGACAGATCCTTGCGCACAGATGCCTGCGGCTTGTAGATCGAGGCGGTGGGTTTGAAGGCCACGCGAAAGACCAACGGCATACCGGTGGTGATGCCACCCAGCATGCCGCCGTGGTTGTTGGAACGAAAGCCGGTCTGCCGGATCGGATCGTTGTTCTCACTGCCCCGGCGACCGACCACCTCAAAGCCGGCACCGACCTCACAGGCGCGGGCGGCGTTCAGACCGCCCAACGTCCCCAAAAGCCGCAGCTTCAGACTTGCATAGAGGGGATCACCGACCAACGCCGGCACGTTAACGGCGACGACCTCCACCAGAGAACCCACCGAATCCCCCTCCTCGCGCACCGCATCAATCAGCTCCGCCGCTCGGGCGGCAAAGTCCGCATCTAAACTGGGGATCTGTGCCTTGGTCAGCGCCTCTTCCAAAGGTCGGAGCCGCTCCAACGGCAGCGGTCGAGCCTGCGTCTCTTCCACCACCAGAGCCTCCACCTCGGCTGCCAGGCTTTTTGCGGCCTTAAGGTCGCCAACCTGGACGACCGAGGAGAGGATGATCGTCTGAAAGTGAGTCTCAAGGAAGATCCGTGCGATGGCGCCACCGATAACATCCGAGATCGTAGCCCGGTAGCTGGCGCGCCCGCCACCGCGCGGATCGGTGGCCCCGCGCGACTGATGATATTTCACCAGATCGGCGTGTCCCGGCCTCGCCGCACCCCGCGGACCAGCAAACTGGCTGTAGTCAGCCGAGCGCTTGGCGGCGGAGAGCACTAAGGCAGCGATGGGTTCACCGGTCGTAATGCCCTGGGCATAGGTTTGCGTGCTGGCGCCCGCCTCTCCGACACGCAGTTCAGGGCCACCGAGGAGGCGCTCCAACTCATCAGTGTAGAGTCCCGAGAGCAACAGGACCCGATCGGCTTCGCCGCGGGACGTGCCATATGGGGTACTGCCGGGCCGGCGACGGTCCAGGTAGGACTGAATCATCTCGGCCGACAAGCGCAGGCCTGGCGGACAGCCAAAGACGATGGTCGTATATGCCGGGCCGTGGGACTCCCCCGCACCGGCGACCCCAAAGATCGGCCCTCCCAGAATCTCCACATTCCCACTCCTTAAGCTAGCGCGGCAACAGACCGGCGCCAATCACTGCTGGCTGAATCCTCGCAGAATTCAGCCGACCACGCGCAGCAGATGATAGCGCTTCTTGCCCCGACGCAGAACGACAAATTGACCCTCGATCGCGTCCTGCAGCGTGACGGCGCGATCCAGGTCTTCCACAGCCACATTGTTCACGTAGACACCGCCACTCTGCAACAGGCGGCGGGCCTCGCCCTTCGAACGAGTGACGCCGACCTCGGCCAGCAGGTCGATCAAAGGCAGGCCCAATCCCTCCAACCGGGAGCGAGAGAGCTCGCTGGAAGGCACATCGGCAAAGATGTCGGAGATCTCTTCGGCGCCCAGACCGGCGAGCTCGCCGCCGAAGAGCACCTCAGCTGCCTGCTCGGCCCTCTCCAACGCCGTCTCCCCGTGGGTCAGTCGCGTCATCTCCTGGGCCAATGTGCGTTGCGCCTCCCGACGCTCCGGATGGACCGCCACCTGCTCCTCAAGCGCTGCGATCTCCTCGCGACCCACAAAGGTGAAATACCGCAGGTAGTCGATAACCGCGGCGTCACCCTGGTTGAGCCAGAACTGGTAGAAGCGGTAGGGCGACGTCTTCTGTGCATCCAGCCAGATTGTCCCTCGCTCGGTCTTGCCCAGCTTGGTCCCGTCGGCGCTGGTCACCAGTGGATAGACCAGACCATGGGCACGCGCGCCGCGCTTGCGGCGGATCAGCTCCACCCCGGCGGTGATGTTGCCCCATTGGTCGCTTCCCCCAGCCTGCAGCACGCAGTTGTGATCGTCATAGAGCTTTAGGAAATCGTAGGCCTGCAGTAGCATATAGCTGAACTCGGTGTAGGAGATGCCTTCCTCGCGTGCCAGCCGCGCCCGCACCGACTCCTTGGCCATCATATAGTTGACGGTGAAATGCTTGCCGACGTCGCGCAGGAAAGCCATCATCGAAACCTTCAGGAGCCAATCAGCGTTGTTCACGATCTTGGCCGGATTGGTCGCCGCGTCGAAATCCAGAAAGCGGGCCAATTGCTTCTTGATCGCCTCGACGTTGGCCTCGACCTGCTCCGGCGACAGCAGCTGGCGCTCGCTGATCTTGCCGCTAGGATCACCGATCATACCCGTGCCGCCGCCGGCCACTGCGATAGGCGCATGACCGAAGCGCTGCATCCGCGCCAATCCCATTAAGGCCAGCAGGTTGCCCACCTGGAGGCTGTTGGACGTTGGGTCGAAACCGATATAGACGGTCAGCTTCTCAGAAGCAAGAGCTTCAGGAAGCCCTTCGGTGAAATCGTACACCAGTCCGCGCCATCTAAACTCGTCAAACACATTCCCAGCCATCACGGCTCCTTTCAGGTGCTCCACTACGATCAGGGCATAAGCCCAAACTGTGCCCCTGCTATACTGTCATTCTGTTCCAGAGGTCCTCTGCCATCGAGGCCTCTGACGTGCCAGACTTCTCACGCAGCCGGCTCCCACACGGCACCCACAGGCTATGCCCTGCTTCCCAGCGCTCGCTCGCACACATCCCGCATCAGTGCCGTCGCCCCGTCGACATCCAGCGCCTCTTCAAGCCACAAGGCCAATGCCAAAGCGCCCTGCCGAGCCAGCATATCCAGCCCATCCAGGGGCTGCGCCCCCGAGCATCGAGCCTGACGTAACAACCGCGTCTCCAAAGGATTATAGACCAGGTCGTAGACAACCAGCCCACCGGGCAGCGGCACATCAGCAGGCCAGATGGAATCCGCAACGCTGGGCCACATACCCACTGTCGTGGCGTTGACCAGCAGCTGTGCCTCCTGGCTGACTGCCACCAGCGCAGCGGGTTGCAGGGGCAAAGCCTTGAGACGTCCCGTCCCTGTGCCTATCACCGTCAGATCCACAATGAGACGCTGGGCGCGTTCCAGGGTCCGGTTCAAGATCACCACCTCGCCAATTCCCGCCGTCAGCAGCGCATAGACCACTGCCCGGGCGGCCCCGCCGGCCCCTACCACCACCGCACGATCGTCCGGCGCCGGTTTGTAGCCTCTGGCTCGCAGCGAGGTGATAAAACCCGGCACGTCGGTATTATGGCCCGCCAGGTGTGTCCCTCCGGCATCGCCATCAATGACCACCGTGTTGACCGCACCGACAGCGGCGGCACCGGGGGCGATCTCGTCAAGCTCTCCCATCACCGCCTGTTTGTGCGGCACCGTGACGTTAATGCCCCGAAAGCCCAGCGCGGTGACCCCGCGGATCGCCTCGGCCACGGCCGTCGGGCGCACCAGCAGCGGCACGTAGCACCAGTTCAGGCCGAGTTCCTCCAACACCGCATTATGCATCGCCGGCGATAGGCTGTGCTCGATGGGCCACCCAATGACCCCCACCAGCTGTGTCGCGCCGTCCATCAAACCTCTCTCATACCCCATGACGAAGATCTGCCCCCAGCGTCTGCAGCGTCTCAACGAAGCCGGGAAAGGAGTCCGGAATGCAGTCCGCGCCGAGGATTGTTGTCTCGCCCTCGGCAACCAACCCGGCGACGGTCAAGGCCATGCTCAGACGATGGTCTCTGTGACTATCGACCTCGGCACCGTGCAACTGCGTCGGTCCCTCGACGACAAATCCGTCCTCGCGAGACTCGATCCGCGCCCCTAGCTTGCGCAGCTCCTGCACCACCGACGCGATGCGATCGCTCTCCTTCACCCGTAGCTCGGCGGCGTCGCGAACCACCGTCCTCCCTTGAGCCTGCGTTGCCACGACGGCCAGGATTGGGAATTCGTCGATCATCCGCACCACCGTCGCCCCTTCGACCTCCGTCCCGTGCAGCGCGCTGCCGCGCGCAGTCACGTCAGCCACAGGCTCCCCACCATACTCCCGTTGAAGCGCCATCCCCATCTGCCCGCCCATCTCTGCCAGCACATCCAGCAGCCCGATACGGGTAGGGTTTACCCCGACGCCGACCAGGGTCACGTGGGATTCGGGCCGCAGCAGCGCCGCCGCCACCAAAAAGGCAGCCGAAGAGAGATCACCGGGGATCACGCGATCCAGCGCCCGCAACCGCCCAACGGCGTCTGGTACGAGCCGGACGGTCGCTGCGTCGTAGACAATGGGCGCCTGCTCCGCGGCCCGCGGCTCAAGCTGAGCGGCAAGCATACGCTCGGTATGATCGCGAGCCGGCCCCGGCTGGTGAACGGTCACCGGCCCATCAGCATAGAGACCGGCCAACAGTATTGCGCTCTTGACCTGAGCACTGGCAATCGACAGGTTGTGCTCACCACCGCGCAATCGAGCGTTTCCCTGGATCTTCAACGGCGCCCGCCCCTCGGCATCCACGATATCGGCTCCCATCCGCCGTAGCGGATCGCTGATCCGGCGCATCGGCCGGCGCAGCAAACCTGGCGCGCCGGTCATCACGCTGCCAAAGCTTTGACCCGCCAGGATCCCCGCCAACAGGCGCATCGTCGTGCCGGACCGGCGACAATCCAGAGGTTCCTCCGGCGGCTGCAGGCCCCGGAGGCCGCGACCGTGGATGATCAACGTTGTCGGCGCCCCCGAGTCGGCGTGCTCCACGCGGATTCCCAGCTGCCGCACGCACGCTAAAGTGGCCAGACAGTCGCCCGAGGGCAGGAAGCCCTCCACGGTCCCGGTGCCCTCCGCCAGGGCGGCAAGCATCACAGCCCGATGCGAGATAGACTTATCGCCCGGAACTGCTACGGTCCCCTGCAAGCCAGAGGGCCTCTCATCAGCGCCGCGAACCGTCAACCAGCTCATGGATACATCTCCTTCCGAGTGTCCCGAATGTAGTTCAATACCTCGCGCAGCTGCGCCTCATCCCCAGCCTCCACCAGTTCCGTCAGTGCCGCCAATGCCTCGGCACAGTGCCGGGCAGCTTTGACCACTTCCTCCCGATTGGTCAGCAGGATATCAACCATCATCGTCACATCACTACCGGCGACCCGAGACGTGTCACGAAACCCCCCCGCGATGATCTGCCAGGCCAGCGGATCGGCCGAGGTGGTACGGTCGGCGGTGTTGATCAGCGCACACGCCAGAAGATACGGGAGGTGGCTGAGCGTGCCAACCAGATAATCCTGCCGTTCAGGCGCCACCATCAACGGTGACGCCCCGGCCGCGCAGACCAGCTCTTGGCCTAGCGCCACCGCCGCCGCTGAGGTGCGGGACAGCGGCGAAAGGATGAAGGTACGGCTGCGGAAAAGCTCGGGGTCGGCAGCGTTAATCCCGGAAGTCTCCTTGCCGCACATAGGATGCCCTCCCAACGGCTCAACGTGATCGGGTAGCGTCGCCATCGCGTCCACGATAGCTGTCTTGGTGCTGCCCAGATCCATCACCAGGGTGCCCTCTCGAAGCCAAGGCGCAATTTGCCCCAGAAGCGCGATGATGGTGCGCACCGGCGTTGCCAACACAACGATGTCCGCCTCGCCCACAGCCTCCTTGAGATCGGAGCTGGCCCGCTGGACCAAGCCGGCAGCCAGGGCCCTCTCCAGCGTCTCCGGCTGGCGATCGACGCCCACGACCTCCCGGCAGTGGCCCCGCAACGCCCCGGCCAGAGACCCGCCCATCAGTCCGAGACCGATCACCGTTAACCGACATGCCACCAGCGGCTTCATCTCCGGCGTCGCCATCGGCGGCTAAAGCGTGCGCCCCAACGCCGCAGCGATGGGTGGCAGCATCTGCATCAGCTCTACAAAGCGCGACGGCTTCAACGACTGGGCTCCGTCTGACAACGCCTCCTCCGGACGGGGATGCACCTCGACGATCAGGCCGTCGGCGCCTGCTGCGATGGCAGCCCGGGCGACGGGCACCACCAGCTCCCAGTGTCCGGTCCCGTGGCTGGGATCAACCATCACCGGAAGATGACTGAGCTGCTTGAGCAACGGCACAGCACTGATGTCCAGGGTATTGCGCGTGTATTTCTCGAAGGTCCGAATACCGCGCTCACACAGGATCACGCGGTGGTTGCCGTGCGACAGAATGTACTCGGCAGACATCAGCAGCTCCTCGATGGTCGACATCATGCCGCGCTTCAACAGGACCGGACGCTGCGACTCTCCAACTGCGTGGAGCAACGCATAATTCTGCATACTCCGCGCGCCGATCTGCAGGATGTCGGCATAAGTGCTCACCAGCGGTACCTGCTCGGGAGCCATCACTTCCGTCACAACCGGCAGTCCGGTCTGCTGGCGAGCCTCGGCCAATAACCGCAGGCCCTCCTCGCCCAGTCCCTGAAAGCTATATGGCGACGTGCGAGGCTTGTACGCGCCGCCGCGCAGCACGTGTGCGCCGGCATCCTTGACGATCTCTGCCGTCTCCATCAGCAGCTCCCGGCTCTCAACGGCGCAGGGGCCTGCCATCACAATCAGCCCCTCACCACCAATAGAGACGCCGTTAATCGGGAAGACTGTGTCCTGGGGATGGAATTCCCGGCTGGCCAACTTGAAGGGGCGCAGGACCGGCACCGTACGCTCGACGCCCGCCATGCGCTCAATCTGCTCGCGATCGATGGGGCGCTCGTTGCCAATCACCCCAATAATCGTGCGCTCCACACCCTCGGAGAGATGCGCTTGACACCCCATCTGCTCGACCCGGGCAGCCACGTTGGCGACCTGAGCTGTGGTTGCCGCGTGCTTCATAATAATAATCATGTCGTCTCCTCCTCTGGCTCATCTCTGAAGCCATCTGTTGTTCCCATCGCCGCCGGCGCCAGGTCGAGCGAGCTCTGCCAGAGCGCCGCATCCTCGGGCATCGGCGTTGTCGCCGCTGGATAGGATCCCAGCAGCTTGACAAAGGAGGCATGGCGCAACAGACCCAGTAACGCCGCTTCCGCCTCCAGATCCTGACAGTGCCCCTCAAAATCCAGGTAGAATGTGTAACGCCACGGCTGATTCAACCTCGGGCGCGATTCGATTTTGGTCAGGTTGATGCCGCGGGTGGCGAATTCTCCCATACACCGATAGAGCGCACCGGGGGTGTGGCGAGTCGAGAAGACCACTGAGGTCTTGGTCCGCTGCGCCCTGGGCGGATCCTCCAAACCCAGCAGGAAGAAGCGTGTGTAGTTAAATGGGAAGTCCTCAATCGCCCGATCCAAAATCTCCAATCCGTACATCTCGGCCGCCAGTTTGCTGGCGATGACGGCGACGTCAGTCTCCGGATTCGTCGCCAGATCTCGAGCGCTGCCCGCCGTGTCGAAGGCCGGTTCGGCTTTGAGGCCGTAGCGACTGAGATACCGTTGACACTGAGCCAGTGCCTGAGGATGAGAGCGCACGCGGCGCAAGGCAGTGCGCTCCACATCGGGTAGCGCCATCAACATATGCTGTACCTGCATGATCACCTCGGCGTTGATGCGCAGGTCTCGCTGCAGCAGCAGCTCATAGGCACCGGCTACCGACCCGGCAACGGCATTCTCCACCGGCAGCATCGCGTAATCGACCTGCCCATTCTCCACCTCCGGGAAGAGCTCCTCCAGCGTGCGACACGGCAGCGTCTCTACTTCGTCCCCAAAGTATTGGCGGATGGCTTCCTCGGAGTAGGCTCCGGCGACGCCCTGAAAGGCAACCCGCGTCATGGTATCCCTCCCTCCAGATCTGGACGCAGCGCTCGCGCGCCACCCAGGTAGATGTGCTGAATCTCCTCCAGCTCCTGATCAGTGTTCCAGTGGGCGAGCACCCGAACGCAACGCGCCAGGCTACCTGTGACCGCCATCTCCTGCATACAGAGCAGGGGCGTCTGGCACCAGCCCATCTCGCGGGCCGCGACCGCCGGGTAGACCGCGTCCAGATCGCCGGTCGCCGTGAAAATCACGCTGGCAAGATCTTCCACCGCAATGCCGTTTTCGGCAATGATCGCCGTCAGCAGCGTCCGTGTCGCGTTAAGAATCGCCGCGGGCGTATTCTCCGGTACCGTGATCGCCCCCCTCACACCACGACATCCCATCGTGAGCCTCCTTCGCTGGCAAAAAAAGACGTGGAGCCGGTTGGCTCCACGTCTTGGGTTGCTTTTGGGAATCTGCCGAACCTACGTCTTCCTCCTGGCACCGTGAAGCCGCCGCCCCGATGAGGGGTAGCTAAAATAGAAGGCATAATAGACGTAGCTAAGAGTCAAATCGAAACGCTCGTGAAACACGCTTACCTCAGTCACCCTTAAGTAATGGGCCCGTATGACCAATCAACTACCTACTATCATAAGTAATTCCCGGTACTTGTCAAGTTTAAGCTACTCGATGTGCGCCGCCAGGATCGCGTCCTCAATCCTTGTCGAAGCGAAGTGCCACGCACGGATTCTGCTCGTGCACCGTCGAACGTCCACTGAGCACTGTACCAAACACCGACCC
>PWVB01000427.1 GCA_003562365.1 Anaerolineae bacterium
ATCAGGTAGAAATCTGGTTCAGCATCATCGTCCGTAAGTTGCTCAAACGCGGCAACTTCACGTCAGTCGCCGACTTGGTTGCCAAGGTGCTAAAGTTCACCCAGTATTACAATGAAACGATGGCCAAGCCTTTCAAGTGGACCTATAAAGGCAAGCCCCTGAGTGTATAACCGGAACTTTATTTATGCCAAAGTGCACTAGCTTGAGTACAAAGGGGTGGAAGCTGGTAGGCAGGTCGTAGCGGTGAACCCCGCCTATACCTCGCAACGGTGCTCGGAGTGCGGCGAGATGGTGAAGAAGACCCTGAGCGCTCGGGTACAGGAGTGTCCTGATTGTAATCTTAAGCGCGACCGCGACGCCAAGGCCGCGGTCACCAACCTGCAATCCGCTCGGACGGAGCGGTCAGGCGCTAACGCAGACGGTTGGGTCATGCCTGGCCCGAGAAGCTCCCCGCTTTAGAAGGGAGAGTCGTCACGCGTCACTCCTTTCAGTGCACTACGGCCCAGCAGGCAACTGTACGCCGGCGCCGGACCTGTTATCCGCAAACCGATCGCTTTTGGCACGCCTTTAGGCGAACCGATTGAGTCAACACTTTGGCAGTTGAATTCGGCGTCAGGCCTGCAAACCCCGTGTTAGGCTGGCACAGAGTGGCCGTAGTCTCTCTCAAAGCGCAATATGGTTTCGCCGATGCCGATACGGTCGCCAGAGACCAGCTGCCGGGGCTTAGCCACGGGCTCGCCGTTCACATAGGTGCCGTTGTGGCTGTCGAGGTCCTCGATCCACCAGCGCTCTTCACGCCAGACGACGATGGCGTGGTTTGCCGACGCGAAGGGGTCATCGATCATGACGTGGTTGTCAGAGCTTCGGCCAATAGCTGTGACCGGGCGCAGGCCTATGATCTGCCGCGGCAGCGCACCGGCTTCGGTGATCAGCGTTGCTGGCTGGAAAGGGGCACTGTCATCGCGGGTATGGGCGCGAAGGTCCTGCCAGATCAGGTAGATGACGCCCGCGAGAAAAGCATAGAGGAGCCCTGCAAGGACGAATCGCAACGTGAGCAGCAACTCGGGCATCGCGCTCAGTTGTCCACCGGCGGCATCGATCGCGTGTGTCCCCGCTCATCCGGTGTCAAGGGCTCGGACTCCCCATAGATGAGATCAACCCCGGAGAGTGAGATAAGGTCGCCAGGCCGCAGGACGATCTCCTGGATCGAAAAGCCGTTAACACTGGTGCCACCGCTGCTATCGAGATCCTGAAGGATGTACCTTCCGTAACGGCGCCGTAGCTGCGCATGGTAACGTGAGACTTGATAGTCCTCAAGAATCACATCATTGTCCAGCGCGCGTCCCACACGAACGATCGGTGTGGTCAGGTCGACGGTTCGCTCACCCTTAATGATCAAATAGGCATTGATTATAGTCGGCGTAGCCCGGCCGGTCACTGCCTCCTTGACTTGGGCGCGTTTCAAGTCTTGGGTTCCGAGGCTGGAATGAGCTGCGCGCTGCCTGGACGTTCGGTCAGCGGGGGTGATCTGGACTTCGTGGGCCGGCAGTTCTGAGCTAGGCGCTAAGACAACTGCAGGGGCCTCGTGGGTGCGGATGTCCATACGCTCTGTCAGCGCTCCGAGGGCCTCTGTAAGGCGCGCCTCGAGATTTGGATGGTGCTGCAACAAAGCCGTAAGGTCATCGGGGTTGAGTTCGATCCGGTAACGACCAGGTACCTCTGGGACGCCGTCGACGCCCAGCCGCTCTCCATCCTCCAGAGCGCGGACAAGTCGGCGCGCAACCTCTTGGGGCAAGAGTCGTCCGGCGAAGAGCCGTACGAAGGGCTCCTCGACGAGTTGCTCGATCCAGCGCTCAAGATGCATCAGGCCGTTCATCGAAATTCGGCGCTGGGGGCCACCCGCCAAAGCGGGCGGAGGAAAGCGCCTTCTCCTTTCTGGGGCAACCTCTCACGATGTCCCAAGTCAAGCATAAGGCTCACTCGAGCCCCACTTGGGGCTGCAAGCTCCAACATTGGCCCACCCGGGCACGTCCGCGCCGCAACCCTCCGGCGCTACAGCGAGGAAAGCCAGGGCCTTTGACACGCCGAACATCCGTGCTGGCTCATCTTTCAGGACTGGACCATCGTGAAGGTAATCGCACAGGTCAAGATCGAGACCGCGCCCCAACAAGCGAATGCGCTCAAGCGCACGCTTGAAGCCGCCAGCGCTGCGGCTAACGACATCCGCGACCGCGCCTGGGACGCCAAGACCTTCCGACACTACGACCTGCACGAACGCTTTAACCAGGCAGCTCAAGTCACGGTGCGCATCATTGCCAAGGTGAGCAGCGCTTAAAGGCTGGACCGTAAGCGCCGGCGCATCTTCAAGCCCCTGGGGTCGATGGCCGATGACACACGCAGCCTGTTGCTGGCCGGTCAGCGCCAGCTTAAGTGGCTCCAGTCGTTGCAGGGCCAGGCAGAATTGATCTACCGGGCAAGTGCGTTCTATCGGCACCAGATCAGCCAGATGAAAACGCCCGATCCCTACGACCCGGAGGGCTGGCTGGGCGTCCATCTGGGTAGTG
>PWVB01000193.1 GCA_003562365.1 Anaerolineae bacterium
CCGTTTGCGCCTGCCGCGAACCCGGTTTGCGGCGCTCTGGCCCGCCCATTTCACCCGAAAGTGCCCCTATCTCTATCGAAAACGGGGAACCCGAGGGCGCGTTTTCCCGTGGAGGGGCGACTTACTGCGGTGTTTCACGCGCCCCGCCGCCCCAAAACGCCTTCAACCCAGCTTTCTACCCCGGTTTCAGTTGTTCCCCTCGCAGAACCTCGCCTCTTTACTGCGGAAGCCCCAGCAGATCCAAACGTTGACGAGATGTGGTCTCGGACTATACTTCAGGCTCGAATACCGTCCCGTGACGCAGTGGAGTGCGTCGCGGTTCAGTCTCTGGGGAGGGCTTGTATCGATATGGATCCGTTTCTTCGCTCGCAACGCAACGCGTTTGTGACCCACGGGGTAGATCGGGTTCACAATCGGCGCTGGGATGACGCGTGGTTGGCACAGCGTATCGACAGCGCGTCGACACGGTTCATTGTGGTCTGGCAGGATCAGATTCTTCTTGACGATCACGCCCCAGTCCATCTGTCGCCGGCGAGTGGCGCTGAGGTTGAGCGTCTGATGCGCCAGTGTCCGAATGCCTCCAGGGACATTGTGCTCCTGGGTTGTGGGGGCGAGACGACCTATTTTGCCGTTGGCATCGGCGAGGCCTGCGAGCCACTGGAGACCGATACCGGGGAGCTTGGCCAGTTTCTGGATCTGCGGACAGCGGCGCTGCAACTGGATCCTGAGGAGGGAGCCTTGGCGGCGCAGGCCAAGGCGATGGTGCACTGGCATCGCCAGCATCGCTACTGCGGTCGCTGTGGCGGCCCAACGCAGAGCGAGGAGGGGGGTTACCTGCGGCGCTGCACTGAAGGAACGTGTGGGCAGGCGCACTTCCCTCGGGTTGATCCGGCCATCATTGTCCTGGTTACCCACGATGATCATTGCCTCCTGGGGAGGCAGCCGCATTGGCCGCCGGGACGCTACTCGAACGTCGCCGGTTTTGCAGAGCCCGGCGAGAGCCTGGAGACCGCCGTGGCACGGGAAGTATGGGAGGAGACCGGCATCAAGATCAAGAGCCTGCGCTATCATTCTTCGCAGCCCTGGCCTTTTCCCCAGTCGCTGATGGTTGGCTTTTTGGCCGAAGCGGAGACGCTGGAAATCACATTGAAGGACGGTGAGCTGGAGGATGCACGTTGGTTTTCTCGGGAGATGATCCGCCAGGAGCTTGAGAACGGCACCCTGGGCTTGCCCTCTCCCTATTCGATCTCCTTCCATCTGATCGAGGACTGGTTTGATGTGGAAGATAACGGGTGTCTACAGGCGCTCCTTGACGGCGGTGCCTGATGCCATCCGCCGCGAGCCAGAGTCTGCGGAGCGTGCATAGCGTGGACGTGTTGCCGACTGTAGAAACTCGATGGTTCTACCAGGGCGCGATCCCTGAGCCCGTGCTTGACTGGTTCCGCGATGGGGCAAGAGGTCACGAAGCTGCACCATCCCGGGTCGATCACTATCTCTTGGTCCCTGATACGGCAACGCTAGGGGTCAAGCTACGAGAAGGGCGTATCGAGGTTAAGCAGCGCTTTTCAGAGGAGGGGGCGATCGAATTCGCCGAGCACGCCGTTGGTGTTGTCGAACGCTGGCGGAAGTGGGGCTTCAGCCTCGCCGACGCCGGGGATAGCGCTGCCGTATTGGCTGAAGCAGGCCATTGGCACGCGGTGACCAAGCTTCGGCTAATTCGGACTTACGCTGTCAAGCCCGATGGGGCGGTGGTGCTTCTGCCGGGCCCCAGCCTGAATGAGCCAACCTGTTCCCTGGAGTTAACATGCGTGGCGATCGCGTCGCAGCGTTGGTGGACAGTGGGCCTTGAGGCCGCAGGGGCCGCTGCAGCGTCTGCATCAACGCTGCAGCGTATCGCCAGCCTAGCTCTTGCGGGCCTGCGCGGTTTCGAGCTCCGCGCCGACGCTTCCTATGGCTATCCTGAGTGGTTGCGGCTGCTTCTGGTTTAGCTGCCTGGGGTGCGAGCTGAGCAGCGCTTTGCAGGCGCTACGCTTACCGTCTACTTGAAGATGTAGTAGGTGCCGCGTTTGCGCCCGATTTTCAACAGGACGCCACGCTCGACAAGATCCACGAGATCCAGTCGCAGGGTCTCGGCGCTCACGTCAGGGCAGAGTTCCTGGTAGTCCCGGCTGCGGATGCGATCGTGCCTCTGAATGTAGGCCAGGGCCTTGGTTTGCCGCTCATTCATTGACAGATTGGTGGCACCTTCGGGCAGGGGCGGACGCGTCTGAGCGTTGCGAAAGGTCACCGTGAAAGCCACGTTGGAGTCCCTGAACTCCGGCACAGGATGCCCGGCTTTCGTCATCTCCTCAATCATCAGGTCGACACCCATACCCAACTCCTCAATATATCCCCATTGGTAGAGTCCGTTGACGATGCGCGGATTTCGCGAAAAATGCTCGTCCACGATATTGTCAACCGTGATGAAGGCCGGCAATCCGCCGGGGCTTGAGATCTCTAGCCGGTCAGAGAACATACGCACCTCAATCGCACGCCCTTTAAGCCGATAGTCGCGGTGCGCGACAGCGTTGACCAGCGCCTCGCGAATCGCGGTGGGTGGATAGATCCACTGCTCCTCGCGTTTCAGCCCACGAACCACGGCTCCGACGTGGATTTCCTCCTTTAGGATGTCCCAAGTACGTTTGATCGTTCGCGCGAGCGGGGCAGTGACCTCAACACGCCGGCCATAGCTGGCCTCTCCATCTGTTCTGCGGAGCTTCTCACCCTCGAAACGGACAAAGGTGACACCGCAGCGAGGCAGGAATGTCGTAGGATTCCTGCCAAAGAGCAAGATGCCGGCAATCGTAGGCTGACCACCCGGCAGCAACCAGCCCATCTCGACGAGCAGATCGTCTATAGGGCGGGTGAGTTGACGGCCCGCCCGCTCCTCCCAAACCTCCAGGAACTCCTCCAGTACTTCCTCGTCCAGGTCTGTACGCTGGGCACCGATGACGGGCTCCACCTCATAATCGCCAGACGAACGGCTGTTAGCGATCTGTTCGATCTGGGAACCGGAGAGAACGCGATTCTCAGCACCCGCACGGGCCACAACCCGCCCATCGCTGAGCCTGTGGAGCTCTGGGCTGCGGTGCACCCGAATAACGAAGACTAGGCTGCTGCCGGCCTCGATCTGCTCCCAGGTAACGGGAATCGGCGGACGGCATTGCATCTCCGCATGCTGCATCGCGGCCTCGAGGTCCTCGGGAAAAACGTCGCCGGTCGGTCGACCAGCCGCGTCGACGCCGAGGTAGATCGCACCCCCGTCGGCATTTGAGAATGCCACCAACGTCTCTGCCAGCAGATCCACGTCCGTCTCTGGCAGGAGCGCGACGAGCTGACCGGCGCTGACGCGAGCGTCGGCTTGGGTCGTGTCACTGCTCAGCCTGCCGCGTCCTCTCTCATACATCTCTCCCTCCGTCAAGCGTCTAACCTCGTCCCTCTCTGTTCACTTCGCAGCAACCCAAGCGGTTAACCGGCCTGGTCATCACCATCATCACCATCATCATCATCAGGCCCTTCATCCTGGCCATTGAGCAGCCGGGCGACGGAGGCGACCTGATCGTGAGCTTTGAGATCCATCATCCGCACGCCCAACGTATAACGGCCCATCTCGGGAACATGGCTGACCGGTGTACGGATGATGATGCCGCTCTCGGACATCAGCGTGATCTCATCCTCGTCCTGGACGACCCGCCCATCGATGATCGGGCCTGTCCTCTGGGTTACTTTGTAGGCCACGATCCCCTTCCCGCCCCGATGTTGCGTTCGGAATTCGTCCAACGCGGTGCAACGTCCATACCCGTTCTGTGTGGCCAGAAAGAGCTTGCCGTTGGGTTCCACTACTTCGGCAAACGTGACGCGATCACCTTGGCCCAGACGGATACCGATAACGCCCATCGCTGTTCGACCCATTGCGCGTACATCCTGCTCGTTAAAGCGAATGCTCCGTCCCTGTTCGGTGACCAGCATAATGTCGTCGTTGCCCTGCGTCAAGCGAACCCAGTCCAGCTCGTCGCCCTCACTCAGGCGGATGGCGATCAGCCCGCTGGGACGCACGCCGTCGAACTCCTTGAGCCAGACCCGTTTGGTCGTTCCTTGGCGGGTAATCATCATCACGTACTTGGCTTCTTCAAAGTCCGGCACGTTCACGATGGCCGTGACGTGCTCATTAGGGGTGATGGCCAGAATGCCGGCAAGCAGCGCGCCCCTTGCCGTTCGACCCGCTTCGGGTATCTGGTAGACCTTCTCCTGGTAGACCTTGCCGCGATCGGTGAAGAAGAGCAGGGTGTCGTGACTATTGGCAGAGACCAGCAGTTTTATCTCGTCCTCATCGTTGGTCGCCATACCCAGGACACCGCGCCCTCCCCGTTGCTGCGCGCGATAGACAGACCAGGGAACGCGCTTGATATAGCCCCGCTGGGTCACGGAGACGAGAACCTCCTCTTTGGCGATGAGGTCCTCATCGTTGAAGCTTCCATCGGCGTCGGGCAGGATCCGAGTGCGCCGTGCGTCGGCATAGCGCTCGCGCAACTCCTGAAGATCGTTGCGGACCACGTAGCGTTGCTGGTGTGGAGAGCCAAGCAGCCCCTCAAGGTAGGAGATAGTCTTAAGCAGATCGCCGTATTCATCCTCCAGCCTCTGCCGTTCCAGGCCAGTGAGACGCCGAAGCTGCATATCCAGGATTGCCTGCGCCTGCGTTTCGCTGAGCTCGAAACGCTCGATCAGGCGGGTGCGGGCGGTATCGACGTCAGGCGACTCCCGAATGGTCTGGATGACGGCGTCTAGGTGATCGAGCGCGATCAGCAACCCCTCCAGGATATGCGCTCGCGCCTGGGCCTTATTTAGATCGTACTGAGTCTGGCGGACCAACACCTCAATACGGTGGTCAAGGAAGACTTGCAGGAGTCGCTTCAGGGGCTGCACGCGCGGCACCCCATCCACCAATGCCAACAATTGGATGCCAAAGGTCGACTGCAGCGGGGTGTGCTTGTAGAGACGGTTGAGTGCCTTTTGCGGCTGGGTCCCGCGCTTCAATTCGATCACGATGCTCATGCCGCGTCTATCTGATTCATCACGCAGGTCGCTGATCTCGTCCAGTCTGCCCGAGCGAACTAGGCCTGCAATGCGCTCCAACAGGCTTGATTTATTCAGCTGATAGGGTATCTCGGTGATCACGATGCGGAAGCGTCCGCTCGACAGCTCCTCAATATCCGCCACAGCGCGTACCACGGCTTTGCCGCGTCCGGTTGCATACGCTCTGATGATGGGTTCATAACCCAGGAGCTGACCGCCGGTAGGGAAGTCAGGCCCCTGAACATGGTCCATAAGCTCCTCAACGCTGATCTCCTCCCGACGCTCCCAATTGTCCAATATGTGGACGAGGGCATCGACGGTCTCCCCCAGATTGTGCGGCGGGATGCTGGTGGCCATACCAACGGCGATGCCCGACGAGCCGTTGATAAGCAGACTGGGTAGCCGAGCCGGGAGCACTGCGGGCTCCTCCAGACTGCCGTCGAAATTCTCCTTCCAATCGACGGTCTCTTTCTCAATGTCACTGAGCAGTTCCATCGCCAAGGGGGTGAGCCGAGCCTCTGTATACCGCATCGCGGCGGGCGAGTCACCATCGATGGATCCGAAGTTGCCTTGGCCGTCAACGAGCATATAGCGCATGGAAAAGTCCTGGGCCATACGGGCCATCGCTTCATAGACCGCGCTGTCGCCGTGAGGATGGTATTTTCCCAACACCTCTCCAACGATCCGGGCAGACTTTTTGTGCGATGTGTTAGGCCGCAGTCCCATATCATACATAGCGTAGAGGATACGCCGCTGTACCGGCTTCAGCCCATCGCGGGCGTCTGGGAGCGCTCGCGAGACGATGACGCTCATCGCATAGTCCAGATACGCCGTCCGCATCTCCTTTCGGATATCGACGGGCTTAACTGTACCTATCTCGGTCTCAGTTTGAGCGTGCTCAGTGTCAGAGAATTCTGCTTCCAAGAGATTTGCCTCCGGGCTTAATATCGATGCAATCCACGTGATAGGGCGCCGCGGTGAAGGCGCTCGACAAATAAGGAAACAAAGGGGGTTTCCGAATAGACATTATACCCGAAAACGGCCGAATGACGAGGTTGGAAAATGGTCGGATCTACGTCAACGAGCGGGCGTCAGCAGCCTTGGAGTTGAATCCAGCGTTCAGTGGACCTGCAGCTCGTCGATGGTGACGTCGCCCTCCACGGCGATAAGCGTTGTCGTCTCCCGCTGGGCAGAGCTTGATGGATTGATTCGAACTGGTGTCCCGGCAAGGGGGACGTCACGGATGTCACCGGCAGCGTTGACGATGCGTAGTAGACCTTCGCCCGGCCCGGGGATCACGGTCAGCGCGCGTCCCTCCCAGATGATGGTGACCTCGGCGCCGCGGGCTGCTGCGCGTCGATAACGGCCGAGACTCGCCGTTGGACTCTGTGCGTCCGCCCATTCACCTCTGTATGTGAGCTGCCACGTCGTTGGCTGATGTCGACCCTCATAGAGGGTCGGCACCAACGTATTGAGGTAGGCGGACAGGGTGTGGTAGACGGGCATCGGAGTGAAGTCGGGTTCTACAAGTCGGAAATAGTAGGACGGATCCTGCCAGTCGGCGTCGGTCGCTTTTTTGAAGAACCAGACTGTGGTCACGCCCGCCCAGCGCCACTCCTGTTGGATGCGTTCGTAGGCGATGGGCGCCCAGCGGGCCTGTTGTTCCAGGGTCACACGACCGTAGCGATCCGGAATGGGTTCCGGTGCCGCGTTGCTGTTCATCTCGCTGATCCAGATCGGCTTGTGGGCATCACCGTTGGCCACCATCACGTCGCGCAGCCACATGGGGCGTGAGAAGTTGATCTCCCTCTGGGTCATGCGGCGGTCGGTGGGTCCGGACCAGAGCATATAGTTGTTAACCGCCATGATGTCAAAACAGTCCCCGGCTCCGGCAGCGTACATACGCTGGAGGAAAACAGTATCCATTAGGTTGTTACCGTCGTAAGAAGGGTTCCAGGTTCCCAGCTCCATCGTCTGCGCCATTGCGGCGCTGATCACCACCGCATCGGGGTCCACGTCTTTGATGCGGTCGTAGGCGAGGCAGAGCAGGTCAGTATATGCCTCGGGATCAACGGGCTGGTTTCCCCATTCAGGGTAGACATTGGGCTCGTTCCAGACTTGGTAGAATCGAATACGACCCTGATAACGACGGACGACCGCGGCAGCAAAGTCGGCAAAGTCCGCGAAGTCGTCGGGCGGACCGAAGGCGCCCCGGGCTGTGCCGTCGTGGCGGGTCCAGTCGGGCGGTGTGCCGAGGCGGGCGATAATCTGAAGGTTATGGACCTCGGCGAGGTCTACGATGGTATCGTACTTCTCCCAGGCCGGTCGATGCGGGTCGTGGCGGCGGTCCTCAAAGTCACCCTTGCCGTGGATCTCAATGTCGTACCAATGGAAGGGCTGGCGTATCCAGTGGAAGCCAGCCTCGGCGATCATCTGGAGTGTGCGATCGCGCTTCTCAAGTTCGACCTCCTGCTCCAATTCGGTATTCACCCCGAAGGGGGGGAGATCTGTGTAGGCGACGGCGACGTCTGGCGCCGTCCGAGGTAGGGGGCGCAGCCAACCTAAGGTCCACTGCAGGGCGCCGCGAGCCTGAGAGGGGAGGGTCTCCTCACCGGTGAACCCAAACAGCCACGCGTGGGCGTCGATGGAAGGGATGAGAAACCAAACCAGCATCAGGAAAGCGACGCCAAGCGGCGCAGCAATGAGCAGCAGCCAACGCAGACGCCGGGTCATTGTCCGCTTTGGCCCGGTGCTAGAAGGGCTTGCTTGGTGCTGCGATTACCTTTTCCAGCAACAGAAGTGAAACCGAAAGCGGCTGATCTTTCTCCGTGAAGCTCCTGACCTCGACAAGCGATTTGTTGTAAACCGCCAGCAGGGAGGTGTCATCCTCTTTATAGCCGCTGACGGTACGGCGTGCGCAGGTGCAGCAGCCCAACGAAGCGCGGTAGCTGTCCAGGTCGCAGGTCAGACAACTACCCATACGGATCAACATAAGGCCGAACGCCAGGACTTCTGCGTGATTATGGGGGAGCTGACCAATTCGACGGATCAGATCCTGCCACTGGGGACCACGTAGATCACCTAGTTGTTCGATGCAGCGGGGCGGGAAAAGTATCTCACTCTCTGGGTACATTGCATCCTATCAGCGATATCGGACGAACTGGTCACACCAGCCGAACCCGGATTCTAACCAAATTGAGATAATGATAGCATACTCGAAGCTGTTTTTCAAGGGCTTTTTTCGCGACTTTTGAGCGCCCTGCGATGCTCAGGTTCTCCTAAAAGGAGGGGACCCGGCTATAGCCGGGTCCCTCGTTTCGCTAAATGTTCCATAAACCACCTCCTGTATAGGAGATACGGCGCCTTAGCGTGCGCGCCCATCAGAGGCACCGTCCAAAAGTATTATATCATGCTTGTCAAGAGTTGGTAGATGCTGGTAGTCTATCAGTTCTGTGCTGTGGCGGTATGGTGATGCTTGCCGCAGGGCAGCCCGGTACCGTCCTCACTACTCTGGTGCCATACTGGCCTGGATGTCCATCGCCCAGTCCAGCTCATCGTTGAGGATCTTGTTTCCCAGCTCCTCGCCGTAACGGGTCAGCTCGGGCAGTGCCGAAGGGTCATCCATCGCAATGGGTTGGCGCAGATCTACCTGAAAACGCCGGAAGTCCAGTTCATCGAAGAAGGTATCGACGAGGTGGACCTGCTGGTCGTTAGCTGACTCAAGAAAAGCGCCCAACAGCGGCGAGATCCAGTTCCAGGCACGCCAACGGCTGACCTGGGCGACGTCATGCGCGTAGGGATCACGACCGGTGCCCAAACTGATAAGCGTCGTCTCGGCTGGATCCCAGTCGAGACAGAACTTGACCTCGTAGGCAGCCACATAACAGGGGTTGGCGTACGATCCTACGCCGCCGTCGACGTAGCGCCCGCCTACCACGGGGAAGTAGGTGGGAACGGAACTGGAGGCCAGAACGGCCCTGATCACTGGCCATGAGGCGTATTCTGCCTTCCACGGCTTGATGAAACGGGTGCGATTCTCAACCAGGTCAAAGGCTGTGATGACGACATCGATGCGCGGAGATGAATGCCACAAGTCGCCCATCGTCAGCGATCCCAGGTATGTCTTGAGCGCCCGGGCCAAGGGGCCGTGATGATAACGATAACGGGCGAGAAACCAGAGTTGGCTGCGGAGCGTCTTCCGGAAAACTGTCTCCCCGAGCTCCAGGTAGAGACGATGCATCTCCTCCCCGGTGAGGCCGACGGCTATGCCGGCGGAAAGGATGGCGCCGGTGGAGGTGCCGGCTGCTAGCTCGAATATCTCCGGGGCGCCCTGCCCGAGATGCTCCTCCAATATCTCCAGGGCCCGGGCGACTATCGCTCCCTTGATTCCGCCGCCGTCAATGGCAATCGCGACATGTTTGCGAAACGGTTTCACCACACCCTCCTTAATTCGCCTTGGAAGCTGGGAAAGAGCTCACACTGATGCTCAAGATCATAGCACGATCCATCGTCCAGCCAAGCGAGTAGAGCGAGGAGAAACGAGAGGGGGAGCCGTGCCGCTGTCTACTGGGCAGGCTCATCAGAAGGTCGGGGCGGGCGGATTTGAACCGCCGACCACACGGACCCAAACCAAGGGACACGATCTGCTCACCGTAGCTGCCACAGTCACCGATTTTGGAGTGTCCATGAGGTCTCCGGTAAATCGAACCATGCGGTCGGCGGTAGGGCATTCCGGATCAAAGTTTTGGTTGCTTTCCACCTCCGGGGATGGGTCCTCCAGTCCGCCATTAGCGATAATAACCGATTCCTATCAAGCAGATGACGATCTCTGGGTTGGGCAATCCAATATCCTGAAAAGTCCCG
>PWVB01000269.1 GCA_003562365.1 Anaerolineae bacterium
AAAAGGTGGGCGCGTCAGCGGCACGCCCCACATATTGTGTTTTACAAGACAAAAAACGGCATATGTAGTGGGTAAAGCTGAGATTCTTCGTACTTCGCGACCTTTTTTCAGTAGAGCCAAGCATTGATGTCGTGTTGATCTTTTTACTAAGTCTCGTCTATGCCCCACCAGTACATATCAGCGAGTTTGCTGTGCTCCTGATGGAGCCGTACGTAACTCTCGTAGCGGTGTTTGTCAATCTTGTCATCTTCCAGTGCTTCCACGACCGCACAATCGGGCTCTACGGTATGGCTGCAGTCTGAGAAGGCGCAGTGTGGCACGTAAGGCGCGATGTCGGGGAAATAGGCATCGATCTCCTCAGGATCCAGATCAAACAGGGCCAACGCCCGGATGCCCGGCGTATCGGCGACCCAGCCCCCCACCTCTAAAGGCACCAACTCCGCGACAGTGGTCGTGTGGCGTCCCTTGCCGGTGGCCTCACTGATCTCCATAACTCGATGTCCGAGTCCAGGCTCGAGGGCGTTAAGCAAGCTTGACTTGCCTACACCAGATGGTCCGACTAGTGCTGAGGTTCGACCTTTGAGCTGATCGCGGAGCGCGCTCATGCCGTCGCCGGTCAAGGCACTGGTGTAGAGTACAGGATAGCCAATAGACTCATAGATGGCGAAACGCTGCCGGGCCTGATCGAAGCCGATGAGGTCTATCTTGTTCGCGCAGATGACTGGGGGAATTCCCTGGCGTTCGGCCCCGACCAAAAGCCGGTCCAGCATCTTCAACCGCGGCTCTGGATCAGCACAAGCGATGACGAACACGACCTGATCGGGATTGGCGATGATGACTTGCTCCTGTTCCCGAAGATAGCCCCTGCGGTCCCAGCGGCGGGTTCCGCGTCCCGAAGGGAGCGGCTTGAGTCGCGAAAGCGTCCGTGCCCGTTCGCAGACCTCCTCAATCACTTGGCTGCCGTCGGGCAGCGTTTGCCACTTGACACGATCCCCCACAGCGACCAGGGTCGCCTCACTGCGCTCCTTCTTGAGCCGTCCTCGGATCCTGGCGCGGACCTGCTCTCCGTTGTCTGAGAGGATAACATAGAATCCGCTCTGGGACTTGATGACAAGCCCCGACCTCAGCTCCTGACTATCACTCATCTGGTTTTATGCAACTTGTTCCACCGTTTCCCCCTTATCATCACGTCCCTGATTGTACCTGGAGTCGCGCTCCAAAGCAACCTATCGTCCCTTTCGCATCTGTGCCGCTTCAACGTTTCTGTTGACTTCCCTGTGAAGCACACTTATACTAGGGGCGCGTCGGCGTTCATCAAATTGTAACGGAACTGTAACGCTCTGCTCTCTTGTATGCACTCAAGCTTGCGGCGGGTCTTTGATCGCTGCGCGCCAATGGGCGTTCATCAGGTCCGCTGTGCGTAGCATAAAGCGCGTCCGAGCCATCTGATCATCAGCTTCTAGGAGACACCTATGGATTTCCGGATGTGCTGGCCCACTCGGGATGGTTACATCCTCCAGCGCTTCGGCGAGAATCCTGCCTTCTACCGCAAGTTTGGGCTTCCGGGGCATGAAGGGCTAGACTTCGCTGCGTCTTACCGGAGCGGGATCTACGCTGTGGCGGACGGTTTTGTCGGTGATGTGCGGCTGGATGCTTTCTCCGATCCACTGGTCAAGCCCTATGGAAATCAGGTGCGAATCCAGCATCCTGGCGGTTACGAGACGGTCTACGCGCATCTCTCGCAGGTGATTGTGGTCCGCGGACAGCTGGTGGGCACCGGACAGTTGATCGGCATGGCCGGCAGCACGGGTTACACCAGTGGCCCGCACCTGCATCTCAGCCTCAAGAAACGGGGAGCCAGTGCCGATGGCGAAACGGTGTTTCCCTACGACCTCATTGATCCCGAGCCATTCCTCCTGGAGTTTGCCGACTGTGAGTTAGGATCGGTTGATCCCCCAGAATCAGCCTTGCGGGTTCAGGTTGCTCCTTTCTTGGACGATGATCTCAACATATGGGCTCTGCCGCATACTGGCAGCGAGATTGTCACTATAGTGAGCCGCGGCATATGGTTGGTCGCTCTTGAGGATGCTGCTGTGGTGACACTCAAGGTGGGCCGGGAGGGGCAGTGGCTCTGGGTATGCAGTCCGGATGGTCAGGTGGGTTGGGTTGCGGCGTGGCTCGTGACATTGCCCGACGATGTAGCTCCCCCGTCTGAGCCTGTCAAAGCGATCTTTGTGATTGTCAACACTCCTGGCGAGAATCTCATCATGCGCGAGGGACCCGGCACTGCGTATGCTGAGCGCATGAGATTTGCTGACGGTACAGTGCTCAAGGCGCTGGAGCCGGAAGCCATCGTCAAAGAGCGAGTAGGTTTGGTTGATGCGTGGTTGCACGTCCAAGCGCCGGGTGGGGAAGTCGGTTACTGCGCCGCGCTATACTTGAAGCTGCCGCCCTTTAACGGTAAGCCGGTTATCCCCGAACCACCGGTAGCTGAGCCCACGTCGTATGTGGTTGTGAATAGCCCGGAGTTAGGGCTTAGACTCCGGGCGGGACCTGACACCACATATGATCGGATATGGTGGATGCCTCACAAGACCATCCTGGAGTCGTTGGAGGATCCAGCAGTGACGGCCAGTAAACTGCATCAGCAGGAAACCTGGATTCACGTGCGCACCCCCTCTCTGGTTGAAGGTTATGCTGCTGCTTGGTATCTTCAACGGCCTGAGCAAGCGGATGTCCGAGAACCTGCGACTTCGACAATGGTCCCTACCGGCATCAACCCTAGCATCTTCGGGATCCACGCTCTCGCCGTAGCAGACGATCCGTACAGTCGTGATGGAATTCAGGAACTCTATACTGGTACGGGTAAGCAGGGATGGGTTCTCTTCACCGAGATCTGCGGACGCCACGCGCATACGATGTTTCTCAACCCGCCCATTCGGGCCTGGCTCTGGGAGTGGGCGGCTGCTGGCTATGGCGTCATCGTGCGTTTGAACCACGGGTATGAGCCCGGCGGTACACTTCCCGAGTCTCAGTACTACACCGACTTTGCCGAGGCTGCGGCGCGGTGGGTCGAGCTGAATTTGGCAGATGCTGAGCGCTCCCCGCTGGATTTTGCCTGGACGATTCAGATCGGGAACGAACAGAACAATCCGCGCGAGCATCCGGGCGGATTTGAGAGTCCCATCGAACACATCACGCCTGAGCTTTATGCGGAAGCCTTCAACCAGACCTATCTTGAGATCAAGAGAGTGCTCCCTAATGCGATTGTGTGTCCTGGTGCCGTGGATCCCTACAACTACATGCCGATGCGGATGTTGGGGGATGCTCGCTGGCGCCCTGTGGACTACTTCACGGCGATGTTGGCCAATATCCAGGCGCTTGATGGTATTATTCTGCACGCCTATACTCACGGGCCGGATCCGAGCTTGATCACGCACCTGAAACGCTTCGGGCAGGGAACGGGTCCGTTGTGGGATCACTACTATGATTTCCAGGCGTACCGGGTCTTTATGGAGCGGATCCCGGAAAAATGGCGCGATCTGCCGGTCTATCTCACTGAGATGAATCACATACACCGACCTGCCGGAGAACACGACCAAGGATGGATCAACCAGAATATAGGATGGGTTCAGGCAGCTTATGCGGAGATCCATCGCTGGAATCAGAGTCCGCATCATCAGCAGATTCACTGTGGACTGCTATACCGGTGGATGGGCGATGCGTGGAGCATCAAGGATAAGCCTGGGATTCTCGAAGACTTCCAACAAGCACTAGCTAACGACTATCGCTGGCGGACTTATCCAGCACATGCTGCTTCGGCTGCGCCTGCTGCTTTGCAGATCCCTAGATCTGCACCGGAGGAATTGGAGGAGCGGTTTCTGGTTCAGCCTGATGACCTGACTCGACTTTGGGGCATTGGCGAAAAGACTCAGGCAGTGCTCTACGCGGCGGGCCTTCTCACCTTTGAGCAACTGGCCTGGTTAGATCCTGATCAGGTTGCGGTGCTCGTTGGCGAGACTGGACTCCGGGCTGAGGCCCTGTCGACGTGGCCGGAGCAAGCCCGTCTGGCTACTGCCGGACGCTGGGAAGCGGTGCTGGCTTATCGTGACTCTGATGGATCGACTATTGCCGGTGCCTAGGCTGGGAGAACGGCTAGACCACGTTTAACCTATGGGATCAACTCATATGAGCGTCAATATCTAAGGAGGGATGGCTTGACTGACACTCAGCTTCTCCGGGTGATTGAGCGGGCAGCACGGAGCGGTGCTACGCAGCTCGATCTCAGCTACCGCGAACTGACGTCTCTGCCGCCGGAGATCGGCCAGCTTGATCAACTGGCGTCTCTCGACCTATGCGGCAACAGTCTGGTTGCCCTTCCGCCGGAGATCGGCGACTTACAACAGTTGGAGCACCTGGATCTGCGCCACAATCAGTTGGTGGCACTTCCTTCAGAGCTGGGTCGCTTACTGAATCTCACCTCCCTTGACATACGCGACAATCGGTTGGCTTCCCTGACGCGTGAGATGGGAAGACTCGGCAATCTGCTATCTCTTGATCTGCGACAGAATCGTCTCCAGGTCTTCCCACAGGTGATTCTGCATCTACTCTGTCTTGAGGAGCTCCATCTATGGGGGAATCCATTGCTCACGTTGCCGGTTGAGATTGAGAGGCTCGCTCGTCTGACGATGCTAAACATGGGCCGCAGTCGTATGACCGAGATCCCGGATGGTATCTGGCGCCTGTCCGGGCTAGAGCGGCTGATCGTCGATCGGGCAGAGGTGATTGCGGTCTCGCCGGAGATAGGTCGCCTTCGGAAACTGAAGTACGTGAATCTCCATAATAACCGACTGCGTAGTCTGCCCGCAGAGATCGGCCGACTGGGCCGCTTACTGACCCTGATCCTGCATCATAATGCGATCACGCATCTACCGCCGGAGGTCGGTGATCTCCGGCAGCTCCGCCAGCTTGACCTCCGCCACAACCAGCTGGTCTCATTGCCGCCCGAGATCGGCCAACTTGCCCGGTTGGAGACGCTTGATGTTTCCGAAAATCCCTTAGCTCTGCCACCGGAAATTCTGGCAAGGACCGACAATCCTACAGCGATAGTGACCTACTATCTAGAGCATCTAGATGGTCGCAAGCAGCAGCTTAACGAGGCGAAGATGGTCCTTGTAGGTCAGGGTGGGGTGGGGAAGACCTCACTGGTGAAAAGGCTGACCCAGGATTCCTACGACCCGTGGGAGTCGAAGACTCAGGGCATTGCCATACAAGCCTGGCCAATTCGGATCAACGAAACTCGGATTCAGCTTAACGTCTGGGACTTCGGTGGGCAAGAGATTATGCACGCTACGCACCAGTTCTTCCTCACCAAGCGGACGCTATACCTACTGGTTTTGGACAGCCGTCTTAGCGAGGAGGAGAATCGTCTGGAATATTGGCTGAAGATCATCCAGAGTTTCGGCGGCGACTCTCCGATCATCATCGTAGGCAACAAGAGCGACCTGCATACGCTGGATCTGGACGAGCGCGGTTTGCAGCTCAAGTACCCTCAAATCCGTGACTTTGTGGTCACATCGTGCGCGACGGCGTCGGGCATCGATCAGTTGAAGGCGCGGATCGTCCGTGAAGTTACGCGTATGCCCCATGTGCGAGATGCATTGCTGGCCTCTTGGTTCGATGTGAAGGCGACAATTGAGGCTCTGGATCGAGACTATATCCCGTACGAGACCTATCTCGAGATCTGCCGCCGACACGAGATCTCCGATGAGCGCAGCCAGCGCACGTTAATCGGCTTTCTCCACGATCTTGGCATCGTCCTGAACTTCCAGGATGATCCGCGCTTGGAGGACACGAATATCCTCAATCCGCAGTGGGTCACCAACGGCGTCTATCGCATCCTCAATGACGAGACGCTATTGCGCAGACACGGCTGCTTAACGCGTGCGGATCTAGATCACATTCTGAATCCTCAGGCCTATCCACGGCACAAGCATCAGTTCATCCTGGACATGATGCGCAAATTCGAACTCTGCTTTCCCTTTGAGAGTGGGCCGGAGGAACGCTTTCTTGTTCCGGATCTGTTGAGCAAAGAGGCACCAGAGACGGGCCGTTGGGGTGGAGCGCTTGCTTTTCAGTATCAGTACGCGGTCCTACCGGGGAGTGTGATCTCGCGTTTTATCGTCCGTATGCATCCCTATCTCTACCGAGATGTCTATTGGCGCAATGGGGTTATGGTGGCGGATCAGGGCAACGTGGCACTGGTACAGGCTGATAGGGAGGAGAAGCAGGTCTCCATCTGGGTCAGGGGCCCGGAACGTACCCGGAGAGCGCTGTTAAGTATCATCCGCTTTCACTTCGAGGTCATCCACCGGTCGATTTCGGGCATTCAGGTGGAGCAAAAAGTGCCCTTGCCCGATCATCCCGAGATTGTGGTCGACTATCAGTATCTGCTCGACCTTGAGGAGATGGGAGAGCGGACCTTTGTGCCACCGGGACTCCGTCAACGGGTTGAGGTCAGAGCGTTGCTGGACGGGGTTGATTTGAGCGCGCCGCAGCGGGAGGCCGTGCGCCTCAGGCAAATCCTTGTCGAGCGGTTTAACTGGGAGGAGCTGCGAACCCTGTGTCATACTCTAGCGGTCGACTTTGAGGGTCTGGATGCCCCCAACAAGGCTGGTAAGGCTCGGGAGCTGGTGGCCTATCTGGAGCGGCGGGATCAGCTGGATGATCTGATGCGTCTTGGGAAACAACAGCGTCCGGACATCGCCTGGGGTATTCCGCAATCGATTTGATCTTCTGAAGTCTATCGTGCAATGTTGGTTCGCCTCAGGAGGCATCGATCCTTAGGACCTTGCTGCCGCGAATGCCACCAGCGCGCAATGCCATCAGTGCCTCATTTGCCTCGGCCAGATTATAGATCTGTACCGTTGGCTGGATCGGAATCTCGGCGGCCAGTGGCAGAAATTCATTGAGGTCTCGCCGGGTGACATTTGCGACGCTTTTGATCTCCTTTTCCATCCACAGGTGGCTGGCGTAGCTGAGGTTGAGTAGATAGTGTTTGTCTCCGGCCTCCTTACGGATCGCGTTGATCACCAGGCGTCCGCCCGGCGCCAGACTCCTTAACGCCTCGACGACCGGTTTCCAGGCGGGCGTCGTGTCGATGATGGCGTCAAGCTTCTCAGGTGCTGTCGCTTCGGTGTCGCCGGTCCAGACGGCTCCGAGTTCTCGAGCAAAATCCCGTTCATCTGGATTCCGGGCGAAGACATAGATGTCGCTTTGGGGATACTTCTGACGGGCCGCCTGCAGCACGAGATGGCCTGATCCACCGAAACCGGTCAGGCCTAACCGCTGTCCATCCTGGAGGCTGCAGAGCCGCAGCGCCCGGTACCCAACCGCGCCGGCGCAGAGTAGCGGAGCGGCTTCCGTATCTGAGAAGACTTCCGGGATCGGTGTGGCAAACGCCTCGTGGATCGTCATATACTCAGCATAACCGCCATTGGCGTCCCGACCTGTGGCTTGGAACTCGGCGCAGAGGTTCTCCTGTCCGCTGCGGCAATAGGCACATTCTCCACAAGCTGAGTAGATCCACCCGACACCGACGCGATCGCCTGTCTCAAATCGTGAAGCTTGCGACCCGTTTTCCGCGACATACCCTACAACCTCGTGACCCGGCACCACTGGAAAGCTCTTCGGAGCCGTACGGCCTTCGATTTCATCGAGCTCAGTGTGACAGACTCCACAGGCTGCGACGTGTATCAGGATCTCATGCTGACTCGGCCGCGGGTCGGGGAGCTCTGCCAATGTCAGAGGATGCTCATCCTGGCTGAGATCGGTTGTTGAGGTCAAGAGCATAGCTTTCATCAGAATTCGGCGCTGGAAACCACCCGCTTCAGTGGGTAGCGCAAAGCGCCCTCTCCTTTCTGTGGCAAAATCTCACCGTGTCCACCAGATCAACGACCATTGTGTCGGGTTGTGCGCTATCGTCGCGAAGGTCTTGTCGGTTCTGTCGCCAGGGGCTTGGAAGGCATCTGCCCCGAGGTAGATGTCGAACTCGACTTTGACAGCCTGGCGCTGGCAGGGTTTGGGATCACGTCCACCTGTGCGTATCCTGCCCGCCCAAGGGGTTGCCTGCTGACGTTGTGTGCCGATTCAAGGGCCGCGGCTCTCGCCTGCCGATGCTGGCGTTTCCTCCACTGAAGCTCCGCTATAGGGGTCATCGAGCCACACTTGGGGCTGAAAGCTGCTACGTTGACACTGCCCAGTCCGTCAGCACCGTAACCCTCCGGCGCTGCTGTGAGGAAAGCCGGGGCTCTTGACACCACGAACGTCTGGGCCATCATATCCTCCAGGGTTGAGCCATCAAAAGGATTATAGCGCAGGTCAAAATCGAGACCACGCCCGAACAAGCGAACGCGCTCAAGCGCACGCTTGTGGCCGCCAGCCCTGCGGCTAGCGATATCAGCGTCCACGTCCAGGACACCAAGACCTTCCGACAGCACGACCCGCACCGCGCCGGCTACTAAGACGTGCGCGAACGCCCTAACCTGGCTGCTCAGTTCATGGTGCGCATCTTTGCCATGGTGGCCGACGCTTACAAGCTGAACCACAAGTGCCGGCGCACCTTCAAGCCCCTGGATTCGATGGCCTAGGATAAGTGCATCTCATTGCTGGTCGGTCAACGTCAGTTGGCGTTGCTGCAGGGATTGCAGGGCGAGGACGACATGTTCTGCCGCGCAGGTGCGTTCTGTCTGCACCAGGTCTGCGAGATGGAGACGCCCGATCCCGATGAACCGGAGAGCTCGCTGGGCGTCGATCTGGATAGCGTCACTATCGCTACCCCCAGCGACGGGGACGTGTGCAGCGCCGCGCCACACTGCACTCGGTAGGCACCAAGCGCGTAAAGCGCAGACGCAAATAACTGTCGGGTCGACAGTCCCGTTTTCAGACGGACACCGACCACCGCCTCAACAAGGTCATTGTGGAAACCGTCCAACGCACCGGGCGCAGTATCGCTCTGGAGGATCTGAGCGTTATTCGCCAAAGAATCAGGGATAGACGCGGGCAGCGCAAAAAGCGGCACACCGGGCCTTGCTACCCAACACGGCCATTTGTGGTCACACGAACCCCTCTAACCGTCCTATGCGTGACGACTCTGTCTGTGCAAGCCTCAGGCTCGCTGCCCCGGCAGACTCCAGCGCGGCGACGGCTGTCGCTGCAGAGGCCGATGTTAAGGGAGCTATGTTCGCGACTCAGGTGACAAGTGACGTTTTGGTCAAAGGCGTGACCGTACCAAGTCAGGGAGACGCCATCCCGCTTTAGCCGGTGGTCGTTGACTGATTCGCCTCCGCTGCTGCGTAAGCGTGCGACAGAGTCACGATAATGTGCGACTTCACGAGGCCGCCGCCGGTTTGGGCAGGGAGATCACCGCCCGTAGCGACCGCTGCCTGAACTGCACAGTATATGCTGGCTTGAAGAACCGACAGAACCTCTCATCGCAGCCCTAGGGACGGGGTGAGGGATGTTGTGCGACTCCGACTTCTGAGACTCATCTCAGCTAACCAAGACTGTGCAATCAACCAAGCAAGCAGGCAGGCAGGCATTCTAGTGCGTGGATAGCAAAGCAGTTCTCAGTACCCTCATCACCCCTACGTCATCGTGGCTGCCATTGAAGTAGCATCAGCATATAGGGGCAGCGAGTTCATTGATGACCTGGCAGAGACTTGTCCAACCCAGCTTCTATATTGGACTCCCGTGCAGCAGGGAGTCTACACCCGCCATCACCTACATTCGCCAGCCTGCTTATGTAAATTGCTGCGCTACCCCGTGCGTCTACTGTCTTTGCTCCGAGTGCGCAGGGGAGTATACTAACGGCTGTCACGTTCAATGTAAGAGACGGAACTGGCTCCGGTCAGCCGGGGAGACGAGGCGAAGATGAAGCCAATCACCTTTGACAGTAACTGCTATTGGATCGATGGGCGCCCCATCTACCTTAACTCGGGAGAGTTCCACTATTTTCGCGTGCCCAAGCCTGACTGGCGTAGGCGGATGGAGCTTTTCAAAGAAGCTGGAGGGAACTGTTTGGCCACCTATATCCCCTGGCTTATCCACGAGCCGGAGGAGGGGCATTTTGTCTTTGACAGCGGTGATGGCACGACCGACCTTGAGGGATTTCTCGAGACGGCTCGGGAGACGGAGCTCTATGTAATCGCTCGACCTGGTCCTTACCAGTACTCTGAGCTAATCTACGGTGGCTTGCCGAGCTGGCTCTTCGACCGTTATCCTGAGGTCCAGGCCCATACGCTAGAGGGCCGTCCCTTCGGCTTGCCGTCAGTCTCCTATCTTCATCCGACATTCCTGACCAAGGCCCGGGCCTGGTTTGATGCTGTATGTCCTCTGCTGGCTGGGCAAACGGTCCAAAGAGGCGGGCCCATCGCGTTCACCCAATTCGACAATGAGCTGATGGGCGTTCATATCTGGTTTGGCGGACTCGACTACAACGCCGAAGCGATGGGATTTGGAGATCCCGAGGGCCACTATCCTCGTTTTCTTGCTGACCGGTATGGCAGCCTCATCGAGCTCAATGAAGCTTATGCAGCTGACTATGAGTCCTTTACCGAAGTGCGACCGATATCATCGGCAGAGGCAGATCCTGGCCGAACGTCCGACATTCGACGGCTGCGGGACTACTTTCATTTTTATCTGCACGTCACGACGGTGTACGCACAAACACTCTGTGCCTGGCTGCGGGACCACGGTGTGGACACACCGCTCATCCACAACTCCGCCAATCCCGACATGAACGCCTACTTTGTTGAGATGGTCGAAACCCTGGGCGAGGACTTCCTGCTAGGGTCAGATCACTATTACAATCTGGATCAGACTTGGCCCCAGAACAACCCTACGCCACAGTATGCGCGCAACGTCTTGCTCTCCAATGAGTCGTTGAGATTGCTTGGGTATCCCCCGACGATCCTGGAGTTACCCAGCGGAAGCTGTTCCGATTGGCCGCCGATTACCGCCAGCGACGCCCACGCCTGCTATATGACCAACCTGGCCTACGGGATGAAGGGACACAACTACTATGTCTTCACGGGAGGACCGAATCCTCCGGGGGCTGGTGAGACGACCGATCTATACGATTACGGCGCCCCCATCGGTGCCCACGGACAGGTGCGGCCCCTCTATGAGGTCCAGGCGGCCTTTGGGCAGTTCATTGATGACCATCCTTGGCTCGTCCAGGCCGAGCGTGAACATGATATACGTTTCGCGATCAACTTCGAGTCTGCGCGGGCTGATCGTTACTGGCAGGCGCGCGGAGACCTCCTCTTTACCAATGCGGAGGCCTGGCGATTTCTTGCCGCCGGACTGTTGACCACTGGTCTGTGTGCTAGCCTTAGTCCTGTCTGCGTTAACCTGGATGCTGATGATTGGGTTGACGATACTGCGACACCCCTGATTGTTGCCACCGGTGCGGCTATGTCCCAGGCACATCAGGAACGGATTGTGGCCTTTCTGCAGCGGGGCGGTCGGGCCTTGATCGCACCAGTGCTGCCGACTGTTGATGAGACTTTCGTCCCCTGTACGGTGCTTTCGGACTTTCTCGGCGCACCATCCTTTCGCCGCGGCGTGGAAGCGGTCATCCGTGTGGTTATCAAGGGGGTTGAGGGCGAGATCAGGAACGTACTCAAGAACGAAGTGTTCTTTGCCGCTCCACCGGAGGATGCGGTGGTCGTTGGGTATGATGAATGCACCGACGCACCTCTGGCCTGGGAGGTTGCGACCTCGGGTGGAGGCCGGGTGATTCTGCTCGGTATGACCTGGGAGCACCGCAAAGACGAGCAGTCTCAGGCTCTATTGGCATTGCTGAATCGACTGGGGCTGAGCCGCGTCATCATCTCCACAAATCCTGCTATCTGGCTAGCATTGAGAACCCGAGGAAGCAAGTCGTTGCTGTTCATGATGAATCTTTTCTCTTCGTCGATGAAGACCAAAGTCGTTTACCGTCCAGGCTCGGGTGGACAGGTCGACTTGGGTGAGCATCAGATCGAGGCAATGTCCGTTAAGGCGGTGGAGGTCAGACCGTGAAAGTCAGTTTTCGATTCAGGTTGCACATTGTTGATCAGACGTTGCCTAAAGGCAGCTACGCTCAGACAGCGTTGGTGGATCTCGACAATGACGGACGGCTTGAGTACGTCGTAGGGCAGAGCCATGGTGACATCTTCTGGTACGATTATCAGGATCCAGACCACTGGACTCGGCATCTGTTGGGCACGGATTCGCCGTCGGATGTGGGGGCAGTGGCTCTGGATGTCGACGGTGATGGCTGGATGGACCTGGTCACCGGCGGTGCTTGGTATCGTAACAGCCGGGACCCCCAAGTGCCCTTCAGCCGCATCGTCTTCGACCCGGCTTTGAGCGCTGTGCACGATGTCACCGTCGCTGACATAGACGGCGACGGCAGACCCGAGGTCCTGACAATGTCTGACAAGAACGATCTGCGTTGGTACAAAATCCCCGACGACCCCACGCTGCCGTGGACTAGCCACTACATTGGTGCACCGGTCCACGCCGGGCTCTCAGTAGGCGACCTCAATGGCAACGGCAAGCTGGATGTCGTGCGGACCGATGTATGGTTTGAGAATCCCGCGGGGCGTGGAACGGCGTGGGCCGAGCATCCCATTGGACCCAATACTCCGCCTCCGCCGGATTTCCAGCCTCATTTTGCTTTCAATGCCACCTATAGCGTTGTCTGTGATGTGAACGGCAATGGCAAACAGGACATTGTCTTCACCGACGCGGAGATTCCCGGAGGTCAGATCTGGTGGATGGAGAATCTGGACGGTCAGGGACTTGCCTGGAAGCGGCACGATGTCTACGTTTGGGATCCCGAACAAGAGCCACGGCGTGGCGCCTATCACAGTCTCTACGTAGGGGATCTGGACGGTGACGGCGATTTCGACATCCTTAGTTGTGAAATGGAGGCTGTCGGTGGGGAGTGTCCGCCGCGTTGGTATGTCTGGGAAAACGTCGATGGTAGAGGGGGCGATTGGCGCGAACACGTCATCCTGGATGCGAATCTGGGGGGGCACGCCGCGGTTGTTGGCGATGTAACCGGTAATGGTAAACTTGATGTAATTGCCAAGCCCTGGCGCCCCGTAGCGTATAACGCATTGGGTGGACGCATGTTCATCGGATTCCTCGAGAGCTTGAATGCAGGTGCTGACTGTGAGTTTGAACCAAAGGGAGAATAGTGATGATACAGGCTGAAACATCTGGAAGGCTGCGCTGGGGCTTGTTATCGACCGCTGGCATCAACCGTGCTCTGATCGGGCCAATTCGCGAGGCTGAGCGCAGTGATCTGGTTGCAGTTTCCAGCCGTACTCAATCTCGCGCTGATGCCTATGCCCGCGAATGGGAGATCCCTACCGCCTATGGGTCTTACGAAGCGCTCCTGGAGGATGCCGAGGTCGACGTCGTTTACATCTCGCTTCCCAACACCTTGCACGCCGAGTGGACAGTCAAGGCAGCCGAGGCGGGAAAGCACGTCCTATGTGAGAAGCCCATTGTCCTCACGCTGGCGGACTTGGCCAGGATAGAGGCCGCAGCCGCGGACAATGGGGTGATGGTCTTTGAGGCTTTTATGTATCTGCACCATCCTCAAACGCTCAAGGTTGCGGCCATGATCCGGGAAGGGCGAATTGGTAAGGTCCAACTCATCCAGAGCTGGTTTAGTTTTTATCTTCCCGCGGAGCACTCAGATAACATCCGCCTCAGCCCGGACCTCGGAGGGGGCGCCCTCTGGGACGTGGGTGTCTATCCGACGAGTATGGCGGTCACGATGGCCCAGGCGGGTCCGCCAGCTGAGATCTGGGCACAGCAGATCGTCGGCGAGACCGGTGTGGATGTCACTCTCAGTGGTCAGCTGCGCTTTGAGAACTCGGTGACAGGCCAGGTTTCCTGTAGCTTCCGTATGCCCTTCCGTCAGGGCACGGTCGTTGTCGGCGATGAGGGCAGCATCGCATTACCTAGCCCCTGGAAACCGGGTGTTGATGGGGAGGAAAGCTGCATTCTACTCACGCCTCGGAGCGGCGCCGAGGAGGAGATTGTCATTGAGCCCGTCGACCCTTATCTTTGCGAGGTTGAGGCTATGGAAGCCTGCGTTCTGGATGGAGCTGATCCCATTATATCCCTCAGCCGCAGTCGGGAAATCCTTCGTGCGGTGCTGGGCCTTTACCACTCGGCTCGCTCCGAGTCCCTGGTCGCGGTGTGACAATGCTCCTGCCAGCTGATTACGAGGCACGAGTCTACGCCGGTGTTCTAGGCAAGATCATCGGCGTCTACCTTGGGCGCCCTTTCGAGGGATGGTCCTACGACAGGATCATGGAGGAGTTAGGGGAGATCAACTACTATGTCCACGAGAAGCTGGGCAAGCCCCTGATCGTGACCGATGATGATATCTCCGGCACTTTCACCTTCGTCCGTGCTCTAGAGGACTACGGTTATCCTCAGGATATCACCCCTGCTCAGATCGGCCAGACTTGGCTGAACTACATCATCGAAGCCCGTACTATACTCTGGTGGGGTGGGATGGGAAACTCCACCGAGCACACCGCTTTTCTCAGGTTGAAATCCGGTATCGAGGCGCCGAGGAGCGGCTCGATGGAGTTGAATGGTCAGGTCGTTGCCGAGCAGATTGGTGCCCAGATTTTCATCGACGGCTGGGCAATGGTGGCGCCGGGTCAACCCGACGTCGCTGCTGATCTGGCGCGGCGCGCTGCCAGCGTCAGCCACGATGGTGAAGCTGTGCATGGGGCACAGATGCTGGCTGCTATGGAGTCGCAGGCCTTCGTGACGGCAGATCTGAATACCCTGCTCGACATCGGATTACGCCAGATTCCCCGGGATGCCCTCATCGCGCAGATGATCGAAGAGCTCCGAGAACTCCGAGAGCGCGAGCCCGACTGGCAGGTGGCGCGCCACTGGCTGGACGCCAAATACGGCTATCACAAGTATGGCGGTGGCTGCCATATTGTGCCCAACCACGGTCTGATGATCTTGAGCTTGCTTTACGGTGAGGATGACTTCCAGCGGACCATGATGATCGTGAACACCTCAGGGTGGGACACCGACTGCAACGCTGGTAACGTTGGGTGTTTGATGGGTATCAAGAATGGGCTTGAGGGGCTGGCCAGTGGACCTGATTATCGCGGCCCGGTTGCCGACCGCCTCTACCTGCCTACGGCCGAGGGTGGACGGGCCATCACCGATGCCCTGACCGAAGCCTATCACCTGATCAACAGCGGCCGTGCCTTAGCCGGGCAATCGCCTGTTGCCCCGAAGAAGGGAGCAAGGTTCCATTTTGATCTTCCCGGTGCCCTGCAGGGCTTTATGCCCGATCGGGAGATCGATGCCCGAGGCACGCTGCGGCTGGAAAACGTCGCGGGACACAGTGTGACGGGCAACCGCAGCCTCGCGCTACACTATACCGGGGTAGCGCGAGGAAGGGTCGCCCGCACTGGAACGCCGACATTTCTGACCCGGGAGGCTGTGACTATGCCCGGTTATGGTCTGATCGGCTCTCCTACACTCTATGCAGGTCAGACCGTGACGGCGCGGATCGAAGCCGAGGCCAGCAACCAAGATCCCGTGATGGCCAACCTCTATATCCGTCTCTATGGAGCTGACGATGAACTGGTTGTGTGTCGTGGTCCGGCAACCCGCCTGCTGCCGTCGGCAAGCACAGTGCTCAAATGGCAGATCCAGGCGCCCCCGGCAAGTCCCATCTCCGAGGTGGGGGTGGAGCTTCACGCCGAGCGCCGTGCAGATGGCACGGTCTATCTCGACACCCTCACGTGGGGGGGCACACCAACGGTGAAACTTTTCCCACCCTCCCATAGTGGCACCCTTTGGCAGCGCGCCTGGGTGGATGGCGTGGACCATCTCTGGGCTGGAGATGCGATCCGTATCAGTCAAGACCGCGGAACGGGGCTGCTGATTCAGGGTACCCGAGATTGGGAGGATTACCGCGTTGACGCCGTTATCCGTCCGCATCTTGCGCGTCGTGCCGGGATCGCCGCCCGCGTTCAGGGATTGGCTCGTTACTACGCATTGGTGCTTTGCAGCGATCAGAAGCTGCGCTTGGTGAAAGCTCTGGATGGCGAGCGACCTTTGGCCGAGGTCGGCTATCCTTGGACTTACGACGAGACCTATTCACTGGGCCTGCGAGTGGCGGGTGAGGCAATTGCCGGCTATGTCAACGGTGATCGTGTCCTCGGTGTGGAGGATCGCGAGCATCCGCTGCTGAGTGGTGCAGTGGCCCTTGTCTGTGACGAGGGCCGTATCGATGTCCTTGATGTCGAGGTTGGATAGGATCTGCGTCCAGCATCTGTCCGGCAGTGTCGGTTTTTGGTTAGATTGTTCATCTGGTTGACATTTTCGCCATCTTATGCTACAGTTTCTCTAATTACGTCACTGAGAGACCGCGATAGAGATATGCTGATAGTCAGGATTAACCGACAGCCTAACAAGCCTCAGCCCCTTCCATGCGCATTGCGGAGGCGGTTGATGCGTTTCGGTTAGCCGAAAACCTGAACCAAACCAGCCAGCCTACCGCAAGGAGGCTGGCTTTTTCTATGGCGCGAAGCTCCAGTCGATCGGAGGGCCGCTTGCAGATACGAGGGGGAGCGGTCAGCTCAGTATGGGGAATCCAGGAGGAGGAGATATGTCAGGAAACGCCGAGGCTGATGGAGGAGTAGAGACGACTGCGCGCGGGATCGAGACGCAGACTGCGAGCGAAAATGGTGGTGCGCCGTCGGTGAATGCGAGACCGATCGCCGAGGGCCTCGCTGGTGTTGTCATCGCCCAGAGTGAGATCTGTGAGGTTAACGGGGAGCGCGGAACGTTGAGCTATCGTGGCTATGACATTGGCGAGCTCGCCTGTCATGCGACGTTTGAGGAAACGGTCTACCTGCTTTGGTATGGCGAGCTCCCCACAGAGAACGCTTTGCGGACTTTCAGCGCCAATCTGGCAGCTGAGCGCGAGATCGAGGAGACCATCTGGCGTATACTGACGGCTTTGCCTTGCAGCGTGGAGCCGATGGACGCACTGCGTACGGCGGTCTCAGCGCTGTCTTGTTCTGACGCTGATGATGGTGATCGCTGTCTTAACAGCAACATTGAGAAGGCCACTCGCTTGGTCGCGAAGTTTCCCACCATCGTCGCCAATTACTATCATCACCGGCAGGGGGAGCCACCCATACATCCCGATCCGACGCTAAGCCACGCCGCGAATTTCCTTCACATGCTGCATGGCGAGCATCCCACAGACATGGCGGCCCGGGCGATGGACATGACGATGCTTCTGATGGCCGAGCACGGATTCAACGCCTCGACCTTCGCCGCTCGCGTGACCGCGGCAACCCTCTCTGACATCTATTCGGCCATCACCACCGCCATCGGAACGCTCAAGGGCCCGCTCCATGGCGGCGCTAACCGGCGCGCGATGAAGATGATGCTGGACATTGGTGATGTCGATCAGGTAGTGCCTTATATCGAGGAGGCGTTGGCGCGAAAGGAAAGGATCATGGGCTTTGGACACCGCGTCTACAAGTCGGCTCCGGACCCTCGCTCTGCCTATTTGCGCGGTCGCCTGTACGAGCTCTGTGCCGAGAGAGGGGATTTCCATCTTTATGAGTTGGCGACGGCAATCGCCGAGACGGTTGAGGCCAAGAAGGGACTCTATCCCAATGTTGACTTCTATGCTGCACCGCTTCTCTATCTGTTGGGTATCCCCCTGGATCTCTTTGTTGCAGTCTTTGCCATCAGCCGCATCCCTGGATGGAGCACTCACGTTATGGAGCAGTATGCACGCAATCGGCTGATCCGTCCTCTGTCGGCCTACGTGGGACCGAAGGATCGTACGTATCATCCGCGGCACGAACGCTAGGACCATCCTTGTAAGACGTTCCAATACCCTGCATAGTCGCAGAAGAGAGACCACTATGGGAAAGACCTTGACAGAGAAGATCATCACAGAGCACCTGGTGGACGGCGCCTTGGCACCGGGCACTGAAATCGGCATCAGGATCGATCATACCCTGACGCAGGACGCAACCGGTACGATGGCGTGGCTGGAATTCGAGGCGTTGGACATTCCTCGTGTGCGTAGCGAGCGCGCTGTGAGCTACGTCGACCATAATATGCTGCAGAGTGACTTCCGGAATGCCGATGATCACCGCTATCTTCAGACGACGGCAGCGCGCTACGGAGCCATTTTTTCTCGACCTGGAAACGGTATCTGTCACCAAGTGCAGCTGGAGCGGTTCAGTGTGCCCGGCAAGACGCTCTTGGGGTCCGACAGTCATACTCCAAACGCCGGTGGACTGGGCGTCCTGGCAATTGGGTCGGGTGGACTGGATGTCGCCGTCGCGATGGGCGGGGGGCTCTTCTACACGGCGATGCCCACAGTTCTTGGTGTGAGGTTGTCCGGTGCGTTGGAGCCGTGGGTCACGGCCAAGGACGTGATCCTGGAATTGCTGCGTCGTCTGACGGTCAAAGGGGGCGTCGGTCGCATCATCGAGTACTTCGGCCCGGGCGTTGCGACGCTGACGGTTGACCAACGCGCGACGATCTGCAATATGGGTGCTGAGCTGGGTGCGACTTCTTCGATCTTTCCCAGCGACGAGCAGACTCGGCGCTATCTCATCGCCCAGGGACGGGAGGCGGATTGGCTGCCCCTGACTGCGGATCCCGACGCCGCGTATGCACAGGTGATTGATGTCGACCTCAGCATGCTGGGGCCCCTGGTCGCACGACCATCGATGCCCGATAGGGTGGTGCCAGTTGAAGAGGTCGCGGGTTTGCCTGTCGCTCAGGTCTGTTTGGGCTCGTGTGTGAACTCCTCCTTTGAGGATTTGGTAACGGTTGCCACGCTGCTCAAGGGAAAGCAGATTCATCCGACAGTCAGCATGACCGTCACGCCAGGCAGCCAACAGGTCTACTCCATGATTGCCGAGAACGGCGCCTTAGGCGATCTAATCGCTGCTGGCGCTCGGATTCTGGAGTCGGCCTGTGGTCCCTGTTTGGGTATGGGACAGGCTCCGGCGACTGGCGTGGCGTCGATCCGCTCCTTCAATCGCAACTTCAAGGGTCGCAGCGGCACAGCTGATGATGCGGTCTATCTGGCAAGTCCGGAGACCTGTGCGGCTGCGGCGCTCAGTGGACAGATTACCGATCCTCGTGACTTCGGGACGCCTCCTCGCGTCAGCCAGCCTGTGCGCTATCCGAGTCCTAATTCGTTGCTCGTCTTCCCGCCGGATTCGGAAGATGCTGCGCACGTGGACGTCATTCGAGGGCCAAACATCAAGCCAGTTCCTACTGGTGAGCCATTGGGTGATCAGATCGAGGGGCGTGTCCTGTTGAAGGTCGATGACGATATCACCACCGATCACATTATGCCCGCCGGGGCTCAGATCCTGCCACTGCGGTCAAACATACCGGCTATCGCCGAGTACGTTTTTCGGCGTGTCGATCCGGACTTCGTCGAACGCGCTAAGCGCTGGGGTGGGGGGATCATCGTGGGCGGCAGCAACTACGGTCAGGGCTCGAGCCGTGAGCATGCGGCTCTGGCTCCGATGTACTTGGGTGTGGAGGTGGTGCTGGTTAAGTCCTTCTCACGGATTCACCGATCAAATCTGATCAACACGGGCATACTGCCGCTGGTCTTTGATGAGGCGGCGGACTACGATTCACTGGCCCAGGGGGACACCTTGCGCCTTCGCGGCGTGCGCGAGGCCGTGGAGGCCGGTCGGCCAATCGTGGTTGAGAACGTGTCCAAGAGCGTCAGCTACGCCTGTACTCCCCGATTCAGCCAGCGCGAGCGCGAGATTCTTCTGGCCGGTGGGCTGCTGGCCTACACTCGTGAAAGGACGGTCTAGGCATGACATATGCAAGCTACACCATCACTCTGATTCCCGGCGATGGTATTGGGCCTGAGGTTATCGCGGCCGCCCGTCGGGTGTTGGATGCTACCGGGCTGTCTCTGTCCTGGGATGTCCAGCGCGCCGGCGCCTGTGTCGTCGAAGAAGCTGGCACGCCCTTGCCGGACAAGGTCCTCGCTTCAGTCCGCACCAATGGGATTGCCCTTAAGGGTCCCATCACAACCACCCTCGGCTCAGGGTTCCGGAGTGTCAATGTTGCCATTCGGAGGGCGCTCGACCTCTATGCTAACGTTCGGCCGGCGCGGACGTTACGAGGATTGCCGCGGGCCCGCCCCGACGTGGACCTGGTCGTGGTCCGAGAGAACACCGAGGGATTGTACGTAGGCATCGAGCATGAGGTGGTCCCCGGAGAGGCCACGGAGGCCATTCGAATCATCACCCGCAAAGCGTCGGAGCGGGTGACACGATATGCATTTGAGTACGCGCGTCAGAACGGGCGCCGGCAGGTCACGGCGGTTCATAAGGCCAATATCCTCAAGATCACCGACGGTCTCTTCCTCCAGACGGCCCGTGAGGTCGCCAGCGACTATCCGGATATCGCCTTTCAGGATCGCATTGTCGACAATATGTGCATGCAGTTGGTACTTCAGCCTGAGATGTATGATGTCCTGGTCTTGCCCAACCTCTTCGGTGACATAATCAGCGATCTCACCGCCGGGCTGGTGGGCGGTCTGGGGCTGGCCCCCGGTGCAAACATCGGCACCGGCTGTGCTGTTTTTGAGCCCGTTCACGGCTCCGCCCCAGATATCGCTGGGCAGGACTTAGCCAACCCGGTAGCGGCGATCCTTACTGGTGCATTAATGCTGGGACATCTGGGCGAACGTGACGCTGCTGCGCGGGTCGAAGCCGCTGTGGCCGAGGTATTGGCGGCGGGCGAGGTGGTCACCCCCGATCTGAAACCCGGTCGGCCCCGGGCTCGCGTCGTCGGCACCGCAGAAATGGCCGATGCCATCATCGCCAAGCTCTCCTAGCGCCGCACTGCTGTGCTGATGTCGGGGTGCGCAAGCATCTCACGCGCCCCGGTGACTATACTCTGCCCCTGCCGACCTGGACGAATCGTCAAGGGCGTCTAGAATGAGGTCGATGACTATCAGAGGGGGAGGCAGCGATGGGACACTCAAGATTGTTTTCTCACGGCGAAGCGCTCACTTTCGACGATGTGCTGATCGTACCAGGATATACGGAGGTACTGCCTAGCGAGACCGATGTCAGCGCACAGCTCACCGATAAGATCCACCTGGCCACGCCCATCATCGCCGCGGCCATGGATACGGTTACCGAGGCGCCGATGGCCATCGCCCTTGCAAGAGAGGGCGGATTGGGCATCATTCACCGCAACATGTCGCCTGAGGATCAGGCCAGTGAGGTCGCGAAGGTCAAGCGTTCACAGTCCGGCATGATCGTGGATCCGATCACGCTTCGGCCCACCGCGACGTTGCGGGACGCTGAGGACATCATGTCGACCTACCACATCAGTGGGGTGCCGATCACAGATGAGGACAACAAGCTCGTCGGTATCCTGACCAATCGTGACTTTCGCTTCGTCGATACCGAAGACTATGGTCAGCCGGTGACGGAGTTTATGACCGCAGAGGATATCGTATCAGCCCCCGTCGACATCGATATTGAGGACGCCAAGCGGCTGCTTCACCGGCATCGCATTGAGAAGTTAGTGCTGGTCGATGAAGATAACATCCTCAAGGGCTTGATCACCGTCAAGGACATCCAAAAGGCGCGTGACTTCCCTAACGCCACTGCCGATGCGCAGGGGCGGCTGATCGTAGGTGCGGCGGTAGGGGTGGGCCATGATCTGGAGGAGCGGGTCGAGAGGCTGAAGGCTGCTGAACTCGACATTGTGGTGATCGATACGGCCCACGGCCACTCCGCAGGGGTGCTTCGTGCGATTGCGCGCATCCGCGAGGTCGCTCCGGATCTGCCCATCATAGCCGGGAATGTCGTGACGGACGAGGGGACAGAGGCGCTCATCAACGCTGGCGCGGATGTCGTGAAGGTCGGGGTTGGCGCCGGTTCTATTTGCACCACGCGGATCGTGGCCGGGGCCGGGATGCCGCAGATGACCGCGCTTCACAACTGCGCCAAGGCGGCTGCCTCCTACGGCAAGCCGATCATCGCCGATGGTGGCATAAAGTACAGTGGCGACATCGTGAAAGCGATCGCGGTGGGCGCCAATGTTGTGATGCTGGGAAGCATGCTGGCCGGCATGGATGAGGCGCCAGGCGAGGTGGTCTTCTATGAAGGTCGCCGCTTCAAGGAGTATCGAGGGATGGGCAGCTTGGGGGCTATGCGTGGATACGGTCGTGATCGCTATGGGACCGGGCAGGGTTTGAGTGGCAAGACGGTGCCCGAGGGCGTTGAGGCCCGTGTACCCTATAAAGGGCCGCTACACGACTACATCTACCAGCTCCTGGGCGGCCTGCGGTCCGGGCTGGGCTATGCCGGTGCCGCCAATCTGGCGGAGCTTCAGGCCAAGGCCCGCTTTGTTCGCATCACCAGTGCCGGGCTGATTGAGAGCCATCCCCACAGTGTCACCATTACCAAGCAGCCGCCGAACTACCAGTTGAGCTAGGCGCGTCGCGCAGCCATCCGCGCCGTTCCAGTGCTGCTTCGAGAGCCGGGGCTACCTGGGCGCGGAGGGCGTCATTGGCATAGCCCACCCAGGCGACGTCTGGCTCTATCGCGAGCGGGGCGTCCAGAGGGTTGCCCTCGGGGTCTGTCAGGATAACGCCAAGCTCTTCAGCGATTAGGGCAGTGCAGACGTCATATGGATGGCAGCAGAGGCCCAGTGCTTGGCCCCGTTCAGCCAGCACCCGCTCGACCAGTGGTCTCAGGTCGGCTATGAACCGGTCGTGGCCAGTCAGTAGCTCGTAAAACTGTCCGCCGGTGCAGATGTACTGATCCTCAAAACACTGCCCTTTCCCGGGACGGACCGGGCCGAGCACTGTGGCGACGACCTCATCATCGATGGCGGCCAGCAGGTCGCGGCCACCGGGGAAGAAGCGAGCGATGGTGGCAAACCCGTGGGCGATGGTGTCGGCCTGTGAGGGGTGGAGTCTGAGGGCGCTGCGCGTACCATCTAGGCGGTTGATTCGTTGCGCGCGCACGGTCTCACCTCGGATCGCCCAAATCTGGTCCATCAGGTGTTGCTTCACGAGCGGGATTTCGCTCTGAACCGCGAGGGTGATGTCCGACAGAGCGGTGCGCTCTCCCCGGTTAGGCGCTACCCCGGTTAGAATCCAAGCGCTGCGCTTCTGGTACATTAGTCCGCGAGTCCCATCGATGGGGTCCACGATAATGCGCCAGGCGACCTCCTTTTCCCGCGCTCCGCGGGGGAGAACCACCCGGCCACCATCGGGCAGGCCCTCAGCGATGAGCATGATGGGCGTCCGGGAGGCAACGTGAGTCTCGAAGGCCGTCATCAACCGAGCTTCAGAGATTCGGTCGATAGCGTAGATAGTGTCACCGGCGCCGTCATGTTCGATGTCGGTGAGGGCCGCCATCTCGCCGGCTTCTGCTGTTGCTCGGGCGGCTTCGCAGGCGGCGACGACAGCGTCCCGCATTTCCTCGTGAATACTCAAAATCGGCGCGACCAATTCGTGGACGTCGGGCATAGTTCCTCGATTTCTTGACAGCACTCCAGTAGGATATAAGATAGACACACCGTTGTCAATATGTCCAAGTACTCACAAGAAGGAGTCTCCGTATGAAGAGCCTTGTTACCTTCGGCGAGATTATGCTGCGATTGGCTCCCCCCGACCACCTGCGATTCGTCCAGGCCAACAGCTTTGACGTGATCTATGGCGGCGGCGAGGCCAATGTCGCTGTCTCGGCTGCCAACTTCGGCCTGCCCGTAGAATACGTGACGCGCCTGCCCAAGAACGACATTGGGGATGCCTGTCTGAACTTCATTCGGCAGTTCGGCGTCGGTACCGACCACATCGTCCGTGGAGGCGACCGCCTGGGGATCTACTTCCTGGAGACCGGCGCGGTTCAGCGCGGCAGCAAGGTCATCTACGATCGTGCTGATTCTGCCTTGGCCACGATTCGGCCCGGGATGGTTGACTGGTCTGCCGTTTTTGCCGACGCACAGTGGTTCCATTGGACCGGTATCACGCCGGCCATCTCTGCCGGCGCCGCCGCTGTCTGTCTTGAGGCGGTAAAGGCTGCCAAGGACGCCGGGGTGACCGTCTCCTGTGATCTCAACTATCGCAGCAAACTGTGGAAATGGGGCAAGGAGCCTGAGGAGATCATGGCGGAGTTGGTCGGTTACACCGATGTCGCTATCGGAAACGAGGAAGATGCTGACAAAGTCTTCGGCATTCATGCGCCTGAGGCTGACGTGACGGCGGGTAAGGTGGAGGCTGAGGCCTATGTCTACGTCTGCAACAAGCTCAAGGACCGCTTCCCCAATCTCCGGACCATCGCCATCACCCTGCGCGGTTCCCTCTCCGCCAGCCATAACACCTGGAGTGCCATCCTGTGGCACGAGGGCGCAATCTGCACCGCCCCGACCTACGATATCACCCACATCGTCGATCGCGTGGGCGGCGGCGACAGCTTTATGGGCGGCTTGATCTACGGACTACTGACCTACGAGAGTGAGCAAGACGCGCTCAACTTCGCCGTGGCAGCCTCCTGCCTAAAGCACACGATCGTTGGCGACTTCAACCTCGTCAGCGTCGAAGAGGTAGAGAAGATGATGGGCGGAGACGTCTCCGGTCGCGTCAGCCGCTGAATTGACGTGTGGATCAACCCAAGCTTCACCCTGCCAGTAGACAAGGAGGAGTATTATGGCTCGATTTGACCGCTTGACCGTACTAAACACGTTCGTTGATGTGGGGTTCGTCCCCCTTTTCTATAACGATGATGTCGATCTCTGTAAAGAAGTGATCCACGCGCTCGCCGAGGGGGGTGCGCGGATTGTAGAGTTCACCAACCGCGGCGATCAGGCGATGGAGGTCTTCAAGGTCTTAGTGCCTTATTTCGCCAAGACCGAGCCGCAGGTCATCCTCGGGGTGGGGTCGATCGCCGATGCGCCGACCGCCGGTATCGCGATGGCCTATGGGGCCAACTTCGTCGTGGGTCCCATGCTCAATCCTGAGGTGGCCCGGGTCTGCAATCGCCGCAAAGTCGCCTATATGCCCGGGTGCGGTACAGTCAGCGAGATCTCGGCTGCCGAGGAGCTGGGAGTGGAGATCTGCAAGGTCTTCCCCGGCACCCAGGTCGGTGGTCCGGGCTTCATCAAGGCGGTCACGGCGCCGATGCCGTGGACCAGACTTATGCCCACCGGTGGTGTCTCGGCTGAGGAGGACAACATCAAGGGCTGGATCAAGGCCGGTGCCGTCTGCGTCGGTATGGGAAGCGCTGCGGTGCGCAAGGAGTGGCTCGCTGCCGGCGAGTATGATAAGATCACCGAGAATGCCCGGCAGGTCATCCAGTGGATTAAAGAGGCACGCGCTGCGTAGGCTATGGACGAGCTGACGACCCACGCACGTATGGCGCGGATGTACGCGCATCAGGAGGCCGACCGCGTCCCGATCACCGACTCTCCTTGGGCGGCGACGATTCGGCGCTGGCAGCGTGAGGGAATGCCCGAAGCCGTGAGCTACGTCGACTTCTTTGGGCTGGACAAGATTGCGCACATCAAATGCGATAACAGTCCACGGTTTCCAGAGGAGGTTGTGGAGGAGACTGAGACCTACATCATCGAGACGACAGCCTGGGGGGCGACGCTCAAAAACTGGAAACACATTGCCTCCACACCGGAGTTTCTGGACTTTACCATCACCGGGCCCGACGCCTGGACGATCGCCAAGGAACGGATGACGCCCAGTGACGAGCGTATCCCCTGGGACTATCTAAAGGCCAACTACAACCGGTGGCGCGATGAAGGCCAGTGGATCGAGGCCTATATGTGGTTCGGCTTCGACGTCGCCCATTCCTGGGCCGTCGGCACCGAGCGACTGTTGATGGCGATGCTGGATGATCCGGCTTGGTGTGTGGATATGTTCAACCACTTCCTGGATCTCGACATCGCGCTTCTGGACAGGGTCTGGGATGCCGGCTACACGTTTGATGCCGTCAACTGGCCTGACGATATGGGCTACAAACAGAACCAGTTTTTCTCCGTCAAAACCTACCGGGCGTTGCTCAAGCCGGTGCACAAGCGCGCCGTTGACTGGGCACACGCCAAAGGCGTCAAGGTGCGCCTGCACTCCTGTGGTGACATCAGGCCGTTGATACCCGAGCTGGTAGAGATCGGTATCGATGGGCTGAATCCGCTGGAGGTAAAGGCCGGTATGGACCCAATCGCTATCAAGCAGACCTATGGCACCGACTTGCTGCTTCACGGCGGCGTCAACGCCGTTCTGTGGGATGATCGTGAGGCGATCGAAGCTGAGATGCGTCGTGTGATCCCGCACCTCAAGCAGCAAGGTGGCTACATCTTCTCCTCCGACCACTCGGTGCCATCCAGTGTGAGCCTGGACAACTTCCGGGCGATCGTTGCCCTGGCCAAGACGTTGGGGCGCTACGAATAAGCTCGTTCGCAGTTCGTGATTTGACAGGAGGGCAGTCGCGCGACTGCCCTCTTCTCTACCCGGGGCAAAGCAAACCATTGACCACCGGCGGTGGTGCCGCCGGACTATGCTAAATCTTGGGGACCAGCGCCTCCGCCGCAATCGCGGCGCCGATGATGCCGGCTTCGTTCCGGAGTTGAGCCGCCACGATTTCAGTAGGCACGCTCAGAATATCCTCGAACTTATGCATCTTCTTGCTCGCTCCTCCGCCCAGGATGAAGAGGTCGGGCCAGAAGAGGGCGTGGATGTGGTTGAGATAGCGGTCAAAGCGCAGGGCCCACTCCCGCCACGTCAGGTTCTCCCGCTTGCGGGCTGAGTCGGCGGATTGCCACTCGGCGTCCTGGCAGTCCATCTCAATATGCCCCAACTCCGTATTGGGCACGAGAACGCCATCGGAGAAGAGCGCCGTGCCGAGACCGGTGCCGATGGTGACGATGAAAACGACGCCGTCTCGATGGCGACCGGCACCAAACCGCATTTCGGCAATGCCGGCGACATCCGCATCATTCAACACCCGTACAGGGCAGTCGGCAGCTTTGGAGAAAAGCGCGGCGGCATCTGTGCCGATCCAGCTGTCGTCGACGTTGGCCGCCGTGCGTGCCACGCCCTGCTGAATCACTGCTGGAAATCCTGCCCCGATGGGGCCCTTCCAGTCGAAACGCTTTGCGATCTGTGCAAAGACATCCGCGACATCGGCGGGTTTGGCAGCCTCGGGTGTGGGAATGCGGTACCGATCACTCAGCAACACACCCTTCTCCGTGTCTACCGGCGCGCCCTTGATTCCGGATCCACCAATGTCGATCCCGAGAATCTTCATAGTTGCTTTGGTTCCTCAAACTGTGTCAAAGCAGTGCGCATATCCCTTGCGGGATGACGGGCTCCAGACAGACGGCCTTGAGGAACCGTCTCCTCTCTGTGATCCACGATCTGTCTTCGTGCCACGCCAGAAAGCAGGACGTTCACCCCGATACTGCTTAAGACTGTGTTGCGCAATGATTTTCTAAATCATCGATACTCTAGAAGTATAGTCTGTTTGCGCGTTTGGGTCAAAGACGGATCCCTCTGGTTGCCGCCCGGTCCTGGCCAATGCCGGCACGGCTTGATGGCTTGATGCACCAAGCGGCAGGTTCAGGAAATGAGCTCACGGTAGTGCCAGGCAGGAACCCACTGGTGGGTCTGCGGATCGTAGACCCAGTAGCTGTGATCGAGGGTGCCCTTCCGAGCAGCCGCCTGCAGTTGGGCCCAAGTATAGGGCCCGCGGGCTGGTTGGCCGCCTTCCGCTACCCACCAGGCGTCAGCGTTCGATGGGGTCGCCGTGTTGGTCTGCCCACCCGGTGGCACCTGGCTGGGGACACGCGGGCTGGACGCCAGGGGAGCACTGCTAGCAACGTCGTCGTCTACAGATCGGCGGCGCCGGCGGGTGAGCAGCAGGAGCCCTCCGAGCAGCACGAGCAGCGAAAGGCCGCAGCCGCATATTCCCGCAATCCACAACAGCAGTCCTCCGTCCATGTCTGCTCCTAAGTCCGCGACCTGATGGAGATCGTCGGCCACAGGCCAGATGTAGGCGCCCTCAGTGGACGTCTGCCCCAAAGGCGCCATCAGGTCAGGGTCCCACCAGGGGGCTTGAGGCTCGAAGGGCACCGGAACGCCGGCCCGATCAGCGTCATCGATGTGCAGCTCTTGGCCCGGCGGCACCGGTTGGAGATTACCTGTGACGTCGCGCACGGCTGGATCACCGGCGTGGGTGCGTACCGTTGTGCCCTCTGCGCCGACCTCCAGCTCGACGACGGAGCGGACCTGCATCTCGAAGCCGACGCGCTGTCCGCAGGGTTCGCGCAGGCGCACGTCACCGTAGCGGCTGGGGACGAATAGACGACCCGGGAGGCACTGGGTTGCCCCGTCTTCAATATCGGGCTCTATTACCATAGCTGCGAGCGCCTTCTTGCCTGTGGTCATAATGACCCAAGTGATGGCGTGAGCTTTCCAGCCGACGGGGCCCGAGGCAACGACGACAGCGTAGATCTTCTGCTGGATGAGCGATTCGGTGTTAAATGCGCCGAGCATAAAGGCCGCCCAAGATATGGCGCCGGCCCAGTCCCTTTCTAGCGCGCCTGGCAGCGCCCGACCGATCATGAACTCGGCTCGTGCCGGGTGCCAAACATCCCCCTCGCGAACCTCCAATCGCTCGTCCTGCAGGGTCTCTATCCGGAACTCGGCGCGGGTGCCATCGACGTACGTTAGGAGCAGCCTTGCGCCGGCGCCGGGTCGGTCTCCCATACTGCCCCATTGCTCATCGTGGCCGAGCACAACCCGGTCACCCATGTAGAGAGGGAAGTCACCGGTCCGGTACTCACCAGGCCTCACGGCGATGGCTGGCTCGTCTTCACCCAAAGGAAAGACGAGCAGCGGACCCCAGGCAGGCTCGTGGCCTACAGCGACATAGTCGAGTGCCACCTCGCATCGGGTTTCCAGGGGCAGCGAATCGGGGTCGGTAGACAAGCCTGGCGCGCTTATCGTGAAAGCGCCGCGAATGGGCTGTCCGCGCAGGATCGGCTGAGGGGCCTCGTCGTAGAGCAGTTTGGCAGCCAGGCGTGCCTGTCCCTCACCATTGGTCCGGGTACCGGTCTCTCCGTTGACGAAATCGGCGCGGCCATCATCGTATAAGCGCAGGAGATCCGCCCACTGCGCACCTTCCCATTCGCCGGAGGGCCGTACAGTCAACTGCTCGTGAGATAGTGGTTCTCCATCAAAGGTGGTGTTCACATACAGGAGCAGGGGGGCATTGCGGTTAAAGCCAAGCTCGCAGGAGGCTTCCAGATGGTCGGCGGCAGGTGTTGGGGTAGGGTCGGGGACACCAATGAGGGCTGCATCGCTCTCCAACAAGCCTGCCCCAGCGGCAGCGCGATAGAGGGCGATGATGAGGTCCTCGGTGGATGGACCGCTGCGGAAAGCCTCCAGAGTGCAGGGGAGCGTCGATGGGTCGTTGGAGATGTTCAGGAAGGCTTCCTCCTTGCTGTTGGCCATAATGACGACATCACCATCGCTCCAGATGGAGGCGCGTCCCTGTTCCCGCGGCCGTGGTCGGACGGCGTTGGAGTGGATGGTGCCACCGACAAAGGTCACCTCGCTAATTTCTGCGGTGTTGGAAACCTCGGGCACGGACCCCCAACCCTCGCGGGCCACCTGAAGCAGCTGGGAGACCATATCCGGATCGGCATCCTCGATTTGACGTAGATCAAGCAGCTGGGCGTTCAATGAGTAGCCACAGACATAGCCCACATCCTCGCCAAGCTCAGGGCGCAGCTGTCCGATACGTCGTTGGCAAGAAACTGTTACCTCACTGGCGTCGGGGGTCGACGTCTCGGCGACGCAGAAGGCATGGAGTCTTTCGGGTTCCTTTTGCATGTCGGCCCAGACCGCCTCAAGCGCCGCGTCATCGGGCAGGGGTGCAGGTAGTCCTATGTCGGCGAGGGCCTGACGGACCACAGCATCCAGCAGACCATCTGCGCGTAAGGATAGGGGCAGGGTCAACGGGGCCAGCAGCGCCAAGATGAGCAGGATGCGCGGTAGTCGAGCGATGGTGTGTGAAAACCGGGTCATAATCACAGTAAATGGCGCAAGAAGCGCCCCCGCTTCAGCGGGGGGCGGAATGCGCCCGACTCCTTTCTACAGTTGACAACCTTGAACACGCGTTCTGTACTTTGATTGTGGGATGCACATAATCCGTCGTGATAAAGCTCGCGCACCCTACGCGCCACAAGCGCTTCTGGCTTGAGGCGCTGGCGCAAGTGTTCTCCGCCGC
>PWVB01000447.1 GCA_003562365.1 Anaerolineae bacterium
CGGGGTGGGTTCACGGAGACCTAAAACGCCCGTGGAGCAGATATCAGACTCTTCGGAGCAATCTGCGTCGAAACGTGAAAATATGGCTGAAGAAAGGCAGCCTTCCAAACTGTGTCAAGTTGGCACAGTTTGGTAAACCAGGAGCAAGAATGGTTGACCCCTATCATCCGCAGGAGATTGAGCCGAAGTGGCAAGCACGTTGGGCCGACGATCAACTATATAAGGCCGTCATCGACCCTGACAAGCCCAAGTTTTACGCTCTTACGATGCTTCCGTACCCGAGTGGTGACATTCACATCGGCCATTGGTACGCGATGGCGCCCAGTGACGTCCGGGCACGTTTCAAGCGGATGCAGGGCTATAATGTGTTGTTCCCGATGGGCTTCGATGCCTTTGGCCTCCCTGCCGAGAATGCCGCCATTCAGCGTGGCATTCATCCTAAGACCTGGACCCTGGACAACATCTCCCGCGAGCGGGAGCAGCTGCGCACCATGGGCACTATGTTTGACTGGGACCGGGAGGCCATCTCGTGCCTTCCGGGTTACTATCGCTGGAGCCAGTGGTTTTTCCTCAAATTTTACGAGATGGGCCTCGCCTACCGCAAGCTCTCCCCGGTGGACTACTGCACGTCTTGCAAGACCACATTGGCACGGGAGCAGGTTGTCGGTGAGGAACGCATCTGCGAGCGCTGCGGGTCGCCGGTGATCAAAAAGGACCTGGAGCAGTGGTTCTGGCGGATCACCAACTATGCCGACGAGCTATTGGACTTCTCCAAGATTGACTGGCCTGACCGGATTCGGCTTCTGCAGACTAACTGGATCGGACGCAGCGAGGGGGCCGAGGTGGTCTTCAGGGTAACGCCTGAGGATATGCCCGCCGATGCCGAGCCGGATGCTGGCAAACTGGTCGTCTTTACTACCCGACCTGACACACTTTGGGGTGCCACCTTTATGGTTCTGGCACCGGAGCATCCGTTGGTTGATCGTATCACCAAGCCGGACTGCCGGGAGGCGGTAGAGAGCTACCAACATCAGGCCGCGCGGCAGAGTGAGATCGAACGTTTGAGCACCGAGAAGGAGAAAACGGGCGTGTTTACCGGTGCCTATGCCGTTAATCCGGTGAACGACGCTCGCATTCCCATCTGGGTCGCTGATTACGTCATGATGGGCTACGGTACCGGTGCGATCATGGGTGTCCCAGCCCATGATGAGCGTGATTTTGCCTTTGCCATAAAGTTCGGATTGCCGATCATCCCGGTCATTGAGCGGCCTGATCATAAGGGCAAGAGCTTGGTCTGGCCTGGTTCTGTGCCCCAGGACTTTGCGGCGCGACTGCGGGGTGCTGGTATCCAGTTCCGGGCGGGTCCGGTCGCGGATGTCGGCGAGGGACTCTACGTGACGCTCTACGGAATAGACCAGATCGAGCGGTACATTCAGCTTATCAGCGAGTGTTTACGTCCCGGACATTGGAATGAGGTAGTCGGCAGCGGGTGGTGTTTTATTTTTGAAGATGAGGTCAAGCGACTTGAGGGTCCGGTGACGGATCAGGAGATCCTGGCACGCTGCAAGGCTCTCTGTCCACTGGTCGGCGACAGTCGCACGGTGATGGAGATGCTCGACCGTTGCGACTTCTACGCCGACGTGCTATTTGATACCGAATATGGCGCGATGATCAACTCGGGTCCCTTTAGCGGCACCCCAGGCGATGAGGCCGTGACGCGAGTAACGGCGTGGTTGTCCGAACGCGGTGTTGGTGAGGCAGCCGTCAACTACCGCTTGCGTGATTGGTTGATCAGCCGTCAGCGTTATTGGGGTGCGCCGATTCCCATACTCTACTGCGAGCAGTGCGGGACCGTACCGGTGCCGTACGAGTGCCTTCCGGTGCTGCTTCCTGATGACGTTGACTTCATGCCGACGGGAGAGAGCCCGCTCAAATATCACGACGGGTTTCTAAATGCAACGTGTCCGAACTGTGGCGGTGCTGCAACTCGGGAGTCGGATACGATGGACACCTTCGTCTGCTCATCATGGTATCAATATGCTTATCTGAGCCCCTACTATCTCGAGGGCGAGCCGGTTACCGGTGAGGCTACACCTTGGGATCTGGTTGAGGGCGCCTACTGGGCCCCGGTTGACACCTACACGGGCGGGGCGGAGCACGCAGTGCTGCATTTGCTGTACACACGTTTCTTTACCAAGGCGTTGCGGGATGCCGGTCTGGTCGACTTTGACGAACCGATGCTCCAGCTCCGCAATCAGGGTCTCATCCTGGGCGAGCCACGGTCCGGGGACTGCGTCGATGTGCGTGGCCGTTGGGAGGGCTCCGCTTTTCGAGCCGAGCACATAATCCTCTACAGTTTTGAACAGCAGGAGATTTGGCCGGCTCCTGCACGGGATGATCAGCGGATCTGCGGCGAGGTGATGGATCGTGACGAGACCACGATCAAGATCCGTACCACCGAAGGCGGAGGACTGACTGTCGTATTGGTGCAAGAGGGTATGGCGGTCACGCTGGCCGATGAGGGGGGAGAAGCGACCGTTGCTGACATCCTGTACCATCTTGACGTGGAGAAGATGTCCAAGAGCAAGAAGAACGTCGTAGCCCCCGATGAGCTCGTCGCTGCCTATGGCGCTGATACCATTCGGGCCTACTTGATGTTCGGCTGGCGTTGGGAACAGGGCGGTCCCTGGGACAGTCAGGGAATTGAAGGTGTTGTCCGCTGGCTGAATCGGGTCTGGAACCTGGTCCTTGAGGCCCCGAGGCCGGGCGACAGTGCGGGAGAGGCCGATGGTGATGCGCGTGACTTGCAGCGTGCGCTGCATCTGGCGATCAAGCGGGTAACCGAGGATCTCGAGCAGTTCAGTTTCAATACGACGATCGCCCGGTTGATGGAGTTGACCAATGCGTTGAGCAAGGCCAAGCCAACCGCCTGGGCTACAGAGCTGTGGGAGGAAGGCATTGGGACGTTGCTTCGCCTGCTGGCCCTGGTGGCGCCCCATCTGGCTGAAGAGCTTTGGGCTAGGACTGACAGGCCCTACAGCGTCCATCTGCAGTCTTGGCCGACCTGGGATGAGGCGATGCTGGTGGAGCAGACCGTGGAGATCCCCGTGCAAGTGAACGGCAGGGTGCGCGCCCGTATCACATTGCCGGCGGAGTCTGACGAGGCCGCTATACGGCAGGCAGCGTTGGCGGATCCGAACGTTCAGCGGTACGTGGCGGACAAGGAGATCGTCAAGATCATCGTGCCCCGCGGGCAGCTTGTCAGCATTGTTGTGAAGTAGCCTAACACCGGCGAGGTGCAATGGCGGCACAGTCAACGGATCTCCCATCTACGGCCCGCACCAAGGTCTGGACGCTCATCGCACTGGCGTTCGGTTACTTCATCGATCAGGGGGAGGGCCAGGCGATGTCGGTGCTCTTCCCGACCATAAGGGGTGTGTGGGGCCTCGACTACAGGGCATTGGGGCTCATCGGCACCATTCGTAATCTGCTGCAGTCGATCAGCGCGCCCTTCTGGGGGTACACTGCGGACCGGTTTTCGCGCAAACAGGTGATCATCTTCGGCACCGGCATCTGGGGAATCTGGACCGTGATTGTCGGGTTTACTCAGAGCTTCGGCCAGTTGCTGGCTATTCGGGCCATATCCGGGATTGGTCTTGGCTGCCTGATGCCGGCGACGTTCTCTCTGATGTCGGACACTTTTCCCTCGCAGCAGCGCGGGCGAGCGCTGGGGGTGCTGGAGGCGATTGGTGTCTCAGGTATCATCATCAGCACCTTGGGTTTAGGGATGCTGGCCTCGCCGGCTCTCTGGCGTTGGGGGTTCTTCCTGCTGGGGGGCTTCAGCGTTCTCTCCGGTGTCTGCGTCGCAGTCTTTGTCAAGGAGCCGATCCGAGGCAGCGCTGAGCCGGAGTTGGCGGGGAAAATCACGGAGGAAACCGCCGCTAGTTACCATGCTGAGCTGGCCGATGTGCCCAGGGTGCTTGCTATTCCCACAATTCAGGTGGCGATCCTGCAGGGCCTTGCAGGAAGCATGCCCTGGGTGGTGATGGGGCTCTACCTCATCTCATGGTTGGTGGATGTGCGCGGCATGACCGAGGCGCTCGTCTTCGATCATCCTGCTGGGAGCGCCACTCTGACCTTTGCGGGCATCGTCGTCGGCACAGTCTTCAGCAATGTGATCGGTGGTGTGTTGGGCGACTGGGCCGAGATCAGGAATCCGAAATATGGGCGGACGGTAGTAGGGCAGATCTCTATCTTGAGTGGGATTCCGTTGACCTACATTCTCTTCACGCGGACTGCGACGTGGGGCTTTTGGCCCTTATTTGGACTCTGCTTCTTCACTGCACTCTTGATTAGTTGGCCTGGCAAGGGCGCCAAAGAGCCTATGATGCAAGGTGCGGTCCCCCCTGAGCTGCGCGCGACGGCCTTTGCTATGACGACCTTTATCGAAAGCGGATTCGCGGCGGTTGCGGCCTACATAGCTGGTAGCCTAGCCGATGCTCTGGGCTTTACTCGGGCGATGCTCTGGATGATACCCTTCCCGTGGCTGATCTGTGCGTTGCTCTATTCAGGCTTCTACTGGGCCTATCCGCGCGACGCCGCTGCGCTGCGGCAGAAGATGGCCCAGCGCGCCGCGGAGATCACGACCATATCGTTGCCCGCGCTGGGGAACCTGCCGCTGCTGCACAATGACAATGTAGAGGAGCATAGATGAGCCAAAACAAAGCCGAGATGCAGGTTGCGCTGATTGCCCTCACCAACTATTTGCAGGATGACGGGACCCCTGAGGCCCTGATCGAGCATGCCGGGCGGGTCTGTTACCGGAGCGCGAGCAGGGGCAATCCGGCGGCGTTTCTTAGGGCCCGGTTGCGTGAGGGACATGAGAGCATCATTGAGCACGCCAGTGCGACTTTCGAGATTTCGGGCATCAGCCGCGCTTGTTCGCACCAGCTGGTGCGCCACCGTCTGGCTTCCTATAGTCAGGAGAGCCAGCGGTACGTGGAGATGTCGGAGCCAGAAGTTGTGATCCCTGCGGCCGTTGCGGGCGATCCTGAGGCCCGGGCAATTTGGACGGCGTTCGTGGAGATCGTCAAGGCGACCTATCGTGATTTGCGGGCCCGAGGCGTGCGTAAGGAAGATGCACGGTTTGTGTTGCCTAACGCAGCAGCTACGCGGATCGTGGTGACGATGAACTTCCGTGAACTGCGACACTTCTTCCGGCTGCGGATTGCACCCGAGGCCCAATGGGAGATTCGTGATGTGGCGCTTCAGATGTTGGAGCTGCTGGCACCTCACGCCCCGACGGTCTTCGGCGATATGCTGATGCAGCTCCACGACAGTCATCCAGAATTCTTCCCAGAGGATTCGGGACCCGAGCCTGCTCACAGGGAGGCCATCATCGATGTCAACGAATAGTACGCCGGCCTATCGTGATGAGTCTTCCGTTCACTGCGAACAGACGCCGCGGACTGCCGCTTTGGCCGATGCATCGCGAGCTACCGATCATGAGCTGCAGAGCCAAGCAGCTCACTTCGACGGCTCTGCCCCTGCGGCGGAGATACTCTCGGTGGTACCTAATCCCATTGCTGTTCTCAACGCGCAGCGGCAGATCGTCTTTGCTAACCCGGCGCTGGCGGCGCTGACCGGCGCTGAGCAGTCTACCGATCTGATCGGCCAACGGCCCGGGGAGGTCCTGCGCTGTGTCCACGCCACAGACCATGAGGATGGTTGCGGTGCAACGGCTTATTGCCTGCACTGCGGTGCTGCGAAGGCCATCACAGGGGCTCAGCAGGGGCGGCCTAGCGTGCAGGAGTGTCGCATCATGCGGGATGCCTCCGAAGCCCCGGCAGCGCTCGATCTGCGAGTCTGGGCGCGACCCCATCAGATCCAGCACCAGACCTTCACGATTCTGGCGATGGAAGACATCAGTGATGAAAAGCGACGTGAGACGCTGGAGCGTATCTTCTTCCACGACGTCCTAAACACCGTGCAGAAGATACAGAGCGCCGTTGAGTTGCTCGATGGCGCTAACGACAGGCAGGCGTCGCGGTTGCTCGCGATTTTGAATCAGTCTGTGCATCGTTTGGCCACCGAGATCGAGACCCAACGCGATCTGCTGGCGATGGAGAATAAGACGTTAGAACTCCAGCCTTCTCCTATTAGCGCCCACGGCCTGCTGGAGGAGCTGCTCCGTTCCTATGAGAATGAGCGGGCCGCAGGGGGAACTGGCTTGCCATTGGCGAGGTCCAGCTTAAGGCTGGCAGATGATAGCCAGGACGTGACCTTTATCGGAGACCGTGGAAAGCTCCAACGTGTGCTCGACAATATGATTAAGAACGCTCTGGAAGCTGAGAGGACAGGGCGCGTGGTAACGGTAGGCTGCCGGCGTCTAGACCTGGCGGCAGGTAAGGAATATCAACGAGGCGATATGGTCGAGTTTTGGGTACACAATCCCACCGTGATGACCACGGCGGTGCAGCGGCAGGTGTTCCAGCGTTCCTTCTCCACCAAGGGAGGGGGGCGTGGTCTCGGTACCTACAGCATGAAAATGCTAACGGAGCACTATCTGGAAGGCTGGATTGACTTCTCCTCGGAGCCTGGCGATGGTACCGTGTTTCGGGTCCGGTACCCATTGCGACCGACCTACGTCTAGGAGCATCAGTGCTTGGCCCCAAAAGTCGTACCATCCGGATGCGTGTTTTTTTATGGTTCTCTATGGTTCTCTGAGAATCTAAAACAGCCCATAAGGCGCGAGGTCGCAGCGTCGTGGGCAGTGCAGGCAACAGGAAGCTTCTGATCCGTAGCGTTGTCCAAGCCGTGTTAGGTAGTCGGAGACCGTCCACTCGGCGCCAGCAAGACTCGGACTGCCTGTTTCCTCTCCTGTTGCTGAATGAATGCCAGGGGCGGGACATAGCCCAGGCTAGAGCGACGACGATGGGTGTTATGATATGTCATTGGCCCGTCAACGATCCACTCCAACTCGATGGTGCTCTGCGCTCCCAGACAGTGAGCGTGCCTGCTAGTCGCCTCGAGCGGGACCGGCGCACCGAAACCCGACAATATGCATACGTGTGTCTGGATCGCAGCTCGCACGGTACGACCGTCGCGCCAGTCTCCAGCTGCTCAGTACCACTCGACGGCCCAGAGGAGCTTCTTTCGGGCGCGGTGGTATAGGTTGCATCGCTATACCAATCACCGACTCATTCGCGCACTTCACCCGCCATATCCAACACCCTGTCCGGACTCGCGCCTTCCGGAAGATTTCCTGCCTTGGTTGTGTCACCAACGCAGCAGTCGACGTCGGCATCGTTATAGACGTTGGCCAGCGCGCAGTTGGGGCTTTCATCTCCCCAAGGATAGGGGCAGGTGTCATCCCCGCCCCGGGCGGCTTTCTCCCATTCCGCCTCCGTAGGCAGTCGCTTGCCGGTCCACGTGCAGTAAGCGACCGCACTATGCCACGACACATAGATCACCAGATAGTCGGCGTACGTCCTGCTGTCATAGTAGACAGGTCGAGTATCAGACTTGTGGAGCACGGGTGGATCGCACGCGCTGGCTGAGACATACTGGGCGCACTGCGCGTTGGTCGCTTCAGTCTTGTGAGAGCGTTGCGCATTGGGGACTGAAGTCAGACGTGGAAGAGTCAGAGGCAGCGCGCAAAATGAGCTACTCGACATTGGCGAAAAACACCTTAACGGCATCCATAGGTAGCTGATCATACTCTCGTAATAGGCGTGCGAAACAGACTTGGGCCCGGAGATGCTTTCTGGGTCCAAGCGCAAGACAGCTGGCAGTATCGGAGACCTACGCGGGCAGCGTTTCCAAACGCAGGAAACGCTGGATCACAGCGTCGGGTCTTAGGTAGCGACCGCCATGTGAATGACCGCGCTTAACCAAGTAACGGCATACTCCTGATGTAGATGACTTTGGGTGCATCCGTGCGTTCGGCTTCCGCGAGCAGCCAGCTCACTTGGTGTTTGTGCAGCGCCGCACGACCTGCTGCCGCGGACCGGAGACTGATACGCAGAAAATCGGCCATGTTCAACAGATGCCGCTGTCGTGGCTGGCTGAGTGGTAGGTCTAGTTGATCGACAAAGGTGCATAGTTTTTCAGAGTTGTGTACAATACGGGTGAGCATGGGATTGTCTCCTGTTGGAACCGGTAGTTAGCGCTAACGTTATTCTACTCAGGAGTCATCCCATGTTCACCTCCAATTTTCGCCAGACTCGAGTGAGCGATAAAGGCAGATAGAATCAGATACAGAAAACGCAGCTTCTGGTGTATATGAGATTGGTCATTTCCACTCCCACCAGAAGGCTGCGTAAGATCAAGTATACACGCGATTGGCTTTTTGCTGGTTCGACCTGGGCATCCGCCGCCTGGATCCGTCTGCTGCTCGCTCTTTCGGTGTTAGTGGCTCCGGCAGCGACCAACGCCCGCCCCGGGCCGTTTACCACGGCAGACCCCTGGTACTGGGGGCGTCCTCTGCGTCCGCGCACCTGGGGACGCCGCTAGAGCTGGGCGGCCAGCGTATTGTGGTGCAGGCGCCGGCATCTGCAAGCCCGGTGCGCATTGATGCTGGGGTTGCTGGAAGTGAGCGGGGGCGCGCTGAGCGTACCAGGCGAGCGTGTGGAGCCTGCTGCTGCTGGGAGTGCTACGGCTCTCTCACACCGCGTGTCGGGCCGAGCTGATCGGGAGTGTGATCGCGCGCGAACGGGATGGCAGCGAGGTCGCGCTAGAGCAGTGGCGCACGCCAGGGCGCGAGCGGAGCCCCTGGGGGAGAGATCGTGCGGTAGGAGGCATTGGCGGCGGTCTTCGAAGTGAAACAAAAGCACATCAGCCGTTAGCAGGGATGTCTGCGCGCCGGACAGTGGAAGCGGCGGGTCGCCGCGGTGGCCTACGGGAGGTTCGGCGTCACATACGGCGGCCGCACGTGCCAACAGCGGAAGGCGTGCGCCAGCGTGAGGGTTATCTGGTGCAGCAGCTGTGGTGTGGCGCCTGATCACCCAGTTGGAGACGCCACTGCGCGGGGAGGCGGGGCCTTTGGAAGCGCAGGTGGACGTCGACGCCTTGCGCCAATTGGTGGCCAACCAAGCCCCAGCACCGGAGGCCAAGCCCTGGTCGTGGCTTTTCCAGTTGCCGCACTGGCTTTTGGGAGCGTGGCAGAAGGAGACCACCGACACGGTGCGCTGCCCTTACCGCGGTAGCCCCCACGTGGCCCGCAAGAGCGGCACGCCCCGCCCGAAAGCTTACCTGGACGGGGATGGGCATCTCCTGAGAGCCGAGGTCTATCGCTGCTACTGCAAGAACCCTGAATGTGCCTACCAGGCTTTCGCCAACCTAGCAGCGGGGCTGGTGTTGCACTCCGTCTGGATGTTGGACGCCCGGCTGACAGGCTTGGAACTGCATATGGGGTTGGGCAGCAGCTACCGCCGGGTCGTCGCGGCTCTCGATGTGGCACCAGCAACGCGTTATCGGTGACTGGCCCAGTGGGCACGGAATCACTGGGGGGGAGCGCTCTTCGGACTGGTCCGCAGTTCCGATGTCGTCGGCATAGACGAGAAGTGTGTTCAGACACCCAAGAGCAACAGGCCTGACAGCAAAATGCGGAAGTGGATGTACGTCTATGTGGCGCTGGACATGCACACGCTGGACCTGCTGCATTTTTCTGTTCATGGGAAGCGCCTCGGCACAGACGTTCTTGCTGGGCCTGCGCGCCAAGGGCTATCGTCCGCAGGTCATCGTGACCGACTTGTGTGGTGACTACCCTCGCGGTGCTGGGGGCGGTCTTCCCCCGCGCCACCCATCACGAGTGTCTCTTTCACGCTTTTCAGGCGTGGCGCCGTCACTCCGCGACGTCTTCGGCAACGACTATGTCCAGACCGCACCGAAGCTCTTCGCCCTGCGTCAAGCCCTCGATGACCTCTTTGACGCCAAGACGCGCCGCACCGTCGACAAGCGGTATGCTCA
>PWVB01000018.1 GCA_003562365.1 Anaerolineae bacterium
CCCGCCGATCTGGCATAAGCCATCACCCGGGACACTTCGCTCGTGACGGTAAAGCTGACCAACAACGAGGTGGGCACGCTTCAGCCCATCGCGGCGTTAGCTGAGATCGCGCACGCCCGCGGAGCTCTGTTCCACACTGACGCGGGGCCGGCGGTAGGCAAGATCCCGATAAAGCGGGATGACGTGGACGTGATAACTATGGGGTCACCATCCACCCCTATGGGGCCCGATGAACAGCTGCCCATGATCGACAGCCACATCTTCCCGGATTGTCCCTCAGCCCCTTGCCGTCCATCTTGTCTCTGAGGAAGGGCGGTTTCTCGCCAGACTTTTGTAACATCCCACTCACCGCAGTCGCTCCCGTGGCGAGCGCCGCCCGGTAACCCAGTGGGCACGGTATGCCGTGTTAGCTGTTCATCCTCTGTTCCACTGCGTCCATCATCTCCTCCACCTCCGCTTGCCCGCTCGCGAGATACGATTGCCCGCCGCGCTTATCTGTGCTATGATGTAGCTACAGGTTGAGATGAGGAAGATGATGGTTGCTATCCACGTTCAGTGCCAGGTGCTTGCCGCACAGCTCCTTCTTGCCGGGAAGGAGCCCTTGATGCGTGGGTAGGCGGTGAGTTCCGTTTTTTGAGCGTTGTCCAGGTAGAGCGCCTCCCCCGGGAGGCGCTTTTTTGTGTTTGGAGGGAAACGGAGGGAAACGATGGTGGATGAAAAGGACTTTGAGAACCCCTATACGCCGTGGGAGATCGAAGCCCGCTGGCGTCGACGATGGGCAGAGGCGGGGACCTACCGGACACCCGAACCCGCCGCCGCCGGCGAAACCTACTACTGTCTTGACTTCTTCCCCTATCCGTCCGGCGCCGGCTTGAGCGTGGGCCACGGCCGCAACTACGTTCCATCCGACGTCCTGGCCCGCTATCACCGGATGCGCGGGGCGGCTGTTCTGCATCCGATGGGCTGGGATGCCTTTGGCTTGCCGGCCGAGAACGAGGCGCTGAAGCAGGGCGTGCATCCTGCTGAGAGCACGGCGCAATATGCCGCCAACTACCGGCGCCAGCTCGACCTCCTGGGATGCTCATATGACTGGGCTCGGGAGATCAGCTCGGCGGATCCGGCCTACTACCGCTGGAATCAGGCCTTCTTCTTGATGCTCTGGCGTCGGGGCCTGGCCTACCGTGCTGCCGCGCCGGTCAACTGGTGTGAGTCGTGCCAGACGGTGCTGGCTGCCGAAGAGATTGAGGAGGGCACCTGCTGGCGCTGCCACCAAGAGGTGGTGCGGCGCACTCGCCCACAGTGGTTCGTGCGCACCACGGCCTATGCAGCTGAGCTGGACGGCGGTCTTGCAACGCTGGACTGGCCCGAGCACATCCTGACGATGCAGCGGCACTGGATCGGGCGCCAGGAGGGCCTGGAGATCGACCTGCCGGTCGTGGGACAGGCAGGCCTGACCGTTACCGTCTTCACGACTCGACCCGACACGCTTTTCGGTGCCACCTTCGCAGCACTGGCACCCGAGCTACCTGCGGTTGAACGGGTCACGACCCCGGCACAGCGCAGCGTCGTGCTGGACTATGTCCGGAGTGCTGCCCAACGCAGCGATCTGGAGCGCCACACGCGCCGGCCTGACGGCGTCTTCAGCGGCGCCTATGCCCGGCTGCCGCAGGGGACCACGGTGCCCATCTACGTCGCCGACTACGTGCTGGCGGACTACGGGACCGGCGCGGTGATGGGTGTGCCAGCCCACGATGCTCGCGACCTCGCCTTTGCCGAGCGGCACGGGCTGCCCATCCGCGAGGTTGTCGCGCCCCAGGACGAGACGCCGCCTGTGCCCTTTGTTGAGCGCGGCGTGTTGATCGGCTCCGGACGCTTCAACGGTCTGGCCTCTGAGCCGGCTGTGGAGGCGATCAGCGACTGGTTGGTGGCGGAGGACTGCGGGCGCCGCGCCGTTCACTACCGCCTGCGGGACTGGCTGATCTCGCGCCAGCGGTACTGGGGGACGCCGATTCCCATCGTGCACTGTCCGGCCTGCGGCACGACGCCGGTGCCGGAAGCGCAGTTGCCTGTACGCCTGCCGCCGCTGCCGGACTATGCCCCCCGGGGCGACGGACGGTCACCGCTGGCCAATCTGCCCTCCTTCGTGAGGACGCTGTGCCCGCAGTGTGGCGAACCGGCCGAGCGGGAGACGGATACGATGACGGGCTTCGTCTGCTCCTCTTGGTATTTTCTGCGCTTCGCCGATCCCCACAACACCGTTCGTCCCTTTGACCCGCAGAAGGTCGCCCGTTGGCTGCCCGTCGACATCTATATCGGCGGTGCCGAACACGCTGTAGGGCACCTGCTCTATGCCCGCTTCTTGACGAAGGTCTTGGCCGATGCCGGTGTGGTCGGCTTTCGCGAGCCCTTTCCTGTGCTGCGCAGCCAGGGCATCCTGCACGCCCGCGACCCGGAGCTGGGTAGGGTGGAACGGATGTCCAAGTCGAGGGGGAATGTCGTGACGCCGGAGAGTGTGATCGAGCGCTACGGCGCCGACGTCACGCGTCTGTACCTGCTCTTCATGGGGCCCTTTGAGGCCAATGCGGTCTGGGAAGTCGAGGCTGATGGCGTGACACCGCAGCACATCGAGGGCGTGCGACGCTTCCTGCGTCGGGTTTGGTCCATCTGCAGCGCCGTCGGCAGCAGTGGTGCGCCCGATGCCGCCGCTGAGGCAGCGCTGGCGCGCGCTACCCACCTGACCATCCAGGCCGTCACCGCCGAGATCGAGGGCTTGCGCTTCAACAAGGCGATCAGCGCCTTGATGGCCTTCTCCGGCGACCTGGACGTCCATCGCCGGGATCACGGCACAACCCCCGGCTTTCTGAGGGCGCGCCTGACGCTGCTGAAACTGCTGGCCCCCTTCGCGCCCTTCATCAGCGAGGAGCTTTGGGTACGGCTGGGTGAGGCGGCGAGCGGGGACAGCCTGCATCACGCCCCGTGGCCGCGCTGGAACGCTGATCTGGTCTCCGTGCAGGAGGTCGAGATCGCGGTCCAAGTCGACGGTAAAGTGCGCGACCGTTTCGTGGTCGCTGCGGACACGCCGGAAGATGCGGTGCGGAAGCTGGCGCTGGCGGCACCGGGTGCCCAGCGCGCCCTGGCGGGGTCTGCGGTGCAGCGCGTCATCGTCGTTCCAGGTCGGTTGGTCAACCTTGTGACGGGCTGAAGGGGGCTGGGGCCGGAGGCTCAAACGGAAGGCGGCCCGCACTGCTGGCGGGCCGCCGATACCCCTGCCGCGACTCGAACGCGGGCCACCGGCTTCGGAGGCCGATGCTCTATCCATCTGAGCTACAGGGGCAGAACACCCGCATTCTACCACACTCTGCCGTCGGTACAAGCCTCCGCTACACTAGCGCTCGGGCCGCTGCAGGTGGACGCCCACGCCTTGGCCCAGGGTGATGTCCGTCGGCGCCGCCGGCGGCCTCGAGGCTCAGCTGTGTGCCTGCGCGTCGTGTGGTAATATAGGTCCCAGCAACGCACTCAGCCTTCGGTCGAGGAGTCATGAAAAAGTCTAACACCTATTTGCTTTCGCTGTTCTACATGCTGATGCTCAACAGCTCATTTTTTCTCTACTTCGCGCTGTTCCAACCGCCGCTCTTTGCGCGCCTGCGGCGGCTGGAAGAGGCCAGCGCCCCATCTCTGGCGAGGGCTGACACCGCTCTGGGTCTCTTCCTGATCATGATGGTGCTGGTGGAGTTGCTGGGGTCATGGCTCACATATCCAGGCTTGCTCGAGCGACTCCGACGGGGAATGCAGCGCACGACGCTGGGCCTGAGCGTCGTCGGCACGATGATCTTAGCGCACATCGGCCTGATCACGTTTCTCTTCACCTGGCGCGTTACCTGGGTATTGGGGGTGGATATCACCGGAGATCCTCCAATGCTGCACGGCTTTTTGGCCTTCGCCTTCTTCATGGCAATGATCGCCAAGGAGGGTGCCCTGCTGGAGCCGCTGATGCAGATCCTGCAGGGCTCATCTCAGGTGCCCGATGCGCACGTCCCTCGATTCTCGACAGAGCTATTTCAGCGTACGGCGGGATGGAGCGCCGTGCTCGGCGACCTTCTGCTGGTGCTCTTCGGCGCGGTGGCCTACACGGTCCTGTGGGAGACCCTCAGCGCCGACGTGCCTTTCACCGCAACGACCTTGAGTGGCCAGGGCCTGGAATACCTCGGCGCGGTGGGCCTTTTCTGTCTCGTCGTTCCGGCGGCACAGCTTCTCCCCACCCTTGAGAGCTGGCTCACCCACCGCCCGCTGGGCCTGCGTCTCATCTCAGGGGCGAGTTTCCTGCTGACGCTAATCATCGCCATCTTGGGCATCCGGCGCCTCTACTGAAGGCCTGATACCTGCGTCTGACGCCATCGGAACCGGAAACCCCTCTCAGCTTACCGGATTGGGCGCCGCCAGCCGGCCGAGGTCCGGTGCCTCCAGCCGCGGACCCGGATAAGCCGCCACCTCGCCGAAACGCCGCTGGTCCTGCCAATCGGCGCGCGCTGTCGCGATTTCCTCCGGCGTGCGCGCCACAAAGTTCCACCACATCAGGATCGCCTCGGGGAAAGGCGGCCCACCGACCAGCAGGACGCGTCCTCCGCGCTTGCTGCTCAGCGCCGCCGCCGCGCGCCCGGTCCCCAGATCGTAGAGTTTTCGCTCCTGGAGCGCTCTGCCTTCGAAGGTGCTGTCGCCGTCGAGTAGCATCAGCGCGTGCTCGTAGTCGGGATCTAGTTTGAGGATCAGCGTCGCTCCATCTTTGACGGCTACCTCGGCCCCGACGATCTTCGAGTAGTGGGGGGCCGGCGAGGTGGTACCCTCGAGGGTGCCGGAGAAGAGCTGGATGACGCCACCGGGTCGCTCCAGGATCGGCACCTGAGCGAGGCTCTCAAACGCGGGATCTATGTCCCGGTGGGCGTCCGGCAGCGCGGCCCAGAGCTGTATGCCGCTCAATTGCCCGCTGTTCTCTACCGGCGTGCGCTCGGCGTGGGCGATACCCCGGCCTGCCGTCATAACGTTGACGCCTCCGGGCCGGACCACGGCCTTGTAGCCGAGGCTGTCATCGTGGCGCACTTCGCCGGCCAGCAGCCACGTGACCGTCTGCAGGCCGATGTGGGGGTGGGGGGCGACGTCCATCGGCCGGGTCTCCCCGAACGCCACGGGACCGAAGCGGTCCAGAAAACACCACGGGCCGACCATCTTGCGCTCCCGGATCGGCAGCGCCCGTGCGATCTCCAGATCGCCCAGGCGGATATTACGGCTTGCATAGACTTCGAAGGTGAGTTGGGATTGGTTTGTCATCGCATTCTCCTGATGTGCTCAGCCCAGGAACGTGCCGGCCTGCAGTTCTTCGAAGGCCCGGCGTAGTTCGGCCTGGGTGTTCATCACGATGGGCCCATACCAGGCGACGGGCTCCCGGAGGGGGAGTCCCGAGACCAGCAGGAACCGGACGCCCTCGTCGCCGGCTTGCACGACGACCTCGTCGCCCCGACCAAAGCGCACCAACGTGTGGTTGCCCGCCGCCGACGGCGGCGCCGTGTCGGCCCAGCCGACCGGTTCGGTAGGCACCGAAAGCGGCCCCGCGGTGTCGCAGAAGCTGCCGTCGCCGGCGAAGACGTAGGCGAAGGCATGCCGGTTGGCCTCGACCGCGAGGGTCGTGCGCGTGCCGGGGGGGACGGAGACGTCGAGGTAGACGGGGTCGGCGGCTACACCGTCCACCGGTCCGGCCGTGTCTCGGTAGCGCCCGCACACAACTCGGACCTCTATTCCGTCGTCATCGGTGATCCGCGGAATGTCTGCCGCCGTCACCTCCTGATAGCGAGGAGCCATCATCTTGAGGGTCGACGGCAGGTTGGCCCACAGCTGGAACCCGTGCATGCGGCCGGCCGCATCTCCTTTGGGCATCTCTTGGTGGATGATGCCCTTTCCCGCCGTCATCCACTGGACATCGCCGGGACCGATCACGCCGCTGTTGCCCAGGCTGTCACCGTGCTCTACCGTGCCGGCGAGCACGTAGGTGATTGTCTCGATGCCCCGGTGCGGGTGCCAGGGAAAGCCTGCCAGGTAATCCTCCGGGATGTCGTTGCGAAAGTCGTCCAGCAGCAGAAAGGGGTCGAAGGCGGCGGTGTCGCCGAAGCCAAAGGCACGGCGCAGGTGCACGCCGGCCCCCTCCAGTGTGGGTTTTGCCTGAATCAGATGGGCTACGGGTCGAACGGTCATCAGTTGCCTCCTATACCTGAAGGGACCTCAACGCAGGGTCAGTCGCATTATAGCACGGTGAGGCGCCCAGGGGATGCAGGATCCAAGAGCAGCATTCTGACTCGCTGGCACGCTCTGGTCGGCTTTGAAAGCACAGGCGAACTCTCTCATCTGCCTGCCTTGAGAGCGCTGACCGTCCGGCAGTGCCGGGTTCGTGTCCCAAGTCACAGTGCGCTGACCCTCAGGGTCCCCGGTAGATCACGCCAACGGCACGAGGGCCTTCGAGGTCATTGAACGACCGCGCGGGCTCCGTTAGCGGTCCTTGACAGCCTTGTGGCCCATCGAGCTGTCGGTGCTTTCGGGGTAAGATCAACTCGTTGGCCTTAAGCTGCGACACGCCTAGACCCGCGCTCTGTTGTCTGGCCGGCAGCTTGGAGTATAATCGTTGCTACATTATGGAACTGCTAGCCTATAGACGACGATGCTGTGGGTTCGACTGGCTTAGAGACCGGGCGGCAGGATCGCGCACGATGCCCCGGATATGGTCACCCGTATGGGCTCTGGTGGTCCTGATTCTTCTACTATTCTCCGGTTGCATCCGTTCGTCCGCGTCCTTTGTCGACGATTTCTCCGATCCCGCCAGCGGATGGGGGGCGGCGTCCCACGAGACCTACGTGCGCGGCTACCAGCAGGGCCGCTATCTCTTTCAAATTGATGTGCCGCGCTGGTTTGTTTGGATCACCAGCGGTCGTAGATATGATGATGTGGAACTGCGCGCCCTCGTGCGGGCCTCCGGGCAGCCGGATAATCACTACGGCCTGCTCTGCCGCTACGCTGAGGGGCAGTTCTACTACTTCGCCATCAGCTCCGACGGTTACTATGCGATCTTCCGTAAGCTGGATGAGACCGACTTGCAGCCGCTTACCGGGCGCGCGATGCTGCGCGCCGCGGCGATTCGTACCGACGGCAGCGACAACCGGATCGTGGCGTCGTGTGAGGGATCGGTGTTGACCCTCTTTGTGAACGGCGAGCAGGTCGCGCAGATCGAGGATGACCTCTTGGAGAGGGGAGATGTCGGTATGGCAGCAGGCACCGTTACCGCCACGGGTACCAGCGTCTGGTTTGACGATCTTGAAGTCTTAAGGCCATGAGAGCATCGGAGTGTACCTCGCCGTGCTCCAGACACCGTCTTCGTTGCGCCCTGCAGCTAGCAGCGATCTTGGGGCTCCTGGCAGCCATATGGCTGGGGGGTTGTGGCTCGGCAGCCGAGGCCGAGGAATGGGCTACCGCCTTCGACAGCGGTGACGGATGGGTTGTCGGTGCCGACGCGGTCGCCGATGTCAAGGTGGCCGATGGGGTTATGCAGATTCACGTTCACCAGCCCGGGCAACTGGCTTGGGCCGCTTCAGAGGGCCAGTGGCAGGACTTCATCCTGCAGGTCGACGCCACCCAGGTTGCCGGACCGCACGACAACGAATATGGGGTGTTGGTCCGGATGGACGGCGACCGGCGGTTCTACGCCTTCTCCATCAGCGGCGACGGCTACGTGCGGGTCGCGCGCTACGACAGCGGACGCTGGATCGTCCTAGGACCCGATTGGACGCCCCACGAGGCCGTTCGGCAGGGCGAGGCGACCAACAGCCTGGAGGTACGCGCTGAAGGTGCGGTCTTCTCCTTTCAGGTCAATGGTCAGTCGGTGGCGGAGGTGGAGGACGCGACGCTCAGAGCTGGCAGCGTCGGTCTTTACGCCGGTGCCTTTGGCGAGCCCGACGTGGTGGTTGAGTTTGATGACCTGCACGTCAGTCTGCTGGATTGACAGATCATCCGGCTGCTTGGATGAGACTGCCGCACAGTCCAATGTCCCCACGCGTCTATCTGGAGTTCCTGGGCTGCCGTCTCAATGCCGCGGAGACCGAGGGGCTGGCGCGCCGCTTCGCCGGCGTAGGTTATGAGGTGGTGGATGCCCCGGCAGTGGCGGATGTGATTGTCGTCAATTCCTGTGCTGTGACCACCCAGGCCGCCCGAAGCAGCCGGCGGCGTCTCCGGGCGCTGCATCGAGAGAATCCGAACGCCGAGCTGGCGGTCACCGGCTGTTGGGCCACCGGCGCGGCGTCGCAGGCCGCACAGTTGCCCGGCGTGCGCTGGGTGATCCCCAACATCGATAAGGGAGCGGTGGTGGCCGAGATCGCCGGGCGGGTGGCTGACCCGGCCCCCTGGGCGCCCGGACGCTGGGGCCATACGCGCGCCTTCCTGGGCGTGCAGGACGGCTGCGACCACGCCTGTACCTATTGTGTGACGCGCCTGTTACGCGGGCCGGCCCGCAGCCGCCCGTTGACACCGACGGTGGCCGAGGTGCAGCGGCTGGTTGAGCAGGGCGCTCAGGAGGTGGTGCTGACGGGTGTCAGCCTGGGATCCTATGGGCGCGACCTCGCTCCACCGGAGAGCCTGACAGGTTTGGCGGGCGCCATTCTCGCTGACACCGATCTGCCCCGCCTACGGCTTTCGTCGATTGAGCCGTGGGATGTGGATGCGGCCCTGTTGCGACTATGGGAGGATCGGCGGCTATGTCGTCAGCTGCACCTTCCGCTGCAATCCGGCTCTGACGCAGTACTGAAGCGTATGGGGCGTCCCATCACCGTTGCGGATTACACGGCGCTGACGGACGAGGCCCGCGCGTTCAGCGAGGAGATCGCTCTGACCACCGACATCCTGGCCGGTTTCCCGGGTGAGACGGACAGGGACTTCCGAGAGACTTTGGCGCTGGTGGAGCGGGTCGGCTTTGCCCGACTGCACGTCTTTCCCTATTCGGAGCGGGCCGGGACGCCGGCGGTGCGGCTGCCGGAGCCCGTGCCTCACAGCGTCCGTAAGGAGCGCGCCGCGGAGCTGCGGACGCTGGGCCGGCGGCTTGCTGCCGACTACCGGCAGCAGTTTGTCGGGCAGGCGCTGCCGGTGCTCTGGGAGCAGCAGGCTCCTGAGGGTCAGTGGACCGGTTTGACGGATACCTACATCCGGGTAGAATCTAGGGCGTCACGCGACCTCTACAACCGTATCACCCCCACTCGTCTCCTGGCTGCGGGCCGTGATGCGCTGATCGGTGAGGTCCTGTTGCCCGGATCCTCGGGTGCAGGGCCGAGCGACGAGCCCGACGCCGCTGCTGCGTCGGGTTGTGAGGTCTGAGTTGGCTGGCAGCGGTATCGGTCGTGGTAGTTCAGTCTGTGTTTTGGTTGTGGCTGGTTGCTGGAATGCTGGACCATAACAAACCTAAGGAGTTGACCATGAAATGGCACCAATGGCGAGGAGCTCGCCGACTTATTGTAGCGTTGACGCTTCTGGTGGCCCTGACCGGCGTCGGGGCCCTCCTGTGGGGGTTCTCTCAGGCAGCGGTGGCGAGTCCTGCCCCAGCGCTGTACGGATCCTACAAGGCGGCGGCGCCGCTGCGGGCCTCCCCGGGTAGCGAGGTGGCCTATGAGATCGTGCTGGCCAACAGCAGCCCCGACGTGATCACCAACGTCGTCGTGCGCGACGAACTGTCGCTGGAGACGACCTACCAGTCCGGCAGCTGGTATGGGATGCCGGAGGGGCAGGGGATCGCCTTCCAGCTGGGCAACGGCGTTCTGACCTTCACCGTGCCCACGATTCAGGCGAATGGAGCGGTGACGCTGGGGTACACGGTGCTGTTGGATACCGGGCTGACGCCGGACACAGTCCTGACCAACACC
>PWVB01000526.1 GCA_003562365.1 Anaerolineae bacterium
CACGGCAGGAGAAAGGCGAGGAATTTCAACACGCATGTCGTCCCAAGATGTGATCCCACCCGGAAAAGAGGCTCGTGGATCACCGCAGCCGCGGCACGTCGAAGGTGTCCATGTACTTCCCGAAGCGGCTATCGATCATCTCCTCTGAAAGGCCGAAATCCTCGGGGGTGTAACGGTGGTGCCGACTCTTGGCGCGGTCTTGATCGAGAAACCCGCGCATGGCCTTGCGGGCATCCGGTGAGAAGTCCAGATCGAAACGCTGATAAAGCCCTTCGACCACCCGGATCGGATCACGGACGAGGTCATCATAGCGAACGTCCAGGAACCGGTCGTTTCCGCACCCCCGGCGTTGACGCAAATACGAATCCATATCCGTCGCCAACCGATCCAGCACCTGAGCCCCCAACTCGCCGGAATCCACGGATTGCGCCGTAATGCTGCGGAATGCGGCATTCAGGCTGGCCCAGGACGCAACCGATTGCAGTGGATCGCGATGCAGATGCACCAGACAGGCGTCGGGATAGACCTGGATGATCGCGTCGATGGCGGCCAGATGATCCGGCGATTTCAGTACCCACCTCGTTCCGGGATACCGCCACTGCAAGGTCTGGAGAATCCGCTTGTGGTGGCGGTAGGTGTCCTCGTGGGCAACCCCGTTCAGCCAGTTCGAATAGGACGGGACGTTGAACATCCCGGCGAGCGCCTGGGTTGCGAAGCCTTGCATCAGCAGCGGAGTACACTCCTCGGGGCCATCGAGATGGAATTCGTGGATCTCCTGCAGGTGCGGTGCCAGATAGTTCTGAAACCACATCAGATAGCGCCCCTTTCTCCGCCGCGGATCGCGCAGATAAGCACAAGGCCGTTCCGGCGGCACCTGCGAGACGGTGGTCTCCCAGTTACTCAGACATCGATGGCTCGGATCCTGTGCGAGTAGATTGAACAGGAACGAAGTTCCGGAGCGCGGCAGACCGAGGATGATGATCGGTTTTTCGACCCGTTGCTCGGCCAGGATGCCGGGGACCGCTTGCCAAAGCTCGTGCAAGCGCGCCCGATTGATCAGGAGCTCCGCCAGCATCGTCTTGACGTAGAATCTGCCGAAAGCATGCAGCCGACCGGTTTCGTTGATCGCGCCGAGCAGGACGGCCAGGGCATCAAGCTGCGGGCCGGTCTTCCAGGCGTCATTCCGGGCCTGGCGGTTCACCTTCACAAGGAGGGACTCCAAGGAGACGGGAATATTGTTCTCGCCTCGTTTGAACCGCGCTAGCGAATTCCAGATTTTAACCAGACCACTTTGGTAAAGTGGTTCGTGCAACCGGCTTGCTTCTCGGTTACCTTGACGATACGACACTTGCTGAATCATGGTTTTCTATTGAGTTGAGGAATCGGGTATCGAATCTAGCATTGCCCGCGCTTCTTTTCCCTCTTCAGCCTCGGGTAGTTGCGTAGCCAGGGCATCCAGCAGCTCCCGTGCCTCGTCGAACCGCTCCTGCCGAACCAGAATATCGGCCAGATGCAGGTGGATCTGCGCATCCCGGGACCGCTCGGCGGCCTGCCGAACTAGATCGTATGCGGCTTCGACATCGCCTGCCTGAAGGGTCAACATGCCCAGTGTATCGAGTACATACGGATCTTCTGGGGCCAGCTCGTAGGCACGCCGAGCGTACTCCATCGCCTGATCCAGATCCTGATCGCGACTCAACCAGGCGATGTTATTCAAGGCCGGAACATGATCAGGCTGAACCTCGACCACTCTGGCATAGGTCGCGATGGCGTCGTCGTTTCGGTCAAGGTGCAGATACCCGCCCGCCAGATGCAGGAGTACCGGCAGATCCGCAGGGTGCTCTTCCAGCCAGTTATGCATGAAGGCAAGGGCTTCATCGTATTTCTGTTGCCCCCACAGCGCCCGGGTGAGCAGGATCGTCAGCTCGGAATTGGGCTGGCGTTGCCACATCGTCGTGAAACGCTGCTCCGCAGTGGCGAAATCACCCGTGCCCATGGCGAACCAGCCTTCGATGCCCAGCACTTCGTTTCGATCGCCGAAATCCTCTCGCAATCGACTCAGCGCTTCCCGTGCCTGGTCTGCTTCGCCCAACCGCACCCGCATCCTGACTTCACCGACCCGTGCCTGCAAATGCCGCGGATCAAGTTCAATCGCCTGTTCCAAATGCTCGTGGGCGCGGGCCGTATCACCTGTCCTTGCCAAGCTGTCGGCGAGGAGAAAATGCGCCTCGGCCGAATCGGGCGCCAGTCGAGTCCATTGCTCGAAGCTGGCCTGAGCGGCTTCCACATCGCCCTGAAGCATCTGCGCCCTGCCTCGTGGCTCCAGCAGTGCGGGTTGCATTTGCAGTTGCGCACTGCTCAAGTCGCGGGTCAACTCGAGTGTCCTGGTGAGGTTGCCAGCGCGCAGGTGCTCGGCCGCCAGCCGAGCACGCACATCAAGCGCATCGGAGTTACGTTCCAGAGCTTGCTCCAACACCCGAATACCGGCTCGCCGATCTACGAGACGTATCTCGACATCGGCCAGCAGCAAGGCGAGC
>PWVB01000386.1 GCA_003562365.1 Anaerolineae bacterium
GAGACGTATTCGTCGATGGCTACCTCGAGGTTGGTGACATACATCGAATCTTCGTTGATCATGATGGGCCGCAGCCTGGCCTGAAAGGCGTCGGAGGCTTTAAGCTCCTGTAGCTCGCGGCGCAGTTTGGTGCTCCAGGAGTCGTTGCCGTGCGGCAGAAAGAAGTCGACGAGGTCGGCCCAGCGATCCCAGGCAACCGGCCTTCCCGGCATAATGCTAGCACTAGTCAGCAGGCGCCGGTTGTGTAGCGTGGTGTGCTGCACGCACTCAATGAGTTCGTGGATACGCCTCGACTGGGTCAGTGCCTCGCCGGTCGTGAACTCATTGTACACGTCGACAAGGATGTTGCGGTGACCAGTGCGTAGCAGCCAATCGGTGGCGGTCTCCGTCGCATGGACGAGTGCTGGATCTCCCTTAAGCTTCTGTGCTTGACGCCCGTAGAAATAATTGACGATCACCACCATGCCTGCCTGGTCAGCGGCGTCCAGGACGCGCTGAAGGCGTTCACAGTAGGCCGGTTTGAGCTCGCCATCGGGCGTGAAAGCCGAATTCACATAGCTATCGTACACCTCGGGGCGGTAAATGGCGCCACCGCCCTGCAGACCTACCGTTACCCCCAAAAGGCCGTGGCGCCGATAGGTGGGCAACATCGCGCAGAATTCGTCCGTGTTGCGATCTGGGTCCCAGACTCCGGTGTCTGGATAGCGCCAGTGAACGGCGGTGTCTGGGTTCTCGTCGTCGAAAATTGCTTGGACCATACGGCTGTTGAAAAGTAGCCCCTCTATCGGCCGGCCCCGGTCGGTGATGCCTGCATAGGTTGGTTCCCCGTTGATTAGGAACTTTGTGCTATCGATTTGTACTTTGGTTGGCATCCGCTCACCTCTCTTGATTGCTGCTTCGGTCGATACCCAACATGCCTCTACGTCCTATTATTAGCTTGTTCTTCGCCTTTTACCAGTTGGACAGAGAGGTTGTCTCATCTGCGTGATGGCCGGCTTCGACACGAAACTGACTGCACGACGTCGGATAGAGTGACGCAGGGGTGGTGGGCATCTTCATCGGGGGTAAGCACGCCGCTAGTCTGTCTCGTGGCACAGTTCGCCCTTCCGGGCACTGCGGGCTCATGCCGTGCCTGCTGGTCCGGACCGCCGGCAGCCTGGGTTGCGGCAAAGCTACAGGGTGGCTCTTGCCCGAGGGTAGCTGTAGGTCGGCCGGGTGCCGAGTGCAGCGCATCGTGATGGATCCGCCAATCCAGACGAATCCGTCCGTGGTAATTTCGGGCCGCGGTCGCCCGTGTACCCATCGATCGACGTAGGAGCGCTTGAGCACAGTATGAGCGCATCGCTGCGCGCTCGTGGCCGAAATGAAGGAGGTCGCTGGCCTGAATCGAGCGTTGAACCGCAAGCAGGAGGAGCCCACCCATCGACCAAAGGCGCAGCGGCGATGGGCGGAAGCGCATGCGCGAATAGCCACATACGTCGGGATACGCACGGGAAGCTGGCGCACGAGTTGTGTGCACGGTTCGACCTCATCTGTCTTGAGCCGCTTAACATGGGTGGGGCGAAGCGGCTGTGGGAGCGCAAGGTCCCTGATCTGGGCTCCGCTGAGTCGATCAGCATTGCGCATCAGGTAGCTGCCAGGACCGATACGGAAGTTGTTCAGGTAGACCGCTGGCTACCGAACGAAGAGCAAAGCCTGTGCCGGCGGTGTCTCGCAAGCTGTGACTCTCTCGAAATGCCGCATTGAAGACTCTTGCAGATGGAGCGTCGGCTGTTGGGCTACGAGAAACTCTGTTGATATCAAGGGGTAGTTGCCCCGAACCGGCGAAGCACAGCAGTGCTGGCCGGGCTGTGGACACCTTGGACAACCCCAACAACGATCTGCCCCGCTACCTACAGTTCTACAACGTCGACGCCGGCGGTGGTCTTCCCTTTTCTGCTGCGCCGGTGCCGTTCCTGCGGTCAGCCGACAGGTAGCCGCGCGGGCCGTTCTTGACCATAGCTTTGAGGATGCGCAGCAGCTTGTACATGAAGGCTACCAGCGCCACCTTCTTCAGCTTCCCTGCGTCCAGCAAGCGCCCGTAGAACTCGCGGAGGACAGGGTTCCACCGCAGAGCACCCAAGGTCGCCGTGTACAGCGCGGAGCGTACCCTAGCCCCCCCCCGTAGATGACACGATAGCCTCGTTGTCTGCTGTTTCCGTGGTTATAGATCGCAACCCCGACAAGGTGGTAGGGAACCGGTCCTGCTCCTGGACCTTCATCTGCAGCACCTGCCAAGGTAGCAAGACCCGTGCCGCCAACTGGCAGCGAGATTCGCTGGGGAGGGCAACGAGGTGCGGTTTGGTCGCCGCGGTGAACCGGGCCAGGTTAGGTGCGTTGAGCGCATCCGTCTTGGTCTGTTAGCCCAACGCCTTCGCGAGCGCCTTGGGATGCGAAGGATTCACCAGCGCTAACGGGGAGCCGACGGTGCACAGTTCCTGCAGCACCAGGCGTGCCAGCCCCCGGGTCGATTCCACCACGATCAGGGCTGGCTCC
>PWVB01000111.1 GCA_003562365.1 Anaerolineae bacterium
CCAGCGCCGCGACGTCTGGCACAAGATCACCAGAGCCCTGGCAGATGAGTGCTCCTTGATCGCCATCGAGGACCTGACCCGCAGCTTCATGACGCACAGTCATCACCTCGCCCTGAGCACCCACGATGCTGGGCTGGGACTGTTCCGGCAACTGCTGGAGAGCAAAGTGGAAGAGACTGGCTCCCAGGTGGTTGCCGTGCCACCCAGTACACATCGCAGCGGTGTTCCGGTTGCAGCGGGAATGTGCAAAAAGATCTGAGCGTCAGAACGCATCGGTGTCCTCACTGTAATCTAGTTCTCGACCGCGACGTCAATGCTGCGGTTAATATGCTTCATCTGGCCCGGACGGGGCCTTCGGGACATAACGTGGGCGAATGTAACGCCGAGCGTGTCCCGAGAAGCTCCCCGCTTTAGGGGGGAGCGTCGTCACAATGCTAGATAACCTCATTCATGCTTCCGGAGCGAAATCCCCGCAGGTCCAGGGTCACGTAAGCGTAGCCCAGTGCTTTAAGCGAGGTCACAATGTAAGAACGGTGGTTTAAAATGGTCTCCAGATCCTGCGGCGGCACCTCAATGCGCGCAATGGTATCGTGGTGGCGAACCCGCAGCTGCGTGAGGCCCAAGGTACGTAATATCTGCTCAGCCTTCGCGATCTGCGCCAGAGCCTCTCTGGTGATCGCCGATCCATATGGAATTCTAGAGGCCAGGCACGCTGAAGCGGGTTTGTCCCAGTTGGGTAGTCCCATCTCCCGAGCGAGACAGCGGATCTCCGCCTTGGTCAATCCGACCGCCTGCAATGGGCTCTGCATTCCACACTCCCGAGCGGCACGCTGTCCGGGACGATAGTCGCCGAGATCATCAGCATTGGATCCGTCGGCGATTACCGTGTAACCGTGCATCCGGGCATAGGCTAGGAGTTGCTCACAGATCGCCGCTTTGCAGACGTAACATCGATCGGGCCTGTTGGCGAGGAAACCCGGATCGTCGAACCGGTCTTTTTCCAGAACAACGAGATCTGCCCCGATCTGGGTTGCCGTCTCCTCCGCCTCCTGCCGCTCGTGATCCGGTATGAGGGGCGAAGCGATCATCACACCAACAGCGCGTGCTGCGAGCACGTCTCGGGCGACCTTGAGCAGCAAGGAGCTATCAACGCCTCCCGAGTAAGCCACCACTACTCCGCCCATCTCGCTCAACCTGCGCTTCAATTTTGCCAACTTATCACACATTATTGTCATCACCTCTATTGTACGCTTGTTTTCAAGGCCTTGACCAACTGTTACAGTAGCGTGGGAGCTGCCGACTCTCCCCGCGGACTCACCATCGCAGTGGTCGGCGCCGTTCCTCTTGCTGTTGTCTGACGGCCTGGACCGCGCCGCGAAACCGCGTAGGATCACTGATCTGCCGCCGAGCTGGCTTCTCAAGCTCCGGACGTATCAGCTGGATCAATCGTTCGAGACCTTGCTCGTCCAACGGTTGGGGTCGCAATGCCAGTCCCAGTGCATAGTTCGAAGCGCCCAGTGCCCAGTCCCATTCGCGGCGCAACTCGTCGGCACGAAGGTGGTAAGCTCGTTTGTCCCAGGCTTTGGCAGATTTTTCTGCATCGTCATAGATGTCGCGAAGTGCCGTGCCCACTACTGACAGCAGGTCACATGCTAATTCCTCATCCTGTTGTAGAAACTCCGGGATGTGGATTCGTAGCAACTCCGCCACCACCCGCAACTGCTGGTTTCTCTCCTTCACAGCCATACGCTGGTCCTCGACTTCCTAAGGCAGGCGAGCCCGGATCGCTTCTTTGGCCTGAGTGCCCAGTCTCTCCAGTTGTTGCACCAGTCCGGTCTCCTCACGCTCGACATAATAGGCCACACCGATGGAGCCGGGTCCGGAGTGGACCCCCAATTCTACCGGCACCCGGGTTAGGAAGCTCTCCACGCAGTTCACTTGGGCCTCGAGCGACTCCAGCAGACTGCGGCCCTCGGCCTCATCCTCGGCATAATGCACGGTGAGGTGGATCGGATCCTCGCGCGCCTCGCTGATGGTACGGTCGATTAGCGTTTCAAGCCCCTTGCTACGGCGTCTCGCCTGTCCCACTACGCTGACACGGTTGGCACCGACCCGAATCAGCGGCTGGATATGCAGCAGGCTTCCGATCCTACCCGCCGCGCTGGAAAGTCGTCCCCCTTTCAGCGCATAGGTGACACTCTCCAACAGTGCAATCAGACCCACGTTGGGGATTACTGCCCTCGCCCTGGCCACGATCTCCTCGAGTGATCCGCCCCTCGCAGCTGCCCGCGCAGCCTCTAGGACCACAAAACCTTCCGCCATCGCTGTGGTCTCCGTGTCAATCACAGTGACGGGCACAGGGCTATCGTTTTGCGCTAGCTCGGCAGCGTTACACGTCGCACTCTGCTTTCCGGCCACGTGGATCGAGACGATATGCTCGGCCCAGGCTGACAGCTTTTCATACGTCTCGATGAACTTCCCAACGGCCGGCACCCCCGTGTGCACCTCCACCTCGGGATCGGCGCGCAGTTTCTTGAAAAAGGTAGCGGGATCGATTGTCTCTCCAGAGATAAAGGATTCATTGCCTATGTGCACCCAGTAAGGCACGACCTCGATGCCATAGCGGCCCAGCAAGTCCGCCGGGATGCTCGCGGCCGAGTCCGTAACGATCGCGATCTTGAAATGTGTTTTCATGGGACCCTCCTGACTTTTGTGGCGTTCAGCCCCAGTTAACCAGATCACCTGAGCCAGTAACGCCGCTAGATACCCCGCGCCAGGGGCGTTCAAGCCAGGGTGGTGTTTCGTCCAATCTCTGCTACCATAGCCAATGGAACCGCATATCTCTCTACGGTGGAGTTTACCCTGTTCGTTTCAGGGTGCAAATGGAGGGCGTGAAGTCCTCGGGAACTCCCATTGCTGACCTTGAATTAGGGAGGAACAGCTATGGCGCGCACCGCCGTTTTTGCTGGGCTAGTGGTTGATGAGCAATATCAGCCTGTGGACGTTGTCTACCTTGGTCAGGACGCGTTCTATGTGGTGGACGACGAAGGATTTCTGCGACACATACCCGCGCAGGCAGTAGACCGACAGGTGTTGGAAGCCATGCAGGAGAACGTTCTCGCCAATCGAGAGGCGGTGGTTGCCGGTATGCTGGAGTACCTAGGCCAGGATGACCTGTTCACCAAAGCCGCCATTGAGACCTCCCTCGGCCAGATGGGCGAGCAGATGAAACGTCTGTCGGAGGTGGGGCTGCCCCAAGAGGCACGGCAGTGGCTGGGCCTGATGGGATTTCGGGTGGTCATCGATGTTCACGGTGATGTGGTGGATCTGGAGATGCCCGGCACGATCGAAGGTGAGCCGGACTAGGGGCCGCAGGCACCCAAATGGGCAATGACAACGCTTCATAACAAGCCAGCGTGCTTCTTCTGAGATCGCGAGCTCAGGACTTTGGCCGAAGCTCGCGCGAACTCAAAAAGATGGCAGTGACAGGGGCCTTGTAGATCCAAAAAACGCCCGACATCAAGGCCGGGCGTCTCTTCGTTAGGCTCCTCGGCCTGGACTCGAACCAGGAACCAACCGGTTAACAGCCGGTCGCTCTGCCAATTGAGCTACCGAGGATTGTGTATCACATGACCCATTATACCCACAACCCGGAGATCCGTCAAGGTCGTTCCGGGCACTTGGATCTATGCATCACTTGCTCTCATTCGATGTTCCTGGCGTGAACATGCCGCATCAGTCGTGAAGCTCTAATCCGGTTCTAATGTCCATAGCGTATCATGCGATATAGACTTATTTGATGGTAATAGGAGGATGGATGATGGCTGAAGCACAGAAAGTGGAGTCACTGGAATTTAGGGCAGAGGTCCAGCAGCTGCTGAACATCCTGTCCCATTCACTGTATAAGGAACGTGAGATCTTCCTAAGGGAACTGATCTCGAATGCCTCTGACGCACTTCACCGGGTCCAGTTTGTGCAGCTTACCAATGACGATGTGTTGGACTCCGATGCTGAATTGGCGATTCGCGCCACCATCGATGAGGAGGCCAATACCATCACCGTAGCGGATACCGGCATCGGCATGACGCGAGATGAGCTCGTCGAGAACCTAGGGACCATCGCCCACTCCGGCGCGATGGCGTTCTTGAAGACCCTGGAGGAAGGCCATAAGCTAGAGGAGATCATCGGACAGTTTGGCGTAGGATTTTACGCAGTTTTTATGGTTGCTGAGGAAGTGCGCGTGACCACGCGCTCCTATCTGCCGGAAGCTGGGGCGTGGACCTGGATTTCGACCGGCGACAGCACCTACCGCCTCACACCGGCGGAGAAGGCGGAACGCGGCACGGTGGTTGAGATCCAGTTGAAGGAGGAGGCCAAGGAATTTGCCTCCCCTTGGCGTCTGGAGCAGATTGTCCAGGCTTATTCCAACTATGTCTCCTTCCCTATCTACGTGGGCGACGAAGTGGCCAACCAACAGACGGCAATCTGGCGCCAGCCGTCAAGCGAGGTCGACGAAGATGCTTACCACGACTTCTACCGACAGCTCACCATGGATTTCGAGGCGCCATTACTGCATTTTCACCTGGTCTCCGATGTCCCAGTTGAGATTCGCAGCATCCTCTACGTGCCTCGGGGCCGCGATCAAGGCATCCTGCGCTCGCGAACTGACTACGGGTTGAAGCTTTACTCCCGCAAGGTGCTTATCCAGGATCGAAACAAGGACCTGTTGCCAGAGTACCTGCGTTTTGTGGAAGGGGTAGTGGATTCAGCCGACATTCCTCTAAATGTAGCACGAGAGACCGTGCAGAGCAGCAGAGCTATCGGTCATATCCGACGTGCGCTGCGCAGCCGACTGATCAAGTCACTTCAGGAGTTGGGAGAAGAGGATCCTGAAGCCTATCAGGTTTTCTGGGAGGCTTGGGGCCCCTTCATCAAAGAGGGGGTTGCGACCGACCTTGCGGGACGTGATGACCTCCTGCCGCTGCTGCGTTTTCCAACCTCAAAGTCGGGTGGTGATCTGGTCGCTCTCTCCGAATATGCTGAACGGATGCAGGAGGGGCAGACTGAGATCTACTATCTTCTGGGGGACAGCTTGCGATCTGTGGAACGGAGTCCGCATCTCGATGCTTTCCGGAGCAACGACTTGGAGGTGCTCTACCTGGTGGACCCGCTGGATGCGTTTATGGTTCAGAGCCTGCGGGAATTTGAGGGGAATTCACTGGCCAATGTGGACGATCCGGACCTGGATCTGCCCGAGACTGAGAGCCCAGCTGATCAGCCCACACCGGAGCTGGAACCTGAGCCCTTTGCTAGGCTGATCGCTCGTTTCCGCAAGGTGTTGGGTGACCGAGTAGCGGAGGTTCGAGAGTCGCGAGTTCTAAAAGGTAGCCCTTGTCGTCTGGTCTCCTCCGGAGGTGGTTCAGAGCGGGATCTGCAGCGGGTCCGGCGGTTGTTGGAGGAGGATTATGAGGTTCCAGCCAAGATTCTTGAAATTAACCGTACCCACAGACTAATACGGGATCTGAGTCGATTAAGCGAGCAACCCGCGGCCGATCCACTGGTGGATCTGACGATCGAACAGCTCTTCGACAATCTGCTGTTGCTCGAGGGTCTGCATCCAGGTCCCGCAGAGATGGTCCCTCGCATCCATTCGCTTCTGGAGCAGGCCGCCGCAGCGGCGCTCCCAGAGGATGACTAATCGCCCGATAGAGACCATCGATGTCCTTAGGGTCTGTTAATCAGTAACTTCCCGATCGCGTGACCAACGTCGCGAGGTTAAGCTGCTAAAAGGGCTTAAGGCTCGCAGCCCTCAAACGGGAAAGCAGCGTGCGGGATAGGCCAAGCTGCAATCGCGCGGGAAGTCATACGTTTACGAGCCCTTGGAATGTGACACTTTGGTATTCGATTGTGATGAAGTGTGCTTGACAATGCCGGAGTAACTCTCTAAAATGTAGTCACATTTCTGGACGGGAGGGCTGATGCAAAGAACAGCCACAGTTCGGACAGGTGAAGCTCTCAAGGCTGCGGGAAAGGTTGGTACTTGCCCGCAGCCTGCGTTTTTAGGGGGCTGACTTAGCATAGGATAGGAGGTGGTTTGCGGCTTATAGGGAAGGTAAAGCTTTCGAGACAGAATACTATCCATGGAGGATGGAACTATGTTTGACGAAAGGGCGCTGAAGGAATTAGCCTCTCTTCAAGTTGAAGGGCCGATTCTGAGTCTCTACTTAAACGTCGATCCTACGCAGCGTACGGTTGAGGAATACAAGCTAAAGCTGCGCGAAATGCTTAAGCAGATCAGTACCGAGGCCGATCCGGAGGACATCGAGGCGGTCAAGCGCTTTGTGGACTATGATTATGATTGGTCGGGGCGGGGCCTGGTGATCTTCTCGCGACAGGCTGAGGAGATCTGGTACACCTACTCGCTGGCGATACCGGTACGCTCGGGGATCACCGTGGCACGGCGGCCTTACATCTCGCCTCTGGTTGAGCTCGATGGACTCTACGGTCGATATGCAGTGGCGCTGATAGACCGCCAAGAGGCGAAGTTCTACTTCTATCAGATGGGCGAGCAGCAAGCGCAACAGGTGGTCGATGGAGAGGATGTCCGCCGCACCCGAAGAGGGCGCGGATCATCTGTACATGGGATGCGAGGAGGCGCACCTTTTTCTGGACGGCGCGAGGCAGAGCTGATCCAACGCAACCTAAGGGATATGGCGGGTGCCCTTACGGCGTTCTGTGAGCGACACCATCCCCGACGTCTTCTGCTTGCCGGATCTGAACCCACAGTGGCCCAGTTTCAGGAGCAGCTCCCAGCGCCATTGCGTGAGCTGGTAGCCGGCACGCTCAGTATTGATGTCGACGCCAGCGACACGGATATCCGCGAGCACGCTTTTGTGATGCTGAAGAAGCTTGAGGGGCTACGCCATGAGAAGGTGGTTGAGGCAGTGGTGACCTCCGCGGCCAAGGGTATGAATGGTGTTGTTGGCTTGGACCAGACGCTCAGCGTTGCTAACGAAGGCCGGGTACAGGTACTGCTCGTGGAACGCGATTACCATCAACCTGGCTATCGTTGTGCGGGCTGTGGTTACCTGACGACCCAGCCGTTGGAGACCTGCCTCTTCTGCGGCGAAGCCTTCACAGAGATTCCCGATGCTGTGGAAGCTGTCGTCACACAAGTAGTTGATAAGGGTGGCACAGTTGAGGTTGTCGAAGTCGATAAGCTGGAGGAAACGAGAATCGGTGCTCTGCTACGCTACTGAGGCTTCTGTGCAAAACGTCCGCTGTGGGCACTAAGATACCGTCGAATAGTAGGGCTCAATGTTACAGGAATCTTGAGGCGCACTCTCGGCTCCAGTCGCGGGTAAAGTTAGCAGGCTCCCTCTAGGCTATTCCTGAGGGAGCCTGCGTATCTTGTAGCGTCAGATCCAGCCACGTAGGCGCATAGCGCGTTCCACGCGTGCAATTGCGACCCAGTATGCAGCGTCCCGCATATAGAGCCCTCGGTCCATCGCCATTGTAAGCACAGCCCGGAAAGCGTTGCGCATCTTCTGATCCAATTTCGTCAGGACCTCTTCCTCTTCCCAGTAGTAGTTCATGTCGCTCTGCACTTGCTCGAAGTATGAACAGGTCACGCCTCCGGCATTACAGAGGAAGTCGGGTATGACGAAGATGTCGCGTTGCTTTAGCAGTTCGTCAGCTTCCAATGTGGTGGGGCCATTTGCCCCTTCGGCTAGGATCTTGACCTGGGGGCTGATCTGGGCGACATTGTAGTCGGTGATCACGCCTTCAATGGCCGCCGGAACTAGAATGTCGACGTCTTTTCCTAACCAGGCTTCGCCGTTCTCAATCTGGTAGCCGTTGGCCCTGGCTTGTTCCTGGTCAATCGTTCCGTATTGGTCTGTTATGCTCTGGAGGAAGCGAGGATCAATACCATCTTCCCTGGTGTAGGTGTAGGCAACTTTGTCTTCGCGGTCCCAGCACGACACGCTGATGACTCGTCCACCCAACATCTCGATAAAGGTTAGTGCGGCATATTGGGCAACGTTTCCAAACCCTTGCATCGCCGCGGTCTTCCCTGTGGGCGAGATCCCCAAGTGCTTCAGCGCCTCTCGTATCGTCACGATCACGCCGAATCCGGTCGCGGCGGTTCGGCCTTCGGAGCCGCCGCCGCCGATCGGTTTTCCGGTGATCACTCCGGGTACATATTCACCCTGGAGTTTGGAGTATTCGTCCATCATCCATCCCATCATCTGCGCCGTGCTGCCGACATCGGGTGCCGGCACGTCGTTGCGGGGGCCGAGGTTCTTCCAGGCCGCGTCGATCCATTCACGGCAGAGCCGTTCCTTCTCGCCGATGGAGAGGGTGGCGGGATCGACGACGACGCCCCCCTTGGCACCGCCAAGCGGGATATCCGCCACCGCGCACTTCCAGGTCATCCATGTAGCCAGAGCCCGCACCGTGTCGAGGGTCTCGTTCGCAGCAAACCGAATGCCACCCTTAGCCGGTCCACGGGCATCGTTGTGTTGGACCCGAAAGCCAAAAAAGATCTTGATGGTGCCGTCATCCATGCGTACCGGGAGTTGGAAACGGAATTCGCGCAGGGGCCAGCGCAGAATACTTCGTACGGCTTCGTCCAGGTGCATCTGCTCAGCGACCTGATCGAATTGTGTCTGCGCCAATGTGAAGGGGTTGTTCTCTCTGGTCATCGTCGATACACTCCTTAGACTCGGATCACTCGACTCTACCTCTCCCTTCCTTGGCCCGACCAGGGTGCTGATGTGGTACGGTGGCTTTGCCTCCCCCAGGCAGATCCAGAGTTTCCGTGCTGGCGTGATCTAAAACCCGCGGTGACGTTGGACGAAGCGCGCGATACGCTCCAGTGCGACCTCAATCTTCTCATAAGCGGTCGCATATGACATTCTCACGAAGCCTGCACCAGCGGCGCCGAAGGCACGACCCGGCACCACTGCAACGTGCTCCTCCTGGAGCAGCATCTCGGCAAAGATGTTGTCATCCAAACCGGTCTGCCCGACACACGGGAAGGCGTAGAATGCTCCTTGAGGCTCGGTGCATGCCATGCCCAGATCGTTCAGTCCTCCTACGATCAAGCGCCGACGTCGATCATACTCGGCGCGCATATCCTCGACATAGGGATCGCCCACCTCCAACGCCTTGAGAGCTGCCCACTGTGAGGCAGTGGGCGCTGACATAATCAAGTACTGGTGTAACTTGCGAATTTCCCAAACCAATTCCGTAGGACCAGCAAGATATCCGACTCTCCATCCGGTCATCGCGTAGGACTTGGAGAACCCTTGGAGGACGATGGTGCGATGGCGCATTCCCGGAAGACTGGCAAAGCAGATATGTTCGGTGCCGTACACGAGGCGATCATAGATTTCGTCGGCGATGACGATGAGGTTGTGCCGCGCGGCAACGTCAGCGATCTGGGTGAGTTGCTCGCGACGGGTCACGGCACCAGTTGGATTATTGGGTGACGCCAGCAGAATTGCTTTGGTTCGGGGCGTGATCGCGGTCTCGATAGCCTCAGCGGTCAGCTGGAATTCGGTCTCCGGTGTCGTGGGCACCATCACCGGGACGGCATTCACCATTTTTGCTGTTGGTGCGTAGGCGACGAAACACGGGTCAGCGATGATAATCTCATCACCGGCATCCAGTACCGCTGCCATAGCGATGTAGAGGGCCTCTGAAACCCCCACCGTCACCAACACCTCCTGGAGGGGATCGTATCGGACAGCGTAGCGGTCGGCGATATGCGCCGCAAGCGCCTCCCGTAACTCCAGCAGCCCTGAGTTCGAGGTGTAATGGGTAGCCCCATTCTGAAGCGCCACGATCCCGGCCTGTACGATGGGCTCCGGCGTGTCGAAGTCGGGCTCACCGATGCCCAGGCTGATCACATCCTGCATCGTTGCCGCGATGTCAAAGAACTTCCTGATGCCTGAGGGCGGGATCCCCCAGGCTCTCTCCGATACAAAAGTGGGTTTTGTCATTGTCAGTCTCACTCCTCATCCGTATTAATTCCGCCCGTTGCGGTGCTGACGGAGCTGTTGTCTCCAAGGTTGACCTCATTAAATGCTCCCGCGAGAGTTGTCCATCGTCCTACAATAGACTGCCGCAATAAGACCGCCTCCAACTCAGCGTCCTCATCCACTAGCACGTCGCGGAGAATGCTATCCCGAACCCGGGCCCCCCGCTCAATGGACACGTATGGGCCGATCACCGAGCGTTCGATGATGGCTTGAGGGTGGACAAAGACGGGCGGGATCACGACGGCCCCGGGACGGGGGGCGAGATGGCTGTTGTCGCAGCCGTGCTCTAACAGATACCGGTGAGTCTCGAAAGTGGTCTCGGGCTTGCCTGTATCCTTCCAGACGCCAACCTCGCGGGTCCGGAACTTAGCGCCCTGCTCGATCATCAGGGTCACGGCGTCCGCCAGATAATACTCTCCTTTGGTCTTGATGTCGCGCTCCATCAACTCGTGGCACGCTTCCGCCAGCCAGGCGCCGTCGTTGAAGTAGTAGAGTCCCATCAGAACCGTTCGGTTTTCCTTCGTGTCTGGCTTCTCAATCAGCCGTATAGCATAATCGTCACTGTCGGTTTCAACAATGCCAAAACGACGCGGGTCCTCCACCTCCTTGGTGAAGATGATCCCGTCCAATCCCTCTTGGTCCAGGGCGGAGAAGTCTACGTCGTCGAAGAGCGTGTCGACGTACATGAGGAAGAGCGGTCCCTCAAGATGATCCCGGGCCAGCCAGATGGCGTGAGCTTGGCCTAGCATCCGCTCCTGGTTGACAAATACGGTCGGAATGTCGTAATGGCGCTCGCAGTGGGCCTCTACCTGTTCTCCCAGCCAACCGACAATGAAGACGTAATTCTGGATGGGCAGGTCGTGGAAACGGTCCAGTATGTGGTCCAACATCGTGCGACCGGCCAACGGAAGCAATGGCTTGGGACGCGACCATGTGTGAGGACGCATCCGTGTGCCCAATCCTGCCATCGGAATGACAAGTTTCATGATCGTTGCTCCTTATTTGCGGTTGGCGTGGCTAAAGATTAGGCGCGGGCTGATAGGCCGGCGCCTGAACAGTGTCGTCACTCTGTGAGTGATATTCCGTCGACGATTATAGCATTGGACCTTCTTTGAGCAATCAGGGGTGTTGCACGGACTGCCGCTGATCCCGTCAATCAACCATCCAATATTTCAGGGCTACCCGGTTCACATTGAAAAACCTCGATAATGTGACACAATGACGTGGATTCTTGACACCGTATGCTATCCTCGGTGATGGAGTTGGCCATCTACGGGGTGTCTGGACTAGATTGCGATATGGAGACTGGATGTGATACCCTTTGGTTTGGGACCGGATGTACTGCTTGGTCGGGTGTTGGTTATTCTGTTGGGGATTCCCCTCCACGAGTGGGCTCACGGGTGGGCGGCGCATCTTCTGGGCGACGAAACCCCGGAGATGCAGGGACGGCTTTCGCTGAACCCTTTCATCCATCTTGATCCGGTTGGCACACTGGCGATTTTGCTCACTGGGTTCGGGTGGGGCAGACCGGCACGGGTCAACCCCTACCGTATGACCAGCGTGCGTAATCCTCGTGTTGGTATGGCGATTACAGCTGTTGCCGGACCGTTATCCAATATTATCCAGGCGATCATTTTGGTGCTTCCTTTTCGCCTCGGACTGCTTGATCTGTTGGCACCAACGCAGGCTGAGCGTGTGGCTAACCTGCTCTTCGTTGCCATCGCGGTGAACATCGGTCTGGCGGTCTTCAACCTGCTGCCGATCCCGCCGCTGGATGGGTCGCGGATTCTCGCGGGCGTTGCGCCGCCGAGCGTCGGTGACGCCATCGAGAGTCTGGAGCCCTATGCGGGTATGATATTGATCCTGGTGCTCTTTGTCCTGCCGATGGTTGGCTTAGATGTGGTAGGGACCTTAGCGCTGCCATTCCAGCGCTTTATGATGCGGGCACTGTTCACCTGGTGAGTCGATCGCGGCTTCTGGGATCGGCCCGCTACCGCGTAGCGCAGTTCGGCCAGGCCCTGTGGGCCACCGTCGCGCCCATCGACGAAGCCTATGTGCGGCAGCAGCTCTCTGTCGCAGCGGAGCCTGCTGCGCTGTTCCGTCTCTTTCACGAGATGCCGCGAGTCGAGCGATTCCACGGCGTTCGCACCTGTCGGGCGCTGGAGCGGCAAGGCTTTACCGATCCGGAGTTGCTCATTGCGGCTTTGCTGCACGATGCCGGCAAAGGCCTGACGCCGCCAAAACTGTGGGAGCGGGTGCTGGTGGTTCTAGTGGAGCGCTTTTTGCCCCGTCTGGCGGTCCGTTGGCGGGAGTCGGGATCGGTACACGGCGCGCTCAGGGGGCCGCGTCGCGGGTTTGTTGTGCGTCGTTACCATGCTCACTGGGGCGCTACTTTGGCCGCCGAGGCTGGAGCGCCGATACGCGCGGTCAGCCTGATCCGAGATCACCACAGCGCTGCCGGAGAGGATCGGCAACTCGCTGCGCTCCAAGAAGCCGACGCCGCCGCGTAAAATCATCACGCCGGGGAGATGACCACCTGCGCTGCGTTAGCTTATCCAACGGTGTCCTATGACTCGTCCAGGCCGCGTATTGATTATTGCGCCTACCTCCTTCTTCCTGGACTATGGATGTCATGTCCGGATCCTGGAGGAAGCGCGCGCATTACAGGCCCGGGGACACCGGGTCCGCATTGTCACTTACTATCTGGGGCGCGATTGGCCGGGTCTGGAGATCGTGCGCTCGCGTCCCACGCCGTGGCGTGCCGACTACGAGGTGGGCTCTTCACGCCACAAGATTGTTTTTGACCTGCTGCTTGCCTGGCGGGTGTTGCAGGAAGCTGTTCGCTGGCGCCCTGACCTGATCCACGGACATTTGCACGAGGGTGCGCTCATCGGCAGCATTGTGGGCCGCCTTGTACGCAGACCGGTTGTCTTCGATCTGCAGGGCAGCCTGACCGGCGAGATGCTGGATCACGGCTTTGTGCGCCGCAACTCTCCGGCTTACTATTGGTGGCGCCGTTTGGAGGGAAGGATCAACGCTATGCCTGAGGTCATCGTAACCAGCACGACCCACGGTGCAGACTTGCTGGCGCGTGGATTCGGTCGCCGTGATGGAGTTTATGCTCTACCCGACAGCGTCAACCTCGATTTTTTCTGCCCCACATGCTTGACGAAGGCGGAGCGCGCCGCCCAGCGGGCAGCGTTGGGCTTGCCCCAAGGTCGAACGGTGATTGTCTACCTCGGCCTGCTGGCTGACTATCAGGGGATTCCCCAGCTGCTAGAGGCTTTGGCCTTACTGCGTGCTCAGGGACAGGCGGTCGCCTCCCTGGTGATGGGGTTTCCAGGCGTGGAGGAGTATCGAAGGCAGGCTCGCGCGTTAGGGTTAACGGGGCAAGAGGTTATCTTCACCGGTAAGGTGTCGTATGAACTTGCCCCGCAATATCTGGCGTTAGGAGATCTATCGATTGCACCGAAGCTCTCCGCTACAGAAGGAAGCGGAAAGATCTTGAACTATATGGCGATGGGATTGCCTGTCGTGGCCTATGATACGCCGGTCAGCCGCGAATACTTGGGGCCGCACGGCTGCTATGCCAAGCCCTTGGGCAGCGCTGCCGCCTTGGCTAACGCGTTGACCTCCCTGCTGGAGGACCCCGCCGCCGCGCGTGCGCAGGGAGAAAGGCTCCGCGCGCGCGCGCAACGCCACTTCTCCTGGACGCGTACCGGTCGCCAGCTGGTGCGCATCTACGACGGTCTCTGGCGTTTGTGAGCTCTATGTACGCTCAGGTCTTGGTCTTCCGACCCATCCGACTACGACACTCACCGTTTCTGGATTACGCCGTGCCAGAGTCTCTGGCAGCGCTGGTCCGTCCCGGCATCCTGGTGGTTGTGCCGGTGCGGACGCAGATGCTGCCAGGCATTGTGATGGGGCTCTCTGACGTGCCGTCGGTGCCCAAGACCCGGGATATTCAGGAGGTCCTCGATCCCGAACCGGTGTTGAGCGAACGGCTGCTGACGTTGGCGCATTGGATGGCCGAGGAGACGCTGGCTCCGCTGCTGCGTTGCGTTGAGACAATGCTCCCGCCCGGTATGCGACCGCAAGCCTATCTGCGATTAACCCCCAAAGTTACTGAGGTACCGCGAGAACTTCCACCACCGGCAGCGGCAGTGTTGGGGCTGCTCATCGAACGCGGACCGCTGAAGAGCACCCAGGTGCGTCGGGCTTTAAAGAATGTCGATGTGCGACGGGCCCGCCACTATTTGAAGCGGCATGGCTACATTGAGGAGGAGCGCTTGCTTCGACTGCCCGGCGTGAAGTCTAAGAAAGTGTCATTGGTTCAACTGGCGGTGTCGCGAAATGGATGGGAGGCTGGATTAGCAGGACTGCAGTTGACGGACCTATATCGGACGATTCTGAACTTCCTCGAGGGAGAGGATGAGCCGGTTGAAGTTAGCGTCGTGCGCGCCGAGACCGGCGCCGAGGGCTATCATGTGCGCAAGCTGGAGGAGCGCGGTCTGATCTCATCGACTCGTCGTGAAGTCGTCCGCGATCCATTGGCTGAGATGATTTTCACCCCGGATACCGCACCACAACTGGCGCAGGGTCAACAGAAGGTGTGGCAGCAGCTGACGAGAGCACTGCAACCAGGAGAAGCCAAACCTCCGGTCCTGCTGCTTGGGGTCACGGGGTCTGGAAAGACAGAGATCTATTTGCGAGCGACGGCGGAAGTGCTGAAGCAGCGTCGGCAGGCCTTGATCCTAGTCCCTGAGATCAGCCTGACGCCTCAGACGGTGCGGCGCTTTCTAGTTCGCTTTCCAGGAAAGGTGGGGCTGTGGCATAGTGGCATCAGTACCGGCGAACGCTATGATACTTGGCGTCGGGTGCGGAGCGGCGATCTGTCTGTCATTGTCGGTGCTCGATCGGCGCTCTTTGCCCCCTTCCCCGCTCTGGGGCTTATTGCTATGGATGAAGAAGAGGATACTAGCTATAAGAATGCCCGTTCACCCTACTATCATACCCGTGAGACTGCCGAACAGCTGGCGCGTATGACAGGGGCGCTCTTCCTGATGGGCAGCGCGACACCGTCATTGGAGGCGTATGCGCGCAGCCAGGACGGACGTTATCGGATGCTGCGGTTGCCAGCCAGAATACTTAGCCATCGTCGTCGTATTGAAGATTGGCAGAGGGCCCTGGATCTGCCGCATAGTCGCTACCGTTCTTTGGGGGAAACCGGCAGGCTACCAGATCGAGGCGCAGCGGAGCCTGCTTCGGAGGCGGTGACGATCCCGTTGCCGCCTGTTAGGGTCGTTGATATGCGGATGGAGCTTCGCGCTGGGAACCGCTCGATCTTCAGTCGAACGCTTCAGGAGGCTGTTGACCGGGCGTTGCGTCGGGGCGCGCAAGCCATTATGTTTCTGAATCGCAGAGGATCTGCGACGTACGTCTTCTGCCGCGACTGTGGATGGGTGGCTGAATGTCCGCGTTGCGACATCCCTCTGACCCAGCACCGGAAAGCGGAAATGATGATCTGCCATCGCTGCGGATACCAGCGACGGATCGTTCGTTCCTGTCCGGGTTGCCGGTCGAGCCGTGTGCGGGCCTTTGGCTTGGGCACCGAAGGCCTTGTTGAGCGCGTTGTCGGCCGCTGGCCCCAGGCGCGGGTTCTGCGCTGGGATCGTGACACCGCGCGGGCGCGGGGTGCACACGCGACAATTATGGGGCGCTTTGCTCGTGGCGACGCCGACATCTTGGTGGGAACCCAGATGGTGGCACGCGGCCTCGATATACCAAAGGTCACGGTTGTGGGCGTTATCTCCGCCGATACCGCGCTGAACTTGCCAGATTTTCGCGCAGCGGAGCGGACATTCCAGTTGCTGGCCCAGGTCGCCGGTCGTTCTGGGCGGGGTATTCTTGGTGGCAGCGTGGTGCTCCAAACCTACCATCCGGAGCACTATGCCATTCAGTTTGCGGCGGCCCACGATTACGACGCCTTCGCTCAACGCGAGTTAGCCTTCCGTCGCAGGGCTAACTACCCGCCCTTTATCCGATTGGCACGCCTGGTCTTCGCTCACCGCGATTCGACGAAGGCTCAACGCGGCGCTGAGCAGTTGGCCACTCAGGTGCGTCGCAAGCTCGTTGATTTGGGGCTTCCAGAACTAAATGTGATTGGTCCTGCGCCGGCCTTCTTTGCTCGTGTGCGGGGAGAGTACCGGTGGCAGATCCTGGTACGCGGTGTCGCGCCTGCTGATCTGCTCCGACGCATCCATATACCGCCGGGGTGGACCGTGGATATCGATCCGGTGGATGTGCTCTAGGCGATGAGCATGGCTGACCAGGCTGCGGAGCAAGGAGCCGGGCCGCTTGTCGCGAACACCGAAGAAAGTAGAATGTCATACTGCGATGACTGAAACCGGTGGGCTTTCGGGGGAGGCACGGCGTGTTACGCGCGCCGCGGCCTTGATTTCCATAGGTAGCATCGCGAGCAGAGCTCTAGGACTGGTCAGCGAGATGGCCAAGTCCTATTTCTTCGGCGCAAGTGGAGCGGTCAGCGCCTTCGACGTCGCCTCTCAAGTGCCGACCATGCTCTACGATCAGCTGGTAGGCGGCATGCTAAGTGCCTCGCTGGTACCGGTTTTTTCTGACTATGCGCGCTCTGAAGATGAGGACGAGCTGTGGGAGATCTTTGGTCAGGTGTTGTCAATTCTGATGCTGGTGCTGGGCGCTGTGGTTCTACTCCTGCAGCTGGCGGCTCCTCGGGTGGCGCATATCCTGGGCACAGATCTGCCTCCAGAGTACCTGGCATTGGCAACGTCGATGATCCGCATTACCGCTCCGGCAGTGCTCTTCCTGAATGTGGCGGGCCTGTTTTCCGCAACGCTGTATGCGCTTCAGCGCTTCCGCCTACCCGCCTTCACCGGCGCGGCCTACAATGCGGTGATGGTGCTGATCGTTGTGGTGTTGGGCACCGGCCCACTTGGGGCACGAACACTGGCAGTGGGCCTCCTGATTGCCACTGTAGCTCAAGTCGTCCTGCAACTACCGGGTTTGCGGGGTGTCCGCCTTCGCTTGCGCTCGCCCTTTCCGTTACACCCGGCACTGGTGCAGATGGGTAAACTCTATCTGCCGATCGGGGTGGGCCTACTGGCCGATCAATTCGCGGTTGGTTTGAGCTTCAATCTCGCCTCGCGGACCGGTGCCAGTGGCATTGCTTGGATGAAATATGCGGCGAAGCTGATCCAGTTTCCATTGGGTCTCGTCGTGACTGCTGTATCCGTAGCGATTCTGCCGACGCTTTCTTGGTATGCTTCCAATGCCGATGAGCCGGCGTATCGTGCGACTTTGGCGCAGGGCCTGCGGTTGGTCCTAATTCTGGTGTTGCCAGCAGCTCTTGGCCTGTTGGTAATGGCCGAACCCTTGGTCGCTGTGCTCCTGCAGCGCGGTGCTTTTCAGCCTAACGACACTTTGGCAACGGCAAGTGCGCTGCGTTTTTCGATCTTAGGGCTTATCTTTGCAGCGTTGGACACTCCTCTGATCTTTGCCTTTTATGCTCGCAAGGATACGTGGACGCCGGCCCTGGTCGGCATGGGAACGACCGGGCTTTACATCGGTCTGGCCTTGCTGCCGACGTTGTTCCACGAGCCACGACTTTGGCAGCTCATTTTAGCCAACTCACTAAAGATCACCGCACACGCGCTCCTTATGCTTTACCTGTTCACGCGCAAGGTGGGGACGCTTGCTCCTCACGGTCTGGGGCGCACAACCTTGCGCTCTCTCGGCGCCTCGCTGGTGATGGCGCTGCCGATGTTGGGGATCTTACGAGGGCTGCAGCCACTGGTGCCTGGGGGGACCTGGGGCTACCTCCTGCGGATCCTGGCGGCGACCGCTGTCGGCGGAGCGACCTATCTGGTGTTGCTGAAATCCCTTGGTGTGGAGGAGATAGCGCTTATCCGGAGCGCGCTGCGTCGCCGACCTCCAGCGGACTCGGAGGCCCTGATTAGGGTCTAGATTGTGAGAAAGCGATGTTGAATCGAGTGGCAGTATCGGTCATGCGGGCTTGGTTTCCTGCACAATACCGAAGCTCACGAAAGGGTAGAGTTGTATCGTGGGCGGCAGTACTCTTAATGGTGACCCTCTTGGTGTCGGGCTGTGTTCCCACCGGACTGCTGGCGCCTCAAGAACGGCAGATTGTTGTGTTGTGGCACTCATTCTCGGGAGCCGAGGCTGCTGCGTTGGCATCGCTCACCGATCGTTTCAACCTCGAGAATGAGTGGCAGATCGTGCTGATCACGGAGTATCAAGAGAAGTTGCTGGATAAACTTCAGGCAGCGCCGGACCGGCGCCCGGATCTGGTGACAGTCTGGCCCAAGGAGCTGCAGACCTATGTGGCGCTGGATATGGTAGGAGCGGTGCCTCTGGATGCTTCGGAGGTACGGATGGTCTGGGATGATGTTCTGCCGATGGCCCGGGCACTTTACGAGCTTGACGGAACCGTCCATGCGCTGCCATTAGGCCTGGCGACCTATTTGGCTTACTTCAACCAGGAATGGCTGGCGGATCTAGGATATGCCCCCGAGGTGGTGGATTGGGAGGACTTCCTACGTACGACCTGTGCGGCGACCGATCCGCGACGCGGACAGGTCGGGGTTGGCGCACCGGCTAAAGCTAGCGTCCTGTTGGCATTTCTGACTGCTGGCGGTTCCGAAGTCATCGGGCCTGATGGTTACTATCGGTTCTCTGACCCTGCAGGGCGAGCTGCCGCGACAGCGCTGCAGTCAGTGATGGCTGGCGGTTGTGGTGTGGTCTATGAGGATTGGGATGCTGGCGTGTCACGCTTGAGCAGGAGCTCCATGGCAATGATCCTGGAATCGAGCCAGCATCTGTCAGAGATAGAGCGGGCAGTTCTTGCGGGACGGAACTTCTCGCTGGGCATCAGTCCTATGCCCGGGGCTGAGGGCCCTGGTCCGACGCTATGGTATGGGCCCGGGTTGTTGGTTTCGGCACCTGTGGGGACTCGTCAGGATGCAGCGCTCCAGGTGCTGTCTTGGTTCCTTTCCTCTGAGGTACAGGTATATTGGGGTGTGGGCACCTCTTACGTGCCCGCGAGGCGCTCAGCCATCGAGGCTCAGCTCCGGGATGAAGACACTACCGTGATGGTGACGGCGATGACGGGACTGTGGCAGCTGACGTTGGCTGCGGCCGACAGCGGGGCGTGGCTGGCGTGGCCGCAGCCCAGCGATCGGATCACATGCCGCGCTGCGTTGCTGCGGAGCCTGTTAGCGCTACAGCAGAAGGATACAGATACCAATGCCTATCTCGCCACAGCGGTGACGGAGTGCAACACTGGTGTGGGACTGCGGCTAACGCCCCAGCCAGTCGAGGCGGTGACACCATGATCACGCAAGAGAAGGCATCGGTGGGATGGCCTCTTTTTAGACGGTGGCTTGAGACCTTGGTGCGGTGGGCTCGCGCCTGGCAACGTCTGGCCCTTGTGCTTCTGGCGGTGTTCTTCATGGTGATGCCTGTTGCCGCGCAGGATGACCCCCGTGGTCGCCTTCTCGGCCTGATTAACCAGGGACGGCTCAATGAAGGTCTTGCGCCTCTGGGTAACTCGACCTTGCTCAATCAGGCTGCGCAACGTCATGCTGAAGACCTGGTTGGCCTGGGTCGGGCGACGCATCAAGGCTCAGATGGCGCCAGCTACCAACAGCGCATCCGTGAGATGCGCTATCAGGCCTGGAATGACGGGTTGCTTGTGGCCGAGGTCGTTTGGACGGGTCTGGGGTCTGAGGAGGATGCCCTTGAATGGTTCGTGCGCAACTCTGAGTGGTCTACCCTTACCGACGCCCGCTATCGGGAGATCGGCGTCGGATACGCCGATGACGACGGGGTGCGCTATTTTGTTGTCAACCTCGGATCGCGTCCTGCAGTGCTCCCGGTCTTTATCAATGACGGAATCCAGGTGACCGAGTCCCCCCAGGTAGCGCTGCGCCTGACCAATGAGGAGGCTGAGCCTCTGGGGGAGGGTACCTGGATGGGGCGAGCAATCGAGGTGCGATTCAACAATGTACCGGATTTCACCGGCTTGCCCTGGCAGCCCTGGGAACCGCTATTGCCGTGGCGACTGGCGGACGAGGTGCCAGGGGAGTATGCGGTCTACGTCGAGTTCCGGGATGGCGCTGGGCGAACGGCCGTTGCTGCCGATACGATTCGACTGGTACTGCCGGGTGAATCTCCACCTACGCCCACGCCTTTTCCGCTGTTGACGGGGATGACGCCGCAGCCCGATGATCCCATCTCTCCTGAGACGCCCGTGGCGCCGCTGCCGCCGAACACGGATCAGGCGTCGGAATCCTCTACCCCTGATGTCCCCGCGGCACCTGATACGACCGACCCCGATGGTGCGGTGATTCCCTATCCTACCTGGACGCCTCTGACGTCGGAAACGCCCCTTGTCGGAGAGCCGGTGGAAACCGACTGGTCGCTGCTGTTGGTGTTGGCTCTGCAGGGGGCCGCTCTGCTGCTGGGGGCGGTGCTGTTTCTGCGTCGCCGCTGATGGCCTGCCGAGGGCGCTCTGCACTTGTCCGTACACGCTTCCTTAACACGTCTGCAACACAAGGTAACGTGCAATGCGCGAGAATGCTGATATCATGGAAGTGGCTACTGTAGGTCCTTGAAAGGAGCAAGTCCGATGAAACGCTGGTCAGGCTGTGTCTTATGTCTGTTGGCACTGGTCCTGGCAGGGATGCTGTCTCAGCCGGGGCAGGCAGCGCCGTCCGCTGACACGACCTACGTCGTTCAAGCCGGTGATTCGTTGACGCGCATCGCGGCGCGCCATGGTATCTCGGTCAGTCAGCTTGCCGCGGCGAACGGATTAGGTTGGAACTCATGGGTCTATGCTGGACAACGGCTGCGAGTCCCGGGTGTGGCCTCGCCCAGTCCGGTTCCTGCGCCCAGTGGCACAACGTACGTCGTTCAACGGGGTGACACCTTGCTGCGGATTGCCGCTCGTCACGGTGTCAGCGTCAGCCGGCTGGCGGCTCTCAACGGCTTGCACTGGAGTTCCTGGGTCTATGTGGGCCAGCGACTAAGCATCCCCGACGGCACAGCGCCTCCGCCCACCCCTTCTGACCCTTCGGGCCCCGGCGCACAGAGCTACGTCGTGAGGCCGGGAAATACGCTGTTCAGCATCGCGCGAGCCCACGGCACAACGGTGAGCGCACTGAAGGCCGCCAATAGACTTGCGTCAGACACTATCTACGTCGGTCAGCGTCTGGCACTGCCCGGTGGGAGCAGTGCACCCAGCCAGCCCCCAGCTGCGTCACCCGCTCCCAGCCCGGGCCATGGAGCCAGTGGGGAAAAGTGGATTGAGATAAGCATCTCGCAGCAACGTATTACTGCCTACGTGGGACGGACTGCCGTCTACTCAGCGCTCGTCTCCACGGGATTGCCGAGGACTCCGACGGTGGTAGGTACTTACCATATCTATGCCAAATATCGCAGCACGCGGATGCGCGGTCCTGGTTATGATCTACCTAATGTGCCACACACAATGTATTTCTACCGAGGCTATGGGATTCACGGTGCCTACTGGCACAATAACTTCGGCACTCCTATGAGCGCTGGCTGTGTCAACCTGTCGCTGTCTGATGCGGAGTGGTTCTACAATTGGGCGCCGATTGGGACGAAGGTGGTGAGCCGCTATTAGGCGTTGTTCAACGGTGTGTGTCCCGTCTGTATGGAACTTCTTGAGCCTTCCCGGCGTTATAGTAGTAGGGACGCAGCGCTCTAGCATTATAATAGGGAGGCTGAGCATGTTTGGGCGAAAGATGAGTTATAGTCTTTTTTTTAAGTCTGGGGCTTATAGTAGGGTTGATACTCGCGGGATGTGGGCCCGCAAAGCCCGCGGATAGTGCCCCATTGTCCTCGCCCGCTTCCGATGGTGACATGACAGGCGGTCAAGTCTACGTGGATAGCGTGGATCTTCTGATCCTAGAATCCTTGCCGGAGCGGGTTGAGGCAATCATCAAAGGACAGCTGCCTGACGGATGCACCGAGATCCGGAATGTCACGGTCGCCTTTGACGCGGTCGCGCAGGTGTTCTCCGTGCAGGTCGTGACGCAGCGCGACCCTGAGTTGATGTGCACGGAGGCGTTGGTGCCTTTCGAGGAGACTGTGGAGTTGGATATGCTGGGCCCGCCTGCCGGCACCTATACCGTCGATGCCCACGGGGTGGCTGCGCTCTTCGAGTTCCTAGTTGATAATGCCCTGGAGTGAAGGGGCTTGAACGCACTCTGCGAGCGTCGCCTCTAACCGAGGTATTGGCCTGCACACTCCCCTGCGGCGCGGCCCGCGCCGCAGGGGAGTGTGTTGTGTGATGACTGACCGTGCTTTCTGAAGGTAGGGTTTTGCTGACACGCTACCGTTTGCACCCTGGGAGTTGCTAAATGTGAGAGCGGGTTATAATGAGAGTTCCTGGCTGGTAACAGTGAACGCTGGTGCGGTCCCCCTTCGCTAAGAAAGGTGGGCGATCTGTGGGCTGCCGTGTAGACCTGGGGAAGGTGTATGCTCGAGATCAATGGTGCCTATGGCGAAGGCGGAGGGCAGATCTTGCGCTCTGCCTTGACGCTGGCGATTCTCACTGGAACAGCGGTGCGAATTGTGGACATTCGGGCGAATCGATCACGACCTGGATTACGGCCCCAGCATCTGACGGCGGTCCGAGCGGCCGCCGCGATTAGTGTGGCGTCGGTGGACGGTGATGAATTAGGCAGCCTCTCCCTGTCCTTTGTACCACAGCAATCTGTGCAACCCGGCAATTACCGATTCGATGTCACCGATGCGGCCCGCGGCGGCTCCGCTGGCGCCGTCACGCTGGTGCTTCAGACAGTGTTGCTGCCCCTTTCCCTGGCCTCCAATGCCTCAGCAGTATCGCTGTTAGGGGGAACTGCCGTGCCCATGAGCCCGGCGGTTCCGTATATTGAGAAGGTCTATCTGCCAACGCTGTTCGAGATGGGCTTTCGGGCCAAGCTGGAGCATCAACTGTGGGGTTTCTATCCGCAGGGGCGCGGTGAGGTGCTGGTGGAGATTCGTGGTGGTGCTGTGTTGCGGCCGCTTGATCTCAGCGAGCGCGGTGATCTCCTCCGGGTCGAAGGGTTGGCCTTTGCCGCGAAGCTGCCCTCGCATATACCGCAGCGGATGACGAATCGTGCGCGCGCCATCTTGAGGGATGCTGGCATTGAAACTCAGATCGTGCCGCAGCATGTCCCATCTTCGGGTGTTGGTACTGGACTTTTCCTCTGTGCCCGGTACGCCGATACACAGGCTGGATTCCTCTGCTTGGGCCGCCGGGGCCTGCCGTCGGAGGAGGTCGCAGAGATCGTCTGCCGCGCGCTTCTGGAGCACCATCGCACCGGTGCTGCTGTGGATCCGCATCTGGGTGATCAGCTTGTCCTGCCGTTTGCTGTGGCGGGCAGCGGCTGCCGTGCCACGGTGTCGCGGATCACGGGCCATCTATTGACCAACGTGTGGGTCGCACAGCAATTTGGCTTTGAGGGCCTGCGGGTTGAGGGAGCAGAGGATGAGCCCGGCCTTGTCTATGTGGACGCCTAAAGCGCGCACCCGCGGCCTGATTTAGAGCAGGAGACTTTTTATGCTTGAGTTGGTCTTTCTGGGTACGGCGGCCTCCGCACCTTCTATCCAGCGCGGCCTTCCAGCGCAGGTGGTGTTATATCGTGACGAGCGTTTCCTTATCGACTGTGGCGAAGGGACGCAACGCCAGATTCTGCGTAGCGGTCTGGGGTTTCGGCGACTTGATCGTGTCTTGTTGACGCACGGCCATCTGGATCACATCCTGGGACTTGGCGGGTTGATTTCGACCTTTGCGCGCTGGGAAGCTGTTGAGGGCGTGGAGATCTACGGGGGGCGCCGGTCCCTTGATCGTGTGCGCGACCTGATCTTTGGCGTGGTCCTGCGTGGCGCTCGACCGCCCGTCTCGATTGATCTGGTCGACGTCCGTCCTGGTATCTTATTGGAGAGTCCGGAGTTTGAGGTGCGCGTCTTCAACGTCGACCATCGAGGACCCGGCTCTGTCGGCTACCGGTTCTCTGAAAAAGCCCGACGCCCCTTTATGCCGGAGAAAGCGAAAGCCCTGGGTGTGCCGCAGGGTCCTGTACGTCGCGATCTGGTGAACGGGCAGAGGATTTCGCTGCCCGATGGGCGGGTCATCGAGCCCGATGAAGTCCTTGGGCCAGCCCGGCCGGGCGTCTCGGTGGCGATCACCGGGGATACCGGGCGTGTCGACAATCTCTTGGAGGCCGTGGCGGGCGTCGATGTTCTGGTGACCGAGGCTACCTATCTTACTCGGGATCGAGAATTGGCTCGTCGCTTTGGCCATATTACGGCTGAGGAAGCGGCCTGGCTGGCGCGAGAAGCCGGCGTGCGGATGCTGGCGCTCAATCACCTTTCTCAGCGTTACCGCGTCCGGGATATTTTGAGAGAGGTGGAGGCAATCTTCGAACCGGTGATCGTGGCTCGGGATTTCGATCGCCTGTCCCTAACCCGTGAAGCGATCAAGCTGACCAACCAGCAGCTCGAGGAAGACTCGGAATTGCTTGAGGGAGAGGGGGTTGAGGGTTTGGAGATGTAGGTTGGTGGACTTCCGCCTGCTCTCTGCTAAAATGTAGATGGTCCCGCGTATCCTTTCTGTGCAAAGGAACGAATTAATGATCTTTCAGGTATGGAGGAGGAGTCTATGATGAGACGCAGGATGTTGATGCTTGTGGCGCTGGCGCTTGTGGCGTCGCTGGTGGTGGTAGCTTGCGCTCCCACGCCGGAGGAAGATGAGACACCGTTTCAGACGGCCTTTGTCTACATTGGTCCTCCTGGAGATATGGGCTGGACCTACGAGCACGATCGCGGTCGGCAGCAGGTAGAGGCGGAATTTGGCGATGCCGTTGAAACCACCTACATCGAGAATGTGGAGCAGGGCCCTGATGCAGCGCGGGTGATCCGCCAGTATGCGCAGCAGGGGGTTGATGTGATCTTCGCCACTTCTTTTGGTTATATGGATTCGATGTACGAAGTGGCTGAAGAGTTTCCAGATGTCATCTTCGAACATTGCTCGGGCTATAGGACGCGCGACAACATGGCGACCTACTTCGGACGGATGTACCATCCGCGATATCTCTCTGGTCTCGTCGCCGGCAGCATGACCGAGGTGAACAGCATCGGTTTCGTGGCGGCTTTTCCGATCCCCGAAGTCATCCGCGGGATCAACGCTTTTACCCTGGGCGTGCGAGATGTCAATCCCGACGCTGAAGTGCGCGTTGTCTGGACGAATACGTGGTATGATCCGGTACGCGAGCGCGAGGCCGCCGTCGCATTGTTGGATGCCGGAGTCGATATAATCGCCCAGCATCAGGACACGACTGAGCCACAGAAGGCGGCTCAGGAGCGGGGTGCTTTGAGCATCGGCTACAATTCGGATATGCGTGCTTTCGTAGGCGACACTGTGCTCACTGGCCCAGTCTGGAACTGGGGTGCCTACTATATCGACACGATCCGCGACGCGATGAACAGTGATTGGCAGACTCATCAGTACTGGGGTGGGTTGGAGGATGGGATCGTCCTACTGGCGGATTTCAGTCCACGTGTTCCTCAGGATGTGCGCGATCGGGTCGCGACCGCTCAGCAGGCGATCATCGAGAACGATGAAGTCTTCTGCGGGCCGATTTTGGCGCAGGACGGCAGTCTGATGGTTGCCGAGGGTGAGTGTATGAGCGACGAGGCGATGTTGAACATGAACGTCTTCGTCGAGGGTGTGGTGGGGACGATTCCCCAGTAACAGCCCGTCTTGCACAAGAGGAGCGGAAGGCAAATGCTGGGGGTGTTCTGCCGAGCGAGCCTTCCGCTCCTACTTGTTTCACGGCCTGCTATCGGGAGGTTGTGTGGGCTCTTGAGTCTTGGATGATTTGATGGGGCTTGAGCGTGTACTGATGGAACAGTTGATTAGATGACCGACGGAATCAGACCGTTAACGGTATCAGCGCCTGTGCTTCGGATGCGGGGCATCACAAAGCGCTTTCCCGGTGTCTTGGCCAACGACCGGATTGATCTCGACCTCTATCGCGGCGAGGTGCTGGCGCTCCTGGGTGAGAACGGGGCGGGCAAGAGCACTCTGATGAATGTCCTCGCCGGTCTCTATCGCCCAGATGCTGGGACTATTCTCCTAGGCGAGACTCACGTTGAGATAGACTCTCCGAGGGACGCCGCGGAACTGGGCATTGGGATGGTCCATCAGAACTTTATGCTCGTGCCCACGATGACGGTGGCCCAGAACATAGTCCTGGGAATGCCGGATCTGCCAATCGTGCCTGATTTGGAGGAGATTCACCGCCAGATAGAAGCGCTTTCGAACCGCTATGGCCTACTGGTGGATCCCCAAGCCTACATCTGGCAGCTTAGCGTTGGAGAGCAACAGCGGGTTGAAATTCTGAAACTGCTATACCGGGGTGCCGATATCCTCATTCTTGATGAGCCGACAGCCGTTCTCACCCCTCAAGAGATAGAGGAACTGGGCCATGTGCTGGCGGCTGTACAGGCCGAGGGGAAATCTATCATCTTTATTACTCACAAGATGGGCGAGGTAATCGCGTTCTCCGATCGAGTCTGTGTGTTGCGGCAGGGTAGAGTGGTCGCCACCAAACGGACAGCGGAGACTAACCCTCGGGAACTAGCGCGCCTAATGGTGGGCCGCGAGGTGCTCTTTCAGATCGAGAAGGCGCCCGCCGATCCAGGGGAAACGTTGCTGGTACTGCGGCATGTCTGCGCCGACAACGATAAAGGCCTTCCGGCGCTACGGCAGCTCTCCCTTGTGGTCCGGCGCGGAGAGATCCTGGGTATCGCCGGTGTCGCTGGCAATGGCCAGCGCGAGCTGGCTGAGGTGATCACTGGGCTGCGAGATATCAAGACAGGGGAGATCTTGATCAACGGGCGCGACCGCACCAGTTCGTCGCCACTTCAGATGATCGAGTCCGGGGTTGGTCACATTCCTGCCGACCGTATGGGGATGGGTACCGTAGGGAATATGGCCGTCGCTGACAATCTGGCGATGAAGAGTTATCGCAGTCCTCCCTTGGCTGAGTATGGTATTCTTCGCCGTGAAAAGATCCTGAGATTCGCCCGTTCCTTGATCGAAGCGTTTGGAATCTCAACCCCGACGCCACAGACTCCCGTGAAGTTTCTCTCCGGTGGAAATATCCAGAAGACGATCCTGGCGCGGGAGATTGACGCGTGTGCTAGCTTGCTAGTGGCGGTTTATCCTTCGCGGGGTCTGGACGTCGGGGCCACTGAAGCCGTCCGCCGACGCTTGCTGGAACAGCGGGATGCAGGTCGGGCTGTACTGCTGATCTCCGAGGATTTGGATGAGCTGTTGACCGTTGCCGATCGTATCGCGGTGCTGTATGAGGGCCGTGTAATGGGGATAGTTCCTACTGCCTCTGCTGACGTGGAGACAGTTGGTCTACTGATGTCTGGTTCGGAGGCTGCTGAACTTGATGGCGTTACCTCCGCGCCAAGCACCGTGGGGGCCTTTTGAGGGGCGACGAGGAAGCCTGAGTCATGCCGTTTAAATTCCGCAAGCGTGAGTCGGTCTCCCGCAAGGCTGTCTTGTTGGTGCCGTTGCTCTCTTTTGCTGTCTCGCTCCTCTTCGGCGCGATCATGTTGATTCTCTCGGGTGCGGATCCCGTGGTGACCTACTTGGCGATGTTTGGTGGCGCTTTTGGCTCGACCCACGGCCTCAGTGAGGTACTGGTCAAGAGCATTCCGCTGATCCTCACAGGATTGAGTGTCGCCATTGCATTCCGGATGCGCTTCTGGAACATCGGTGCGGAAGGACAGTTGACGATGGGGGCCGTGGCGGCGACTGGCGCTGCACTTTTCTGGTCGCAGGGCTGGCCAAGCTGGACGATTATGCCGCTGTCCATCGCCGCCGGCTGTATAGCGGGTGGATTGTGGGCCGGGGTGCCCGCGATTCTCAAGGCGACACTCAATGTCGATGAGACGCTCACCACCTTAATGCTGAATTACGTAGCCGTTCTCTATTCAGAGCATCTCTACTACGTGACCTGGCGAGCTCCGGGCCGCAACTCTGGCACCGAGCGCATACCCCAGGTTGCCTGGCTCTCTCGGTTTCTAGGTCGGGCGCACACCGGCATTTTCTTCGGATTGGCCCTGGCATTGGTGCTCTGGTTGATCTTCCGCTACACGCGTTGGGGGTTTGAGCTTAAGATCATTGGATCCAATGCTACAGCGGCACGTTATATGGGGATCAACATTGCGCGCAACATCATCCTCACCTTGCTGATCTCTGGAGCCATCAGTGGCCTGGCTGGTGCGGTGGAGGTGTTGGGTCTGACACGTAGTCTACAGCAAGGTATCTCCGTGGGCTATGGGTATACGGCGATCATCATCGCCTGGATGGCGCAGCTCGACCCTCTCGGCGTGATTTTTGTCGCGTTTCTAATGGCCGCGCTGCTGGTTGGCGGCGATCAGATCCAGATGCGCATGCGCCTACCAGCTTCGGTGGGGATAGTGCTGCAGGCGATGCTGCTAATCCCGATGTTGGCTGGCGGCCTGTTCAGAGACTATTCGTTGCATTGGGAAAGACCTCCCAAAACCGACGGCGTTGCTGGCTCTATGCAGGCCGATGGTATGGAAGCTGGGGGAGCAGAGGATTAAGATGACGGGTCTGGTGGCTTTGTTAACCTCGATCCTCACGATCACACTGCGCGCCGGCACGTCCTTGATCTTCGGTACCGTTGGCGAGATCTATACCGAACGCTCGGGTATCCTGAACCTGGGTATTGAGGGGATGATGCTCGCCAGCGCGGTGACCGGTTTTGGGGTGGGTTATTACAGTGACAGTGCCCTGCTGGGGTTGGTGGTGGCTGCCTGTATGGGTGGCTTGCTGGCTGCTGTCCACGCTTTTCTCACGGTGACGATGCGTGCAAATCAGGTCGTCAGTGGTCTGAGTATCACCCTGTTTGGAACTGGATTGGCCAGCTTCTTGGGGGAGCGGCTTGGGCCGGCCACCAACAATCACAGTCTGGTCGGGCTCATTGGGCCGCGATTTTCGCCGCTTGTGGTTCCCGGACTGAGCCAGATTCCTGTTCTCGGTGCGCTCTTCCGTCAGGACCCACTGACCTACGCGCTTTATGTATTGGTGCCTTTGGCTTGGTACTATCTTTACAGGACACGGTTCGGGTTGAACCTTCGTGCCGTGGGAGAGAGTCCGCTGACTGCCGATGCGATGGGTGTCGATGTGATCCGGATCCGCTATCTGTATACGATTCTGGGGGGGATGCTGGTTGGTGTGGGGGGCGCGCATCTCTCGTTGGCCTATGCGCCTGGCTGGACAGAGAATCTTACCGGCGGACGAGGGTGGATCGTGATCGCTTTGGTCATTTTCGCGATGTGGAATCCACTCCGGGCGGTGTTGGGTGCAATACTCTTTGGTGGTATCAACGCGGTGCAATTCCGCCTGCAGGCCGGGGGGACGACAATCGCCTCCGCCTATCTGAATATGCTACCCTATCTGATCACCATTTTAGTATTGGTGGCGATGACGTGGTGGGAGGCCCTGAGCCATCGGGTGGGGGCACCTGCGGCGCTGGGGGTTCCCTATATCCGTGAGGACAAGTAGAAGATGGAGTGTTGATGGCCGATACCTACGACGAGACGATACCCGACCACTGGCAGCCTCAGGCGACATCGCGGATGTGCTTCGTCTGCGGTCGTGAGAATCCCGTAGGGCTGCACATACAGTTCTATGAGGACCACGAGGCAGGACAGGTTGTGGTTCCGTTGATGATTCCCGAGCGATACCAGGGTTATCCGGGCATCGCCCACGGCGGCATCCTAGCGACGATCCTCGATGAGATCTCCGGTCGAGCGTTGATGATGCATTCCCGGGAGGATCCTTTTTGGGTTACCGCCGGGCTGGAGCTTCGCTATCGCAAACCCACACCAATCGAGACGCCACTGCGAGCTGTCGGCTGGCTGGTTGACCGCCGGCGACGGGTGGCTGAGGTCGCCGGTGAGATCCGTATGGACGATGGGACGGTGACGGTAGAGGCAACGGCGGTAGTCGTCCGTCCCTCCAGCGATACGCTCAAGGAATGGGAACAGGAACAGCAGTTCTGGCGTGTAGAGCCCTA
>PWVB01000013.1 GCA_003562365.1 Anaerolineae bacterium
CATCCCGCCAGCGCCAGGGCCGCTCGCATGGCTCTGAACGCCAGTAGCACATCCTCTGCCTCGTAGCTAAGCCGTCGTCCCTTTCGCTCTCCGCCGGGGAGCAGAGCGGCCCGGTCTGCCATATCCGACGACGGAAACTCAATGGCCATAGTGACCGGTATGGAGGGGCGGAACGGGTCCGGTGCGGTGCCATCGCGCAGGCGCGCGGCGGCGCGGCGAGCCGTCTCGTAGATCCTCTCCCTCGCTAACTCGGGGGGGAGGCACTGGGCCGCCTGCCGTCCTGTTGCTTCCTTGACTGCGACAATCTCCACACCGTCCAGCAGGCTCGCGGCCTCCTGGCACACGGCTAGATCGCCGGAGATCATCAGCACTGGTACGCTAAAGTGGCCACACACCGCGGCGTTAAGCCCTGTCTCGCCGACCAGATTGCCATTGAGCCACAGGTTGGCTACCCGTTGGCTCGACCAAGTGTGGTCGAGAATCGCCCGCTCGGTTCCGGCGCGCGCATGGTAACCGACGAAGAATGCACCGCTGACGTCAGCATCGACCCCAGCGACCATGGCGAGCGGCGACGGCGAACCTGTATGGAGTCGGGCGCGCGGATCGAGATCCTCAATCAGAAGGTTACGTCCTCCCGCGTGGCCGTCGGCGATCAGAACCGATTCTGCACCGCCCTCGCATGCGCCGCGGACGGCGGCGTTCACCTCCCCAGTCATCAGCTTGCGAAATCGTGCGTACTCCTCGTGATCCGGATTGACGTGGTCCCAGTTCACCACGCCCGAGATCCCTTCCATGTCGGCTGCGATCAATATCTTCATCCGGTCCTCCTTGGTGTGGCTTTCGTGATGTCATATGCGCGGTTTTGACCCCCATTCGAGGAGCTTTCTGTCCCCACCGCGGCGTCTGTACCACCGGGTCCAGGCAAGGAGCATCATATCACGGCGGATGATCGCTGTCAAAGAGGCACCTGGCGGGAGTGGGTTGGGTAATAGCAGCTTGAGGTGCTCTCACGGTGACCGAAAGGACGTCACAGCAACAGGCACTGGATCGTGAGATCCGGTGCCTGTTGCTTCACCTCTTGTGCTGGTGGTAAGCTGGTGCCCTTTTGCCCTTCGTGTGAATCGGAGCCTAGAGAAACATCGTTCGCTTGGTCCAGCCGCGTGTGCTCCTCATTTCTCCAACCTGACGCTCACCGGCACGCGATTGGCGATGACGTCGAGGACCGGCGATGTTCTCTGCACGTATTCGCAGAGCTCCTCGATCTCCTCTTGAGACGCGTCGGCGTTGATACGGTAGTTCACCCGAATGTCACCGAACCCTGGCCGGACCTGCTCCGACAGACCCAAGAAGGCATGGAGGTCCAAATCTCCTTCCAGATCGAACGCCAGCTCTCTGATCTCTATTCCTCTCGCCGCGGCGTTGTATACAATGCCTACGGCGAGGCAAGAGGCCAGGCCGTGGAGAACCGTCTCGACGGCATTGGGTGCTGAATTCGAGCCCAGCAGCACCGCGGGCTCATCGCCGTAGAGCACCAAGGGCTTATCCCGTGATCCATCCTCCCTCCCGGCTCCGTGGAATCCCTTAATCTCAGTTCGCGAGCGAGCGCCATCCAACCACTCTGTATGAGCGCGGAATTCGAAGTGGGCGAGATCTGGGTCCTTCTTGATAGCCTCTACCGTCTCCATCAGCTGACCTACGTCCACCCCGTTCAGCATCTTCGTCCTAACTTCGGTTGCCATTTTTGCCTCCTTTGACGATGTCGGCTCACCTGTGCAGCAGTCGACTCGTCATCTAACCTCGCCTATTATCACGCCTGTAATAGTACCGTCGAAGCGTTTCCAGAGCATTTCCAGAGCGTCTGCTCTGCTGGACAATGGGGCGGTTCGTGTCTCCGACGCAGGCAGATACGATTACCGCACTGGTCATCCTGAGAGCAAAGCAAGTGCAGCGGCTGGAGCGACGAGGAATCTGGCTTGCGCTGGCGATGGCATTTCCGACGCGGGCGCTCCTAGAGCGTTCGGACGGTTGTGATTGCCGAACGTGCGGTTATGATACCGGGAGAGCTCAGTCCGTGGCCGGTCCTCGGGCGAGAGTCCGGCTGACGTTCATCTCGAGCCAGCTCGCGTACAGCAGTTCGACAGCCGTTGCCAGGTCGGGGCGGTTCCAGTTGTGACGGCGGTCGATTTGCTACCTCGCTAGCTTATGTTACGATAGCCGAGGCCAGCTGGGCGATGCCCGCGTGCTCAACTGTTGGCCTGGGCACGAGCTGGCGAAGTACCGGGGCCGGAGGGGCTGGGATGAGATTACTGGGTGACCACCTGCCTGTCGATCGACTGCAAGCAGCTGTCGCGTTCCTTGCACAACCCGCGAGGATCGCGCGGACCTATCAGCGCGAGCAGCTTCAGTTTGATCTGACGGCTGGCTTGACGGTAGCCGTGGTGATGTTGCCCCAGGCGATGGCGTTCGCGTTCATCGCCGGCCTTCCACCGAGGATGGGTCTCTATGCGGCTGTTGTCGGGTCGATTGTCGGTGCC
>PWVB01000388.1 GCA_003562365.1 Anaerolineae bacterium
AAACGCCCGTGGAGCAGATATCAGACTCTTCGGAGCAATCTGCGTCGAAACGTGAAAATATGGCTGCAGAAAGGCAGCCTTCCAAACCGTGTCAAGTTGGCACAGTTTGGTAAACCAGGTAACAAGTGTTCCATGCCTTAGTCGCGATCAAGCAGGTGCCCGACACTACCAACATCCGCATCGACCCGGAGACAGGGAACTTGGTGCGGGAAGGAGTGCCGGCGATCATGAATCCGTATGACGCTCACGCGTTAGCTGCTGCCGTCGAATGGAAGCGTAAGCTTGACGGTAGAGTTACCGTGATCTCGATGGGTCCGCCTTCCTTCACCACAACGATTCGCGAGGCGGTTGAACTGGGCGCGGATCGCGGCATTCTGGTCTCCGACCGCAAGTTTGCCGGAGCCGACACCCTGGCGACCTCTTATGTACTGGCCGAGGTGATCAAGGCAATTCACAAGGAGGACCCCATCGATCTCTGTTTCTTCGGGAAGCAGGCAATCGACGGGGATACAGCGCAAGTGGGTCCCGGTGTTGCGGTGCGGCTGGACTTTCCGATCGTGACCTATGCCATAGGCTTGCGCACCATCGATCTGGACAACGAGACGGTGATCGTGGAGCGTAAGACCGAGCAGTGGACCGAGGTGGTGGAGACCTCGCTTCCGGCCCTGCTGACCTGTGAGAAAGAGATCGCCGAGATCCCCTTCGCCTCGCTGCCGGATTTGATCAAGGCACTGCGTTACGATCCGGAGATCTGGACACTTGAGGGACCGATAGCCTTCGACGCCAACCACATCGGGGTGCGCGGGTCGGCTACGATTGTCTACCAAATGGGGACACCGCCGCTACCTGAGGCTGGGGAGAAGATCAACACGCGCGAGACCAGTGTCGTCGAGGCGATCGACTTCACGCTCCGCAAGGCCGAGGAAGCTGGCGTCTTGGGCGCAATGTTGGGCAGTGATCGATGAGCGCCCGCCGCTTCTGGGTCTTCATTGAGCAGGAACATGGAGAGGTCCATCCCGTCTCGTGGGAGCTGCTGGGGATAGCCCGCAGTCTAGCCTCGCAAGTGGCCCAGGAGGCCGAGGCGGCTAATGAGGAGGTAAAGGTGGAGGGCATTCTGCTTGGGCACCAGGTGCGATCCATCGCCGAGAAAGCCATCGGCTACGGCGCCGATCGCGTCTACCTGATGGACGATGCGGTGCTCGCCGACTACCGTAACTGCCCCTACTATGTGGACATCGTCGCCCTGGCCACGAAATACCAACCGGAGGTGATGCTGATCGGAGCGACGACGTTAGGTCGAGATCTGGCAGGTGCCGTCGCGACCGCCTTGGGCACCGGTCTGACCGCCGACTGTACGAAGTTGGAGATGGGTGAGGTAAAGGGCGCAAAGCAAAAGCTGTTGCTGGCCACCCGCCCCGCTTTCGGCGGCAACATTATGGCCACGATCGTCTGCCGTACCCATCGCCCGCAGATGTCGAGCGTACGCCCGCGAGTATTCTCCGCGCCAATCTATGACCCTCAGGCGAAGGGCGAGATTATCGAGGAAAGCGTGGAAATCACCGAGGCGGAGGCGCGAGCCTGCATTCTGGAGTTCCTGCACGCCAAGGAATACGCCGTCGATATCGAGTACAGCAATGTCATCGTGGCCGGTGGGCGGGGATTGGGTGGGCCGACCGGGTTCGATCTGCTCAAGCAGCTAGCCGATGCGCTCGGCGGGGTAGTAGGCGCGTCGCGACCCTGTGTCGACGCGGGATGGATCGGCTATGCACACCAGGTCGGGCAAACCGGCAAAACCGTGAGGCCGAAGGTCTACGTTGCCGCCGGTATATCCGGTGCGCTACAGCACAAGGTCGGGATGCAGAATGCCGACTTCATCATCGCTATCAACACCGATCCGCAAGCGCCGATCTTTGAGGTCGCCGACGTGGGGATCGTCGGCGATCTCTTTGAGGTGATTCCGGTAATGATCGACGAGATTCATGCCCGCAAGGAGACCCGCGTATGATCAGCGAGCGCATCGAGTTCGATGCTGTCGTCGTCGGTGCCGGTCTTGCCGGATCTGCAGCAGCAATGGTGATGGCGCGCCAGGGGCTCAACGTAGCCCTGATCGAGCGGGGACAAAAACCCGGCGGCAAGAACTACTTCGGAGGCGCCATCTATACCCACGCTATTGCCGATCTGCTGCCCGATTATCTGGAGCGACGCCCGCCCTTCGAGCGACCCGTGACGGAGGCGGGTTTCTGGTTCCTCTCGTCGGACGGGGTGACGCGTATGACGGTCGAAGGCGGCAAGCTCGACGCCCAGCCGGCCGACGCCTATATTACACTGCGGGCCAGCTTCGACCTGTGGTGGGCAGAGCAGGCCCAGGAGGCCGGCGCCTTTCTCATCCCCAAGACGGTCGTTGTGGATTTCATCCGCGAGGAGAGTGGGCAGGTGGTCGGCGTCCTGACCGATCGCCCGCAGGGTGAGGTCTATGCCCCGGTTGTGATCATCTGCGAGGGCGTTAACAACCTGCTAACCCAGAGATTGGGGCT
>PWVB01000115.1 GCA_003562365.1 Anaerolineae bacterium
CGATCCGGCACCCGGGGCAGGGAATCGAGCCACGATCCGAGCCAGCACTTCTCCGCTGCGAAAGACAACCGGATTCAGAACTCCCGGCATCACCAGCAGCGGTGTATCGTCGACGTGTTCGATCACGACGCTGCGCACTCGGTGAAGCAGAAACGGCTGCTTCAACTTCAGAACTCCTGACATACCCCCTTAGCCTCCTGCACTTTTTGACCGCGCGGCAGCCAAAGTTTTTCAAAGAAAGTGAGCGGCTCTTTGGAATAAATCGGCGTCTCCTTGCGTCTCTATAGTTGAGTAGCAAGCATGCTCGACAAGGGACGGAGACTGATGAGCAACACCAATAATCAGCCGGTTCTGTTTGGTGAGATCCAAGAGGGAACAGACGACGCGGGACGGCGCCGGGCCGTTATTAGCCGATGCCTCTCCTTGATTGACGAGAATGGCGTGCGCGTCGTATTCTACTGGTATGAGCCCATCTTCCGCTTTGCTCTGTCAGACCGGCTTACACTTCGGCACGTCGCGGTGAGCCTGCGCCTAGGAAGCTTGGCCACTCAAGAGGAAATCGCTAAGGCGTTCGGCCATTCGGTGGCCACTCAACGCCGGTGGGAGGTGTCGTACCAAAGAGACGGAATCGAGGGGCTGGTCAATCGAAAGTCGCCAGGCCGTCCCTCCGGACTTCCCGGGGCGATTGATGGTGTGTTGCGCAAATGGTTCGCCGAGGGCGCGACAAATCGAGAGATGGCTGTTCGGCTGCGTGTGAGCGATGCCACAATTCACCGAGCTTTGGCGCGTCTGGGGCTGCACCGGCGTAAGAAGCCGGACCCGCAGCTTTCGTTTCCCGAGGACCCTAGCGACGCGGGGCAAAATAGCCATCCTGAGAAAGATCACATTGATACGGGCGACGCGGCGGTTGAAGGCGGAGAGGCGCTGGAATCGGCTGTTGAAGGGAGACTGGTGGAAACGAGCGAATGCAAGGGCGAAGCGAGTTCTGACAGTCCAGACCTGCTGGATGCAGAGGATGGGGAGACGCCCATTGATACGATCCGTGGTGTTGGTGAGGAAACGGAGAGGGAACAGAGCAGAGAAACGGCATGCCAGCGGGACCGGGATCCGGTTGGAGACGGGCTAGATGATGTGCGCTGGCAGCCGCTTATGGGGGAGAGGCTGGAGGATGTGCTGGCAGAGTTTGAAGAGGAGGGATTCACGCTTGACCGTGATCCCGACAGCCGTCTTGTAGATCGCAACTTGGCACGCATGGGCTTACTTGATGACGCGACGCCGCTGTTCGCAGACCGACCGTGCCTGCGCCAGGCGGGAGTGCTGCTCGCGATACCCCTGCTGGTGCAAAGCGGATTGCTGGACGTGTTTGCTAAGGTTTACCACTCGCTGGCTCCTGCGTTCTACGGCCTGAGGACAACAGTGGTGGTGCTGTTCCTTGCCGCGTTGTTGCGCATCAAGCGCCCCGAGAATTTGAAGGAGCACAACCCACAGGAACTCGGACATGTGATCGGCTTGGATCGAGCACCCGAAGTCAAGACAGTTCGTCGCAAGCTGACACGCTTGGCGTTTTGGCGAAGGGGCAGGGAGGCTATGGAAGGTATGGCGGAGCGGCGGATCGCCAAAGATCCGGAACTGGTAGCGTTTCTTTATATGGACGGACACCTCAAGGAATATCATGGTCAATATCCTCTGGCGAAGAGCAAGAAGGCTCAGCATCAGGTGGCCAAGCCGGCGTCGACCGACACCTGGGTGCACGACGCGAACGGTGACCCGTTGCTAGTCGTCACCAGCGAAATGAACGAGGGCCTGACGCAGGTATTGGAGCCGATACTTACTGACGTGAGACGGCTGATCGGCGACGATCGCCGACCATTGGTCATTTTCGACCGAGGCGGGTATAGTCCAAAGCTGTTCGTTCGTCTCGATGCGCTTGGATTTGACGTGATGACCTACCGCAAAGGCAGGATCAGGCCGTGGCCCGCATCGCACTTTTCGGATGAGGAATTGGTCGTGGATGGCCGGCGTCATTGCTATCGACTTGCCGAGCGCCCACGGGTGAGGGTGGCGCGCATTCGCCCAAAGCGGAAGAAGGAGTCTTCCGACTTGGGGCCGCAATTTCTCTGGATGCGGGAGGTACGTGTGCTTCGCGCCGACGGTAGGCAGACATCGATCCTGACGACACGCAAAGAGCTGGAGAGAGCGGAGGTGCCATACCGTCAGTTCAATCGTTGGCGTCAGGAGAACTACTTCAAATATATGGATGCGGAGTTCGAGCTGGACGCATTGGTGGAGTATGGGGTGGAGGATGTGTCGCCAGAAGCAGACAGGCCGAATCCAGCGCGCCGGCCATTGGAGCGCGAGTTGGCGGCAGTTCGGGCGCGTGTCCAAAAGCTGCAGGCGCGATTGGGAGAGATGGTAGGGCCGAGCGGATCGTCTTCCCAACGAACTCTGCGTGGCTTCAAGATTGCTCACGCCAAGCTTCGAGCGGAGTTGGCTGAGGCGGAGGCTGAGGTTGGTCGGGTGAAGGCGGAACTC
>PWVB01000252.1 GCA_003562365.1 Anaerolineae bacterium
AAAGCCACACCGCTCGGCGGATCGCCATCGCTCGGCTCGCCGATATCGGCCCCCTTAGGACCTAGCGTCCAGAGCCCGGTGAAACGAGCCAGGTCGGTATCGGCCCGGTGGACGCCCGCCTGGGCCCTGCGAGGGCCCCGCGCCCAGGCCTGAAGCGCATTGTAGACCTCCCGTGGCTGGCCCTCAGGCCCTACCAACGCAAAGCCCCAATGCTCCTGAGCATCGGGCACAGCGCGATCTATCTGGGCTGGCCGCGGCTGCAGGCCAGTGATGCACAACAGTCCCACCCAGGGCCACTCCCGCTCCACCCGTGCCACAGCCTCTCTGGTGTAGTGGGCCTGAGTTTGCGGGTCCACCTCACCCCAGATAGAGGGCGGGCTAGGCCAACCATCCACCATTGCGTTCCATCCGAAATTCGCCATCCAGATGGCCTTGTGGCTATCGCCCCACACCACCATAGCCTCGCGAATCAGAAGGACCCGAGAGAAGTTGAGCCCCTCCCGCGTGACCCGACGGTCCTCCGGACCGGTATCAAAGCCAAAGGGTTGCGCTGCAACAACGTCGAAAGCGTCCTCCGCGCCGGTTTCGTAGAGCATCCCAAGGAATACGTCTTCAGCATAGTTGCGCTCGCCCAGCTCCGCGGTCGGTGCCAGACTTCCCAACACGATGCGGGCGTCAGGATCGATGCTGCGGATGGCGCCGGCAGCTCGCGTCAGCAGGTCAGCATAGCCGAAGGGATCGGCACGCCCCCCCCAGTAGTCACCCAGGTTAGGATTGTGCCACACCTGATAGTAAGAAATCGTGTCCCCGTAGCGCCGAGCCACCTGAGAGGCAAACGCCGCGAATGCCACAGGATCTGGCGGAGAGCCGGCCCAGTCCGGTGCATCCTCCAGGACGACCAACACCTCCGTACCGTGCGCCGCCACCGCCGGTAGCCAAGCGTCGACCGTCGCCCAGTTCCATTCCCCGCGTCGGGGCTCCACCTGCGCCCACGAGATCCGCTGGCGCACCCAGGCAAATCCGCCGTCGACGACTTGGCCCAAGGCTCGATCCAGAGCAACAGGGTTAAGGGTGTCCAGGGAGACATTCACGCAGGCCCGTGACGCCATCGTCTCAAGAGCGCCGGGCGTGTCCGCCACCGGGTCAGGGAAATCGGTCGTCCATCCCCGTGTCCGGAAATGATAGCGAGCGCGCCACTGCGCAAAGCCCAAACCCGCAATGGCCACCAGTATCAGCCCGCCCACCAGCACCAACAACGGTCTTCGCTTCATAAGTGGCGAATCATCCCTAGAATGCACTAGCCCCGTCAGACCACCAGCAGAGCCATATCCTCGCCGAAGAGCCCGATCCGATCGCCCGGGCGGAGGTCGATCTCCGTATCCCAGCACCAAACGTCGGCCTGTACCTGGCGGTAAGCCAACCAGGGAGCCATCCGGTTGCGAGTGGCCAGTAGCCTTCCGTTGACGAAGACGGTGTACAGCGCCTGACGCTCGATACCCAATCGCTCCAGGAGGGAGCCGAGGGTCTCGTCAGCTTCTATCTTGACGTGGAGCGGTCGCCCGCTCGCACGCACCTCGTCGGGCAGGCAGCGGCGCAAGCGGCCGTAAACGCGAATCTCCACCTGACGAACGTCTCCGTATGACTCTGTCATTGGATCTCCTACCTCCAATATCGTCATCGCTCACTACTGTGGAAGCAGTCTAGCACAAACGGTCCCGGTTGCCCATCAAGCCTTTTCCTTCGCCCCATTCCACTTATAATACCTCATTGGGTCAACTACCATCCGCTAAAGGGGGATGGCTTGTCCCTGACTTCGAACGGTAACGCAGTTGACCATAACGTCCTTTGTCACCTGAGTCGCGACCATACGTCCCTTGACGGCGGCCCTTGCAGCGATAGTCATCGCCGCGCTGGAGTCTGCCGGGGGCAGCAAACCCGCAGCTTGAACAGACAAAGTCGTCACGCGTAGGACGGTTAGCGGCATCAGTATGACCACAAACGGAGCAACCCTGAGAGGGATAGCGAGGATTAACCCGCTGGACGCAAACACCAGCCCGTTGCGCTGTGTAGGCCACAGACGGCCGCATTGGGTAGCAAGGCCCAGTGTACTGCTTTCTGCGCTGGCCGTGTCTAACCCTGGTCCGTTGGCGAATGCCGCTCAAATCCTCCAGAACGATACCGCACCCGGTGCGTTGGGCGGTTTCCACAAGGGCCTTGCTGATGCGGTGGTTGGTTTCGTTTGGAGAGCAGTGCGGTCGGCCCGACAGTTGTTTTCATCTGCGCTTGGCGCGCTTAGTGCTTGCCGAGTGCCGTGTGGCGCGGCGCTCAGCGACCCCCTGGCGCTGGTGCTCCCGGGGTTCGCCGCTGCATACGTCCCCGTCGCTGGGGGTAGCGATTGTGACACTACCCAGATGGACGCCCAGCCAGCCCTCCGGGTCGTAGGGATCGGGCGTTTTCATCTGGCTGATCTGGTGCCGATAGAACGCACTTGCCCGGTAGATCAATTCTGCCTGGCCCTGCAA
>PWVB01000024.1 GCA_003562365.1 Anaerolineae bacterium
GACTGATCATATCCGGTCAGATATACCGTGATTGCGACCTACTCTGGCTATCGCCGCCGGGATCACCGATTCTTATTGGATGGTCAGATAGCTACTCTAGTGTCCCGTTCAACTCTCGCCCGTGTTGTCCAGACGCCTCAACCGGCCTTTTCAAGCATAGCTGGCCCTCCACAAGCAGTGGGCTGCGTCCTACTGGTTAGCCTTGGCTCTAACCTATCACCCAGTACCGAATCCAGGTCAAGGTCTGCGTATTTTCGCTACTGCATTGCCCTATACTGCCAGCGCTTGTAGAGGTCGAGGTGGAATGCGCTGTCCCTGGTTATTAAAGCACAGACCATAGTCTGGACAGGTCAAAATGACGGGCATGCGGGCTTCCACAACTGCTTACGGCTTTGGATGGTCCGCGAGGCTGCGCTGCTGTGCAACCCTGGTGCGTGAGGCGCATCCTGAACTCCGGAGCCGATCTTCCTCGTCCCATCTGCTGGCCGGCGCGACTGGTCACCACATTGCTCGCTGCGGTAGCTTCGTCTGCCGGAGATGCTTGCTGCCTCCGGCGGGTTTGCTCTCAAGGTTGGGAATCGGCGCTACGGCTGCCGAAGAAGGGCTTCTGTCCCATATAGTCCAGCAAGAAGGCCAGAACAACAGCCAACATTCCACCGACGGCGGCGGCGATAGCGGTGTTCATCGCGCGGCGGGGGCCGGTGGGCGAGAGGGGCACCGTCGCCGGGGCGGTGAAGCGTACCTCGCTGTCGGGCACCTCGCGGTCGACTCGCAGCTCGGCCTCGCGACGCGCCAGCGTCTGGTAGCTCTCCCAGGCTAGGTCGCGCTCCGAGATTAGTTCGCGGCGTCGGGCCTGCTGGGCCTCCAGCTCCGCCTGCAGCGATTGGATCTCGCCCTGCAGGCGGGCCACGGTGACGTTCACGAAGTCCGCCGGATCGTCGACGTTGACGGTCATAAAGCCGTAGCTCATATCATTGGATAGGCTCGTATACTCGTCAGCGATCGCGCGTTCCAGATCGTCGATGCGGGTCATAAGCATCGTCTCCAGCGCGGCCAGATCGGCCAGCTGTGCCTCAGTCGTCTGGGCGGTCAGCTCTCCAAGCTGGAGTTGAAGGTTGCCGGGCAGCGCTCGTCCAGCATCAAGGATCTCGGTTTTCAGGAGAAGGATGGCCAGGCTGCTGGTCGCGGGATCGCCACCAGCGTTCAGCTGTGCTAGTAGACCCTGGACGTCAGTCAGCTGGCTCCGATAACGCTGCAGCAGTGCATAGTTGAGGGCAAGCTGCTTCAGGCGTTCGTTAATCGCTGTGGAGAAGACGCCTGGCTGCCCAAGCCAAGCGCGCAAGGTAGCGGCGTCCGGCGGTGGGTTGGCCAGTGCGGCCAAGAGCGCCCGGCCCTCAGCCGATGACTGACCGTCGCGGACCTCGACCATCTCAGCGCCGAAAGCGCGCTCAGCGAGGAGGAAGTCGAGCCGCGCTGCCATCAGGTCACCTTCCCAGGTCGGATCAAAGAGCGTGGTCAGTACCGCCTTTTTGTCAGCTTGCAAGCGGTCGAGGGTTGCTTTGCGCTCGGCGATAGCGCGGCTCAGCTCGTCTATCTGGTTATCGCGGGTAAAGGTTTGGAGCCCTGTCTGGGCAGTGTCATAGGAGCGCTCAGAGGCCGCTAGCTGAGCGACAATCGCCTCGTAGTTACCGCCGGTGGGACTGTAAAAGCGGTTGATGAAGTCGACGTAGGCCCGGCCCCAGGCGGTGGCCAATGCCGCTGCACGCTGCGGATCGCCATCACTGACGCGGATGGCGATCAGATCGGCGCGCTCAACCGCCTCGCCGTCCACTTTCCGAACCAACTGGCTAGGATCGCGCTCGCCCTCGGTGAACCAGGCCTCCCCGAGGTCGGCGATGACCTGTTCGGCCACCAGGGGATTGCTGACCAGTTGAGCCATCGCGTTGCGACGCTCGGCCCGACCGGTGCTGAGGGTGAGCTCCTCGTCGGTGATTGTTGTCAGTGTTGAGCCGAGATCGAGGGTGCTTCGTTCCTTGATCAGGGCCACACTGGCGGTGGCCTCATAGATAGGGGGCAGGAGTGAACTGACCGCCCCGGCGATAATAGCGCATAGCAGGGTTAGGCTGAGTATCTCACGCCACCAACGTAGGAGGGTGTCGAGGTACTCCCTGAGGTCGATCTCGTCATCGTAGACGTATTGTAAGGGCTGTTGCTCCATAGACTTCGATCTCCACTAACGGTCGAGTTTGCGGTCCACGGTGCTTTAGGGCGCTAAGAAGTATACCCGGTTCGACGTTACAAGCAACGGTGCGGTCCCCGATCCTGAACTCACGGGCGACCTTGGTCGGATTCGACGTAGGTGGGTTGGGCGCTGGAGGCTGTGGATGAATCCGCTCACTCTTTGGGTTCTCGCTGTAGCGTGGTAATCAACCCCAACATATACCAGAGGAGTAGGTCGGTCTTTGAGCCAGGAGCGAGGGCATCGGTGAGGCCGTAGACGTGCCAAGCGACCAGAGCCGCCA
>PWVB01000382.1 GCA_003562365.1 Anaerolineae bacterium
GTAGAGCCGCATAAGTCGGCGTCTGTGAGCCTGGCGCAACACCGTCCTCCCCACAGTAGCCCTCATACTGCCCCAGAATCACGTCAGCGGCTTCTGGTCGCCTTACAGCGTGGAGCACCTTAACCTTCTCATCCCTCAGCGCCCGTGCAGAGAAGGTCGCCGGCGGCTCCAGTGCCGTCAAGGCGAGCAGCTGGAGCAGGTGGTTTTGAAACATGTCGCGTAGCACACCGGCATCGTCATAGTAGCCAGCCCGTCGACCGACTAGGACCGACTCCGTGACGCTGATCTGCACGTGGTCGATGTACGCTCGACTCCAAAGTGGTTCGAAGATCGCGTTTGCAAATCGGAAGGTGAGAACGTTCTGCACCGTCTCTTTACCCAGGTAGTGATCGATCCGGAAAACCTGGTCCTCATCAAAGACACGGTGCAACGTCTCGTTGAGCGCTCGGGCGCTCTCGAAGTCGCGTCCGAAGGGCTTCTCCACCACGATACGCGCCCATCCTGGCTCACTGCGGTTGAGCTCCGCCGCACCGAGGTGCTCGACAATCGGTGCATAGACCATCGGCGGCACCGCAAGATAGAAGAGACGATTGCCTTCCGTCCCATCCTCGGCATCGAAGGTCTGGAGACGCTCGCTCACGCGACGATAGGTATCGGGGTCATCATACGCCCCTTGAAGGTAATAGTAGCGTTCGGCGGAATCGGCCCACAGCTCGCAAGTCGCAGGCTCAAGGCGCGAATAGGTCTCCACTCCCTCGTAGAGATGCTCACGAAAGCTCTCGTCACTGAACTCGGAGCGGGCAACGCCCAGCACCCGAGTCCCCGGAGGAAGCAACCCGTCACACGCCAGACTGTGGAGCGCCGGAACGAGCTTACGTTGCGCCAGGTCGCCGGACGCGCCAAAGATGACAATGGTGGCTGGTTCTCGTTTCGTCTTCATCGATCACCCCCTGGGTGAAATTGTACTCCAGGTGACAGTTGCGTCAATCGATGTATAAATGAGGCTATGGATGAGGAAACCGCTTTGCAGGATCCAGCTGTTGAATCGGACCTTGACCCGCAGCGCCAGACCAAAGCCCGGGCTTACGCCCGCGCTCGCCGCTGGTGGATGTTGGTGGAGGTCTCTTTCACCCTTACGCTGATCCTCCTCTTTTGGCTCACCGGCCTCTCGCGCAGCCTGAGAGATGCGTGGCTGCAGATGGGTGTCACAAATCCCTGGGCTCTGACCGCCGCCTACATTCTCTCCATTGAAGTCGCCGCAACGCTTGTCTTCCTGCCGCTGAATTGGTGGACCGGATTTGTCCTACCCCATCGCTACGAGCTCAGCACTCAAGAACTGCACGGCTGGCTTCTCGACCAAGCCAAGGTTTTGGGCCTTGAGATCGTGATCGGCATTCCACTGATCCAGGTGATCTACTGGCTCCTGCGCACTCAGCCCGACACCTGGTGGATCTGGGGAGCCGGATTGATGATCCTCTTCAACACGGTACTCGGGGCCCTCGCTCCAGTCTTACTGGTCCCCATCTTCTACCGTCTGGAACCACTGGAGGACGAAAGGCTGATGCAGCGCATTCGTGCCCTGGCGGAGAAGGCCGACACTAACATCGCGGAGGTCAACACCATCGACCTGAGTTCCCGCACCACCGCAGCTAACGCGATGGTGATGGGCCTGGGGGCAACTAAGCGCATCGCGCTGGGGGACACCCTTTACGAAGCCTATTCACCCGCCGAGATCGAAGCGATCCTTGCCCACGAGCTGGCCCATCAGGTACACCATGACCTCGAACTCGGCATTGCCGTGCAGGCGCTGGTGACTGTGTTGGGATTCTACCTCGCACACGCAGTCTTGGCCTGGGGGGTCGGGCGGTTCGGCTTCCGGGGAATGGCCGACCTTGCCGCGCTTCCCCTGGTCGTCCTGGCGGGCTTCCTGGCCTCGGTGCTGGCCATGCCCCTGGCCAATGCCTATTCCCGCTGGCGGGAACGTATGGCCGACCGTTATGCACTGCGGACCATTGAGGAGCCCTCAGCGTTTGCCACTGCGATGGTCCGCTTGAGCAATCAGAACCTCGCCGAAGCAAATCCTCCCGACTGGGTCGTCTGGTTGCTCTACAGCCACCCCCCGATCCATCAGCGCCTGCAAATGGCTCGCGAACACAGCGCCTGACATCAAGACGGGCGTGGTCAGCTTCAGCGGGCGCGTATGACTTGCCAAGCCACCCTTCCATGTTAAACTTCCTAGCCGCAGATCTCTGGGGAGGAGCGCGTATGCAGCCACTAACAACGACGCGGCTCGCCGAACGGCGTCCGCTGTTTGCTATCGCAGGGAATTGGAACTTGGCGCTAAGACTGGCATGGCTGGCCAGTGCAATGATCCTGCTGAGCCTGATCGCACGTCCCGCATACGTCCTGCTGGCTGCTCCGCAGGCGCAGGAGCCTGTGTGGCGTATCACCAGCCCCACACAGGGCAGCACCCTTAGCGGCGAGGTGGCCATTCAGGGTACAGTCACGCATCCGAACTTTGTCTCCTATGGCCTACTGTATGCCACCGGCACCGAGGTCACCGGCGAGACGTCCTGGCGGCACGACGATCCGATTGCCTGGGACGTGCGCTCGATGGTGGTCAATGGCGTACTGGGCACCTGGGACACGACAACACTACCCAACGGTCGCTATGTACTGGCGCTGGCCGTCTATGTTGGGGACGAGACGCCCCAGGTCTTCTTCGTCAGTAACCTCGCCATTGCCAATGAGGAGGCCACACCGACGCCTGAGCCGACGGAGACTCCGGAGTCGACGGACCCCGACCAGACCGAACTGCCCCTCGATCCGGTGCCGGAGGCCGGCACCCTGCCGCCAGCACCGACCCTGCAGCAGCCTCCAACGGCTACCCCAAGACCGGCACCGACCCCGGACCCCGCAGCGCCGGTTACGGAGGATGGTCCCCCAAGCGCCGACGGGCTGGGCCTCTTCTCCGGCGAGATCCTCTCAATGGAAGCGATCAGGGAGGCCTTTCTGCTAGGGGCACAGTTGGCGTTATTGCTCTACGCAGTAGGTATTCTCTACACTCTTGCCAAGGCCGTTATCCGCTATTACTTACGCCAGACCGGGGGAAAACCGAGCCGGTGAGTCAGTTTCTGCTCCTCGTCGGACTCGGAAACCCCGGGCCCCGCTACGCTCAGAACCGTCATAACGTCGGGTTTCGCACAGTGGAAGCACTGGCGGAGGCCCACCGGCTGAGCTTTTCCCGCACCGAACACCAAGCAGAAACGGCACATGGCCACATTGAGGGGGAGCGGGTAGTTCTGGCCAAGCCTCAGACCTGGATGAATGAGAGTGGTAGGGCTGTCGGAGCGCTCTCCCGCTTCTACAAGGTCGATCCCCAGGACATCTTGGTGATCTATGACGATCTCGATATTGCATTGGGCACGCTGCGCTTCCGCAGCAACGGCAGCAGCGGCGGGCACCGGGGCGTGCAGTCGATCATCGAGCATCTGAGCACCGACGACTTCCATCGTTTGAGGGTCGGCATCGGTCGCCCCCCCGGTCAGATGGATCCGGCTGCCTACGTCCTGCAGAACTTCTCCGCGACGGAGACAGATCTGGTCTGGGAGGTGCTGCGCACCGCTCGCGACCTGGCTCAAGATTGGATCGCGGGCGAACCCATCCTCCAACGCCAGGGGATGACCTGGCGCGTTGACTGACACGGAAGCACTATGCCCACAACGTTGCACGGACTCCAAGCGTGGATCCGGGAGCATACAGCCTATCAGACGCTGCGTGAGAGACTAGAGTCGGGCCTGGAGTTGCCTGCTTATGCTCTACTTGCTCGTGCCCGACCTGCGGCAACAGCCACACTCCTCAATGACATCGACGCCCCCACACTCATAGTCGTCCCCTCAGTTGAGGAGAGCCGCCGGCTGACCGTCTCCCTCAGCAACTGGATGCAGAACCCCAGCCGGCTGATGCTCTTCCCCGAACCACCGGGGTTGCTCTATGAGAGAGTCGCCTGGCCGCCAGAGGTCATCACCGACCGCCTTGATGTCATCTCCCAGCTCACGATGCAGCAGGCCGAGGGCAGCTGCACGTGTGCGCCCCCAGTGGTGGTCGCGTCGGCGCGGGCGCTGATGCGCCGCACACTGCCGTTCCGGCAGTTCCGCCGCGCCCTTCGTGAGCTCTCAACGGGTGCTCATGAGTCACTGACCGAGTTAGCCCGGCATGCCATAGGGATCGGCTATGAGCCCGTTAGCATCGTACAGGCTCCCGGACAGCTGAGTCGGCGCGGCGGGCTTCTCGATATCTACCCGCCGCAGGCCATCCAACCCTATCGGCTGGAGTTCTTTGGTGATGAGATCGATACCATTCGTCTCTTCGAACCCCAGTCCCAGCGCTCGATACGGCGGGTGGACCGTTTTTGGTTGCCCCCGGTACGCGAGGCACTGCCCCAACACAGCGAGCGGGCGCTAGCAGCCGTTGAGAGGCTGTTGGCGTCCGATCCTCCGCCGGAGCTCCGCGGCGTCCTAGAGGCTGACGCCGAGGCCCTAGTAGCACAGGTGCCGTTCCCCCACCTGGAGTTCTATCTACCCTACCTCTATCAGGAGGTTGGTACCCTGTTCCACTACGTCCCCGAGAACGCCTTGGTCGTTGTTTACGACACAGATCAGATGGTAATTCGTTGGGAGGAATTGGAGCAAGAGGCACGGGAACAGCGGCAGGCAGCACAGGGAGAACACCTTTTGCTGGAGGACGCCCCGGTGCCTTACGTGGCCTGGCCTGAGATCCAGACGATCCTTGACCGGCAGCGCACACTGACCTTCGTGGCCGGCGAGGAAGGCCCACTGGCCGAAGCTATCGGGCCAGAGCCGCACTTCGCTGGCCGCCTCCCTGAGGCAATGGGAAGAATCCGACAGTGGATTAACCTGGGAGATCAGGTAGTGGTGGTCAGCCGCCAGGCGACCCGGATGGCCGACCTTTGGCAGGAGTTCACCCCACCACCTGTCTATGAAGGCCTGCCCGAACCTCCGGAGGCCCTGCTCACGTTCGTACACGGCGTCGTGGACGGCGGATGGCAGTGGCGTGGCGCCGACGGCGTGCGCCACCTCCTCACCGACGAGGAACTCTTCGGTTGGCATCCGCCGGAGCCGCGCCGCAGCCCACGACGGCGCGCTACGGCACCGGAGCCAAGCTTTACCGACCTGGAGGTTGGTGATGTCGTAGTTCACGAGGACTACGGTATCGGCATCTTCCGCGGCCTGGTCACCCGCAGTGTCGACAATATCGAGCGCGAGTACCTGCTTCTTGAGTACGGCGGCGCCCGCAATGATCGTGCGATCGTCGCTACCGGTCAGAATGGTGACAATGGCGAAGCGCCGCGGCGCGACAAGCTCTTCGTCCCCATTCACCAGGCCGATCGGCTCACCCGCTATGTAGGGGCTGAAAACATCGGTCCGCGGCTGAGCCGCCTTGGTGGCGGGACGTGGGAGGAGACCAAGGCACGAGTAGCGAAGGCTGCTGATGAGCTTGCTGCCGAACTCCTCACGCTCTACGCTGAGCGAAAGGTCGTCGACGGTCATGCCTTCCAAGACGACACCTTGTGGCAGAAGGAGCTCGAAGCTGCCTTCCCTTACGCGGAGACCCAGGATCAGGTGGAGGCCATAGCCGCCGTGAAGGAGGACATGGAGGCAGGCCAGCCAATGGACCGGCTCATCTGCGGCGATGCGGGATATGGTAAGACAGAGGTCGCACTACGAGCTGCCTTCAAGGCCGTGATGGACAATAAGCAGGTGGCGATGCTTGTGCCCACCACCGTCCTCGCCCAGCAGCATTACGAGACCTTCGTGGAGCGCCTCACCTCTTTTCCTGTTGTCGTAGAGTTGCTCTCCCGATTCCGAACTGCAGGTGAACAGGATGAAGTGCTCGATTGGCTGAGCCAGGGGCAGATCGACATCGTCATTGGCACACACCGCCTGCTGCAGAAGGACGTGGCTTTCCGCGATCTGGGTCTCGTCATCATCGATGAGGAGCAGCGCTTTGGAGTGGCCCATAAGGAGCGTTTGAAGCAGATGCGAACGGAAGTCGACGTGCTGACACTGACGGCAACTCCGATCCCCCGCACACTCTATATGGCCCTCACAGGTGTACGCGATATCAGCATCATCGAGACTCCACCCCAGGAGCGTCTGCCCCTTGCCACTTATGTCGGGCCTTATGATGCAGAGGTGGCACGCCGCGCGATCCTGCGCGAGATCAAGCGGGGAGGACAGATCTTCTACGTCCATAATCGTGTCGAATCGATCCAGACCGTCGCGCAGCGCCTGGAACACCTCGTACCGGAGGTTGAAATCAGCGTCGCCCACGGCCAGATGCCGGAACGTCAGCTGAGTGCGGTGATGCGGCGCTTCACGCAGGGCGCAGTCGATCTGCTCCTGGCGACAACCATCATCGAGAGCGGGCTAGATTTCCCCAACGCCAACACCCTGATTGTCGAACGTGCCGATCGGTTCGGTTTGGCGCAGCTCTACCAGTTGCGCGGACGAATTGGCCGCGGCACCCGTCGCGGCTACGCCTATTTCTTTCACAAGCGCCGCCCTTCCGACGAGGCCCGCGAGCGCCTGACAGCCCTGCGCGAGACCACCAGTCGCGGGGGTGGATTCAGCGTGGCGCTGCGTGATCTAGAGATTCGCGGCGCCGGTGACCTCCTTGGCCGCAAACAGCACGGGCACGTCGCCGCCGTCGGCTTCACCCTTTATACTCGCATCCTGAGCCGCGCCGTTGACCGGCAAAAAGCCCAACAGGCCGGCGAGTCGCTCCCGACGGAACCACTGGGCTCCATCACCATCGAGCTCCCGCTTGCCGTGGGCCTGCCGTCAGATTATGTGCAGGATGAAGGCCTGCGCTTGCAGCTCTATCGACGCCTCGCCGAGCTGACCGAGGCCGAGGAGATCACGGGTTTCAGGGAGGAGCTGATCGACCGCTTTGGCCCCTTACCAGCGACGGCCGAGACCTTAATCTACCAACTCCACTTAAAACTCCTGGCCCGCGATGCGCGTATCCCGGCTATTGCGGTGGCGAGCGGGCAGATTTTGCTGCGTCCACCGTGGCTGCGGACTCTAGCGCCAGCGGAGATCGCCAAGCTGCGGCGCCAGCTACAGGACTACGGCCGTGTCGGGCGCCGAGAGATCTGGTTGCCCCTCTCCTGGGAAGAGGAGCGTTGGCGCCAGAACCTCACCGCCGCGTTGGAGATCCTCGTCGCTTGGTGGCAGAGCCGGGACTAAACGAGGCACAGTAGAAAAGGCCCGCGGGATGTGCGGGCCTTGCTTCGGCATATGGGTGCCGTCTGACTCAACTGATGGGCAACTGGACCGACGCTTTCACGCCGGAATGGTGCGATGCGGACTAACGTATCATCTCTATGGCCAGGCCTCAACAAACCGGCTGTAGGCTGAGGAGAGCTGTTCGCCCATTAGTGTGAGGATCGCGATGATGACAATGGCGATCAGGAGAATGATCAACGCATACTCAACCAGTCCCTGTCCTTCTTCCTCCGGCGCAAAGATCATTGTCGCCCCCTAACTTGATATTCGGATGTCCCCGTTCAAAGTACAACGTCTATACCATACCTCAACACGAGTGCTGCCGTCAATAGGAGATTGGTACTGATTGACCCGGCCCCGCGCAGGCGTCAGAGATACAGTGAACGTATCAAACCGGGATTGTTCGCAGAGATCGTGTCCACGCCAATGCGAATCGCCGCCGGATAGTCCCAGAAGAGGCCCCCACAGCTGACGGGAGCGCGGACCTGATGAGCTGTCCGAACCAGCAGTTCTGTCACAGCGGCGATGTTAGGCGCCACAATGTCACAACCCCAGCCGTGAGTAAACGCCAAGGGTCGCATCAGAATGTGCTGGATAGCGTAGATCCTCCCGACCAGCGGGAAGCGCTGAAACAGCCACACGGCTAACTGCAGCAGCTCGTCACGCGGCTGCAAGGGTCCCACCGGGATCCCCGGCGCTAGTGCCTTCAGCTGAATCAGCGCCCGCGGTTGGTAAGAGATGGCGGCGACCTGATCCATCGTCTGGGTTGCCTTCAAAAGGTCCACCACCCGCGGTGAAAGACCTGGGTCGAATCCGCCAAACGGCTCAAACTTGAGTTCCAGCAGTAAGTCGATCCGTCCTTTGGCCCAGCGCAGCACCTCGTTCAAAGTGGGAATCCGCTCCCCGGCGAAGCGTGCGTCAAACCACGCCCCAGCATCCAGACGTTGAAGCTCGGCGACGGTGAAGTCGCTTACGTAGCCGGTGCCGTTGGTCGTACGATCGACCTTGGCATCGTGGATCACGACCACCTGTCGATCGCCCGCCAGCCGAACATCCAACTCGATGATATCAGCGCCATCCTGGCGGGCCCTGCGGAACGAAGCCATCGTATTTTCCGGCGCCACGTCACACGCACCACGATGGCCGACCAGCTTGGGAAGCTCGCCTTTCTGGCGACAGAGATCAAGGCGCATCGTCTCCTCATTCACACGAACCGGCGTCCGCACTGCTGCGCCTTTCACTTTGAGCGCTCAACCAGCAGACTGGCGAGGTTCTCCTCAAAAGGCGGCCTGACGATACCACGTTCGGTTATGATCGCCGTGATATACGCAGCGGGCGTAATGTCGAAGGCCGGGTTTGCCACCGTGGTTCCCTCCGGCGTGATGCAACAGCTCAGCACATGCGTAACCTCGTCAGCTGGTCGTTCCTCGATATCAACCCCAGCGCCTGAGGCCATCTCCATATCGATAGAGCTGCTCGGTCCGGCAACGTAGAAGGGAACCCCGTGCGCCTTGGCAGCCAGCGCAAGATGGTAGGTGCCGATCTTGTTTGCGGTATCGCCATTGGCAGCCACTCGATCACAGCCCACCACACAGAGGTCGATACCGGTGCTGCGCATCAGATGAGCGGCGGCCCCATCCACCAGCAGCGTATGGGGAACCCCCAGTTGCTGCAGTTCCCAGGTCGTGAGGCGCGCGCCCTGCAGACGTGGACGGGTCTCGTCTACGTAGGCGTGAACTGCCTTACCGGCTTCGTGAGCTGCCACAATCACTCGCAGCGCGGTGCCGTAGGCCCCCGTCGCTAACGGACCGGTGTTGCAGTGATGGATGATCTTCGCGCCCTGCGGCACCAGCGGCAGCGCGTGGACACCGATCTGATAGTTGGATCGCCGCTCAAGTCCGAAGATCGCATGCGCCTCGCGCAGCACCGCATCGCGCAACCTGCTGGCGTCCTCGAGATCAGCCTCAGCAACTCGCCTTAGTATCCGCTTGAGCGCCCAGCTAAGGTTGACCGCAGTGGGCCGCGCCTGGTTTAGGAAATCGGCAGCCTCCGCCAGATCGGCATACAGTCCTGATGCGCTTTCGGCGGAGCTCTGGCGCGCCGCCAGCGCCATTCCGTAGGCGGCTGTGATACCGATAGCTGGCGCGCCTCGTACAACCATCGAGCGAATCGCCGAAGCCACCTCGCGGTAGTCCGCATAGGTCACATAGGCCACCTCGCCCGGCAAGCGACGTTGGTCCAAAAGTCGCAGCCGTCCACCTGTCCATTCAATGGGTTGATAGGTCTCCATAGGGTCCTCTCAGTCATCTTCGGCCGACCAGCTGCTGGCATCTTGGTTCCGATGGGTCGCGAGGCGGTCCGGGCCCTCTTCCGTCTATCTTGCAGAAGTCGATGCAAATGCTATAATGCCGCTGTTGCCCCCGTAGTTCAAATGGATAGAACGCAGACCTCCTAAGTCTGTTATCCCAGTTCGAGTCTGGGCGGGGGTATTCGTGTTGCAGCTAGCCCAGAAACCAATGCAGAATCTCTGCGCCCCA
>PWVB01000261.1 GCA_003562365.1 Anaerolineae bacterium
CATGACTAGCAAGCAAAGGAACACCCGCCATAGCGACGGGAGTGGTACGGATCACGGACGGTCGAGTATTTCGATTGAGCAATGGGAACGGCAGCGGGGGCTGATTACAGTTGTCCGCCAGAACCTGCTCGAACTAAGGGATCAAGGCTACGAGGACCTGACCGAAGCGTTGATCGACGACCTCGGCTGGATTTTAGAGGACGAGCATCACCGTATTGGCGCCCGAATGGGTTTTTCGGAGTTGCCGTCGGTCGTGGCACCGGTGGATCCCAGCCCGGCACCGGTTAGCGAGGCCGCAGCGAAGCCGGCAGCGGTTAGTGAACAAACAGTGAAGCCGCGCTTGAGAAGGGCTGGAGTATGCACTGTAAGGCCAAGGACCGCACGTGAAAGGGAAAACAGGGCAGCAGAGGGCGATCCGGCCCTGCACTGGTTTAACAACATGCTGAAGCAGCCACCTCGACCGTCGGGATCAGCCCAGCGGAATCGGCGTCCGCCGACGGGCATTGACGGATGAGTGAAGTGGTGGGCCCAGGCTGAGCCTTCGAACCGCAGCGTGTGGATTCAAACGCCACCCTGATCTGGCAGACGCATGTACCCCGCTTGGAGCAGACGGAACACTCGGGATCGACCATGCGGACCTGTAACCCGACTGCCTGGGGCACCCAGGCAGTCGGACACCCTTATATAGAAGGTGTCCGACTGCCTGCCTGGTGCCTGCTGAATCCCGCTTGCTGGTCCCTCTCCGTTTTGTCCCGACTGCTACGGCCCCCTCCACCCAAACAGAAACCGGAGAGCGTCTCGGCCATGCCGACTCGCCCGAAGCTGGCAGTAGGTCGGTGGCACGGAAGATCCACCCGGAAACGTACTTCGGGAATCAACTCCGGTGCCGCAGGCTCGGCACCGCATAGTCGCGACTGAATCGGTATTGCGTTGTGCCTGCTCCCCACCAACCGTCGCCGTCCTGTCGGCTGTCTTGCCGCCAAACACTCGCAGAAGGCCGCTGCTGACGTTGCAGCCAGCACGATGGTCATCCGGTCACCTCGGCGCGGCGTGGCCGCCATCAAGCCTCCTGGGACCCTTCGCGACGATGCCTACCCAAGGCGGTGTACGGCTCTCCGAATATTCTATCGCCTCATTCCTCCCGCTGCCGAAACATGCCCAGATTGCCGAAGTCGTGCTGCTGTCACGGTTTGCGACATGATCCGTGCAAAGCATGCTGTCAGTCCTCTCGGGGGGCGTGTAGCGTAAACCCTTTACACCAAAGGGTTTACGACTGCTACTAAACCGCGTTTAGCCTGGCCTATACGTCGCTTATAATGGGGTGCATCCGGCAACACACCACAACAAAAGGAGGCAGTCTCGATGACGTGACGATTGCGGGTTGTTGAAAAAAGCTAAATAGCGTTATAGTCTGACATGGTTTATGATTCGTCCTAACTCTAGATTTCGGTGCCGCCGGGTTTGCACGCACCCCGGCGAGGGATAATCGGGGCACCCCATAAAGAGCAAGTGCCCACGTTTCGCGTGTATTTTTTGATGTTTATCCATTTTTTCGAGGAGAGTCTTCATGTCGACTTTAACATTGAGCACTTCGACCCTGTCGGACATTACCCCTTCCGTTTCCGCCCTAGCCGCTGATGTGACACAGCGTCTCGCCAACCGTGAGACACGGACTGGTTCCGCAGTGCTGCCCAGCGCTAGCTATTATGCATGTGTGTGTGCTGAAATGAATGGGAGCGAGGTGGAACCATCATGTAACTGCAAAGTACAACCACCATTTAACATTGACGAGGCCTTTATCGCTTATTTTGCTGAGCCTTCGGTCCAGCCATCCGCAAGGCTGATCGACCTTTGTGCCCAGTATCGCTCGCTGCCGGAGCATCTGCACAGGCACTGCGACGAACTGGAGGCCGCGCCGTACTATATCGATGTTCTTCAGCGGTACAAGTCATTCGTGGCAGCCCGGCTTCACGAATACTATGGTGTAATCAACGACTTTCATGAACTTGTGTGCTTGTGGTTGCACGCGGTAGTCGGAGATTCTGACGCTGTCCGCATCGCCCACGAAATTAGATTGTATGGTCTGTGGCTTCGGGAACATAGACGCCGCCTGTATAGTGCCGTAATCGAGGAGTGCGACACAGCGACCTGCGTCGTCGGAACCGAGTATTGGCACGTCGAGGAATACAGAACGCGCCGTTTGTGGGAATGCCCCTGGTGTAAACTCGCGTTCCTGGATTGTGCCGCGTGCGATTTCGAGCGCATTACGGCCGATTTGTCGTCGCTGCGCTTTCTTGCCGAGGACCGCGTTGATGGCGGGCGGCTTCTGAGCGATTACTGGAAAACCGTCAGGGGCCAGTGCTCGATGGCATGGAAGCTGTTGGACTGCGAGGACTTGGATATTGGGCAAGGCCCGGACCAGTTGGTATGCCCGGAATGCGAGGTGTGCCGGAATATTGTCGAAGACCCCCGCTTGGAGCGGTTTCTATAATAGTGATCAAGTGTAGTGATCATGGCGA
>PWVB01000356.1 GCA_003562365.1 Anaerolineae bacterium
CTTGTGTTCCCACTCGTATACGCCGTCCGGCATACCCGCCAGTGGCGAGCTGTCACTGACCAAGGCCACGCGATCTAGCCCTTTCACGCGCAACAAGATGGCCATTACGGCGGGATGGATGTGGATACCATCGGCGATCAACTCGGCGATGATCTCATGGAAATAGAGAGTTGCGCCCACTACGCCTGGGCGTCGATGGTGCAGAGGCGGCATTGCGTTGAAGGTGTGGGTCGCATGGTTTAAACCCAAGCTCACCGCCTCCGCAACCTGTTCGAAGGTGGCCTCCGAATGGCCGATCACCGGTACTACCCCGGCTTCGCACAGGCGTTGGATGGCGGCCATGCCCTCGCCCTCCTCTGGGGCAAAAGTTACCATTCGGATGTGACCTCGCGCAACCTCCTGCAGTGTGGCGAAAGTCTCCCAGCTAAAAGGCTCGAACCAGTCCGCCGTTGCCATACCCGGTTTTTCGGGTGAGAGGAAGGGGCCCTCCAGGTGGATGCCTAGACAGCGCGCGCCGGCGGGAGGTGCTGTCAGAACCTCAGCCATCGCCTGCAGCCCGGCAACGGTCTCGTCCCTTGGAAGTGTCAGGGTTGTGCCCAGAAAGGCCGTAGTTCCGAACTCCGGCAGCTTGCGGATGACATCCTCCAGCCCCGGCCCCATCGTATCGTGACCCATCGCACCGTGCATGTGGAGGTCGATGAATCCCGGCACAACATCGTGTCCCCGGGCATCAATGACCTCAGCCGCCGATGGAAGGGTTATTGATCGTGATGAGCCAACCTGGGTGATCTTCTGCTCCTCAACTACAACCACACCCGGCGTGTAGATACGGTCTTGGGTGTAGACGTCTCCATTGACGATTGCCTTCATCCTTGGCATCCTGGCTCCTTTTTTACAGCGTTTGCCACAGCCCGCATCAGAGAATCGAGTTCCTTGGATGTTTGCGCCTCGCGCAGTCTTCTGGCAAGCCCCTCTTGTAACCGCTCTGCAAGTGTTTGTAAGAGGCCGATATGCTGTTCTGAGTCCGGCGAGCCAAAAGCGAAGACCAGATCAACTGGATCATTCTCAGGATGACCGAACTCGACGGGCTCGTTTAGTGTGGTTACGCTGAGGCATAACCGCTTAACACCATTCTCGGGCCGTGCGTGTGCCAAGGCTATCCCCGGCGCCACGACAATGTAAGGTCCTTGCTCTTCAACGATCTCAATGCAGCGTTCTGCGTAGCGTTCCTCGATAGCCCCGGACCCAACCAAAGGCTGGCAGGAGGCCCTGATTGCCTCTCGCCAGCCTGTGACCTCTACCTTAGCCTGGGCGATGGTGATCGCCTCTTTTACACCAGCCATCCCTGCTCCTTGAGTGGAGCACGTAGTTTGTTCGCCAGGGCATCCACGTCAGTGAAATCGGAGATCGTTACGACGACCGGGGCAGCGTTCTCAAATTCCTCGGTGTGCAGGGCCTGTCCGATGATCACGTCGGCGTCGACGCTGCGAGCTGAGGAGACATCCTCATGCGCCACCTCCGCATCCACTCCCAGTTGTCTTAACGCCTTCTCAGCAGTCGATCGTAGGATCAGGCTGCTCCCCATGCCCACTCCACAAATCGTCATGACCTTAAGTGGCTCCTTCAGATGGCCCTTCTTTGTCATAGACTAGACTCCTCTTCTTCTTTTTCGGTATTGCCTTCACTCTCGGCCTGTGATGCTGATAGCGGCTCATCGGCCAGTTCCTCCTCGGGCATTGAAACGCTGCGCTTAAGGTACCAGAGCCAGATGCCGGCAAGTACAATGATGATCGCCGTGACAATCCATATCCCGACCGCAGGATCCAATGCCGCAAACGGTTGGTTGATCAGCATAATCACGCCGCTCAGGAGGTACCAGTCTGGATCTGCGAGCGTCGCGAGCTCCGGCGCACTCTGCGAGAGGAGGCCCCAGAAAATCGCCTGACCAAAGGCCAGAAAGATGCCGTTAACAGCGCCACCGATCACGGCGCCTCGCCAGCCGCCGAATCGATTGCCGAAGACGCCCGCACCGCCGCCGGGGAAGAAGAGCATGATCATCGGCGGCACCAGAACGAACCAGCCGATAGCTGCGAAAATGCCCATCAGAATCAGGAAGACGATCGTGCTCGAAACGAAGCCGATCATCACCGCCGTGGTGGCAAAGGGGAAGACGGTGGGCACATCGAGCGCCGGACGCGAATTGGGGATAACTTTCTCGCTGATGCCTTGGAAAGCCGGGACGATCTCACCCAGGAACATCCGTACACCATAGAGCAGGATGGCGATGCCAGCGGCAAAGCGGAATGCAGCCACGAATCCCCAGACCCAGGGACTGAGGTCTTCGCTGTATTGAGCGGCTTGCTCCGCCAGCACGTCAGGTGATGCGAAGATCATTGCGATGAGCATTATGATGGCAATGATCAACGCGGTCGAGACGTTGACATCCTTGAAGAAGCCCAACCATTTCGGCAACTCGAGCCGTTCGGTGCCGTGTTCCTCCTGCGAACCAAAGGCGGGCGCGATGAGCGCTGCGATAGCACAGGCTGCTGAACTTGTATGACCATATCCCCAGTTGTCGGAACCGATCACTTTACGCATCAACGGCGCGATAAACAAGGGTTGGATGGTCCAGTAAAGGGCTACAATGATCGCGCCACTCACCACCAGGGTGCCCTGGGGCAGGGCACCGAACATCTCAACCAGACTGGCAACTGCCACGACGCTGATCCAGAACATCAGATGTCCGGTAAGGTAAACGTATCGTGTGCGTAAGAAGAGCACCAGCAAGAGGTGGAGGATGAAAGCAGTCGCGATCACCAGGGCTACGGTCCCTCCTTGCTGGGCCAAGAAGTCGCCCAAGGTCCTGGCTGCCGCTGGCGGCTGGGCTCCCACCGCGCTGGCGACAACCTCCTGGAAAGATGCGAGTTGCTCAACGAATAGATCGACACCGGCGAACAGCACATAGATGCCGATCGCGGCTCTGAGCGTTCCTGCGACAACATCTCTCACCGGCTTCTTCTGGACCCAGAGACCGATTAGCGTGATGACCCCAATCAGGATCGCCACCTCCTGGAAGATGTTATTCGCCAGGAACAGAAGAACATCCTGTATAATGGACATGATAACCTCCTTTAGGTGTCACAGAGGAGATATAGTACCTCCTAATAACATAATAAATGAGCTTACTGTCCGGCAGCCTACGGATTGGGTTAGTATTGAGGTCGAGTTAGGTTCATCGAGTTGGGAACGAGTTGGGATCAGACAACCTTACGCGCCATTTTGTGGCTGGTGTGGCAACGCGACTGGCTCCCAGGTCTGCACGGCAAGCCAGCCCACCCCCCACCGATCTGAGCGCCAATGCCCCCGGAAGACAACTGGTTCCCATACAGCTGGCGACTTTATCCCGTACTGCGGTTCGGCCCATGTCCAATGTGCGCCGTCCCATATAGCGTATCCTCCACGGTGCCGGCCGGGTAATCGTGTTGCCAGGGTCGCTGTGTTGCCGCCGGTCGCGGATAAGTCCTGAACTGCCACAACGCTCACTCCATTCGTGTTACGAAGCTTTTCTTGCAGGACAGGTAGCCAAGCACGGAGGGTGCCTAATGGGTAACCGGTCAGGTGATGCTCCCAGGCCAGATGCTGTTTCGGCGACGGAGGAGCGGTGCAAATTGTTGCGAAGTGGAAAGCCATCTGGCGTGCAGTGCCTGCTCTTGTGAACGTCTCTGCCTCGGCCAGCATTGCCGACCGGTTGACGCCCAGGCCATCCAACGCCCCGGCACGGATCAAGTTGGTGATATCACGGAGTGGCAGTGGCACCCGGATGAGCAGATCACGTGTGTCAGCAAAAGGGGTATCTTTGCGGGCTCGGATCAGGTCGGCAATGGTGCGTCGGGAGAGGTCACGGACCAACGCCAGTCCCAGCCATAGGACTGCCTGTACAGTCGCTGCAGCTTCCTCGGAACCCTGTCGCTTCTCCCAGGCCAGGGTCACTTCGGCCCAGCTGTGGTTAACGTGCGGAGGACGCACCTCGATGCCGAGCTGGATTGCCTCCGCCATATAGATCGCTGGATGATGGTAGCCGCCACGGTTGCGGATCCGCGCCCAGAAGAACGCCGCAGGATAGTGTGCTTTCATATAAGCGGAGCGGTAGCTGACGTCGGCATATGCGGTGGCATGCCCCTGGTTAAAGCCATAGCCGGAGAATGCCGAGATCTGCCCCCAGAGCTGCTGAGCTTGCTCTGGGCTGAAGCCGGGCCCGTCAGGTCGCTGGCAGCCCAGGATGAATGCTGACTGTAGATCATCTATCATCTCGGCGTTCATCCTGCTTATACCACGCCGGATTTGGTCAGCCTGAGTCCAAGAGAGTCCAGCAATCTCTGTGGCGACGCGGAGGACCTGTTCCTGGAAGATGAGGACGCCCTTGGTAGGTGCGAGGATGGGCTCAAGAGCCGGGTGTTGGTAGGCTGTAGGAGTCTCTCCGCGATAGCGCCGAACAAAGATCTCAGCCTGCCCACCCATTGCCGGCCCCGGCTTGAAAAAGGCATTGGCGATCGCGAGATCCTGTACGGTGCGTACCTTGAGCTTGCGCAGTGTACGTCGGGCGCCGATGGAATCGCACTGAAACACGCCAGTGGTGGCACCACGCATCAGGAGTTTCGCTGTTGTCGGATCGTCGAGAGGGATTGCCTCCAATCTAAAGCTCGGTCGCTCAGCAAACGCCATACTGGTTGGTTGAGAAGCGTTAAGGAGATCCTGGCGTACCTGTTCGGCCGCGTCGGCAAGCACTGTCAAGGCGCGGATTCCGAGTAGATCCAATTTAGGTATACCAATGGCTTCACAGTCGGAGTGATCAAACTGCGTTATCAGATAGCCTTTCTGGGCCATCTGCACGGGCACCAAGTCGGTCAGTGGGCCGGGCGTGATCACGAGTCCGCCGGCGTGGATGCTTAGGTGATGCGGTAGTCCGATAACAGCGCGGGCAGCCTCAATCGACTGTCGAATCCGGGGATTGGGTGTCCGAGCGTTGGATTCCTCCTGACCACGAGCATCGGAATATGATGGACCTTGTACCTGTTCCGACATCACGTCCAGCATCTGCCTCAGCTCCGCTTCGGTGAGGCCATAGGTTTTGGCTGTCTCCCGTGCCGCCGACCGCCATCGCAAGGTACTTACTGCTCCTATGAGTGCGACGCGATCGCGCCCATATTTGCGACGGACGTACGCGAGGATCTCGTCGCGCCGTCGGCTACAGAAGTCGAGATCTATGTCGGGCGGGTCGGCACGACCTGGGCTCAGGAACCGCTCAAATAACAGGTCATAGAATATGGGATCGACAGTGGTGATGCCCAGAACGTATGCTACGAGGGCGTTGGCTACACTGCCGCGAGTACTGACGGGAATCTCTCGACTTCGGGCGTAGCGGACGATGTCGGCGACCACCAGAAAAAGCGGCGCATAGCCGTGCTTTTCGATCACTTCGAGTTCGTGATGGAGACGCTGCCGAACGTTAATCGGGAGGGGATTGCCATACCGTTCACGGCTCCCGTCGGTGGCCTGGGTGCGAAGTGCTGCCTCTGGGGTTTGGGCTTCAGGCAACGCTAGCACGGGCCAGCACAGCGTTCCGTCAGGAAGGGCTGGCCTACAAAGTGAAGCGACGGTTGTTGTGGCAACCAATGCTTCTGGGAATCTTGCGAATCGACGTTCCATCTGTTCTGGTGTCAACCAGTGCATTCCAATCCTTGGGTCTCCGGCATTGGGTAGCGCCTCGTCGGGCACCTCATCTAGTTGGCAGTTCCTGTTGATGGCGGCCAGCAAGCGCAGCTTCCAACCATCGTCCGGCATCAGCGTGTAGATGGGTTGGACAGCTATGGTCTGCAGCCCCAAGAATGCTGCTTTTTCGACTACCCGGTCTGTGGTCTGTTGGTCAATTTCTTGTTCCCGGGAGATGTCGTCCGTAGGGTCCGCGGACAGTTCCAAGCTCACGAAAGTAAAGCGTGGTTGAAAGATCGCGGATAGGCGCCCTAGGAAGCGGTGGGCGCACTGATCCCGATTGGTCCGTGCAGGCAGACGATTATCGTACGCAGAGCGCAGGCAACGGTAAGCGAATCCTTGTCGCCCTCCAGTTAGGCACAACAGGCCTGTTGCGTTCGCGCGGAGATCCTCGAGTGAGAGGCCTTGGGTGTGCCTCATCACCCGATCAGTGTGTCCTTGTATAAGTGTGGACAAGCGACAGAGCGATCGGTACCCATCGCGATTGCGAGCCAGCAGTATAAGGAGTCCGGCACCTCCCTTGCTGTGGTCTATGGTGGGGGGGACAGGACCGAGATCCTGAGGCCAGGCCACAGTCGCCGCTATACCGTGGATCGGTTGTACGCCTGCGGCACGACAGGCTCGATCGAAGGCGACCGCACCGTAAAGGGCGTTGGTGTCGGTCAATGCCAGATGCGTGAGCCTCTCAGCCGCCGCACGCTGAGCAAGCTCCTCGGGAGCGGGCGTAGCACCCAGGAACGTGTAGTAGGAGTGCACGTGGAGATGCGGATGAGCTACCATAGGCAGTAGTGTACTCCACTTTCCTTTGACTGTATAGCTGTCCACTTTGCTGCAAGTGCGCTATACTTAGTGTTCAAGTGGCGGTAGAGGAGACTAGATGCTTATCTGGCGTTGGCAGCTGGGGTTCTTGGCTTTAGCTTTGGTTCTGACCGGTACCGTAAGCGCCTGTGCACTGTTCCGACTGGATGATCCGGTTTTGGATGCGGCGGAGGTCGTAGCTCATTTCTACCGTTGGTATATTAACCACCCGGGCGATCCGGTGCTTGATCGCGCGTACCGATCCAGCACGTACCTTTGTAAGTCACTCGTTGACGAGATCGATGAAACCCACGCAGTTTGGGGTTCTGGGGATATCGATCCCTTTCTGCTGGCTCCGGATGTCCCTCAGCGTTTCACCGTGGAAGACGCAAAGGTCTCTGGAGATGAGGCTTCGGTGTTACTGCACCTATACTGGGTAGACAACGCGAGGCCCTCAAGTCGAATCATTGGCCTCCGGCAGGTCGATGGTCGGTGGGAGATTACCAGTATCTCTCTTGTGCCATAGTTTTCACGGCAGGGTACTCTCTATTTTGACGGGGAGGGGAATGCCGGTTGACCCCCTTGGCTACTCCTCGTAAGTGTGGCATATGTCTCTTGCACATATCAAGGGAACTCCGCGCGCTGTGTACAAGATCAACGACCACTTAGTGGAGTGTCCCAAGTTTCGCCGACCGGTCCTGGAAGGTGAGATTGTGAGCGATTGTCGGAATGGATGCCTCATATGGTCAATCGCAACGGCGCCGAGGTGTTGGACTTGGTCGTGCAAGGTGATCGTGTCCACCTGCTTGCTTAGTTTCCAAAAAACGCTGGCTGCCAACCAATTATGCACCGTATCAAGGCAGGCACGAGCCACCAGCTGCGTAAGGAGTCTCCCGAACCTCTCAGCCGCTTGCTGTATCTGTGGACACAAAGCTGCTACGCCTGGCGTACGCGCCACCCGAGCGCGCGGAAGATGGTGAACCCGGGGCTGCTGTAAGCTATATGCAAGGAATCCCAGGAGAGTGATAAGGTCTACGGAAGTCCCTGGAGTCATAGGATCGCTGCGCCAGTAAGGCTGGCCCTGTGCGGAGCATCGGGTGGCGTGCTGTATGCGCGTGCATGGTGTACAGGCCGAGACCGCACAATTGTATAGGACGACTACCCGGCGTAATCCGGCCCATCCCGTTGCGCCTAACCTGCTGCGGCGGAGCTTCACGGCAGATCGTCCCAATCAGATCTGGTTGGCGGATGGGCGCCCGTTCGGGCGTCTGGTTAACACGTCGTTGGACGTGACCCATCGTCAGGGATGGGTCTCCTCACCTTGGCGATCTGGAGAACCAAGCAACTCCGGATCGGTCAGCTTCCAGGAGACAAGAGCGAGTTGTGAGAAGGAGGCCGACCTTCAATACGCAAACGTTCAGGAAAGGATGGGCTGGGATTAGCCGGTAAATGGCGAAGGCGAGACCGAACCAAACCATGGCTGGCATACGCGGCCTGTGATGCCAGGAGAACTGTAAACCAGCGAATGTCGGCGGCTGGTGAACCCGGAATGTCCCATCGGTAGGACAAGGGCGCCTGGCACTACGTCCGAGGCTCAGTCCTCAGGCCCCTCGTCGAGAGGAACGTGTTCTGAAGCCAATCCGATCCCGTCTCAGTAACCAGATAGCTACCGGGGAACCGCGTCGTCTCTCCCGAGAGGGAAGGCTGGCTTGGGCAGTAGCAGATGCCGCGGGGCAGACTGGCCGTAGTAGTCGGTGGCGTCACGTCCACCCGGGGAGTGCGGGAAAGCCGCGCACGGGGCGAAGGGCCAGAGGCATGACCGTCTGAGGACGGAAGGCATACGGAGGTGATAGACCTCATGGTGGATGTCATCCAGGAACTCGGACACTTATCGAACGAATATGGGAGGTCATGCGGGAAAGCCGGATGCAGGGCCAACTTGCTCGTTTGGTTTGGAGTGTGTGAAGTCAGCATAGGGGCGCACAGCGTGATCTGTGTTTCCCCTATGCTGCTTCCCAAACTGTGCGTGCCAGTTTCCCGGCAGACGGCTTTCCATCGGCCTTAACAGGCAGCGCAAGGCTGCCGCGATCACGAAACTGATGTGCTTTCTGGTGGCAGTCGTGGCAGAGCGTCGTGAGGTTGTCCAGGTCGTCGGTGCCACCGTGCTCTCTAGGCATGATGTGATGCACGTAGAGCCTTTCCTCGGACTTACCACAGTGTTGGCATGTGTGGTTGTCCCGCCGTAAGATGATGAGCCGGTACTGCTCACGATCTCGGGCAGGGTAGTTGGCGGGCCTTGGTAGAATCTCCGGTGCTTCACTCACCTCCGTGCTGATACCGTTTGTGGCGTAGCTTGGCGGTGACCAGTTGACCCAGTAACGACGGATGGGACGATCAGCCATGCGGTATAGTCATGTGACGCTGCCGTCCTCAAGATAGCAGACGAAGCTGATCCGTCCCTTGGGGTCACGATGGCGGTGCTTGTTGAGGGTCGTCCGCCAGGTGGCTTGACCATGTTTCTTGCGTGCCCAGCGGAAGATGCGATTCAGCACTCACCAGTCCAGCTTGCCGAAGGTGACCTTGGCATTGACGTGTTGATAGTAGGCGCTCCAGCTGCGTCGAATCTAGTTGAGTTGTTTGAGCTTGTACCAGGCGGGCTGGTAGGTCGTGTCCCTCCGTGTCAACGCCTTGATCTTGGCTTTGAAACGCTGGACGCTCTTCTGACTGGGGTGAATGAGCACAACCGGCTTGCCGTGGGTTCCCCTTTACCGTCGGATGTCGAAGCCCAAGAAGGTGAAGCCTTCATTGACATGGGTAACGCGCGTCTTTTCCTCGCTGAGTTGAAGCTTGAGATGCTGTTCCAGAAACGCTTGGGCCTCGGCTTTCAGGGTGATGGCGCCGTGTTTCGTGCCGTTCCAGAGCTAGATCCAGTCGTCGGCGTAGCGGATGAGAATCGGATTCCCCAACCCTCTTCGTCACCGTTGCCGTCGCTCGTTGCGAGTGAGACAGCCGTAGGTACGCCACCACCACAGGTCGAACTGGTGCAGGTAGACGTTAGCCCCAGTAAAGTGACCCCCATTGTCAAGACCACGAAATGGGAAAAATAAGGTGGACTAGGATGCTCGTAACCGTTTAGTTTTATGAGCACGAATGCGAAAGCAGTCCATGTGCGGTGGAGAAGAAGTGGTGACCTTGCTGCTCCCAAGTACGAATCAAGGACAACAGACGCGCAAAGTCCAAGGCGCCTTTCTTCGAGTGACTC
>PWVB01000061.1 GCA_003562365.1 Anaerolineae bacterium
CGCTTTGCCAAGCCGGTAGTCCGCTACGTCCAGGAGTCCCGTTGGCACTCCTCTCAGCAACTCACGCTCCAGCCAGACGGCAGCCTCCTGGCTGAGTTCCAGCTCGACCACACCGAGGAGGTCAAGCGGTGGATCCTGAGCTTCGGGAGGAATGCCATCGTCGAGGAGCCGGAGGACCTGCGGAGGGAGATTGCTGAAGAACTCCATGCCGCCGCCCGGGCCTATTACCCGGCCGCTGCTCCCATCCAGACCGCCCAATCCAAAACCCTCAACCACGATCCCATTTGCCCGTCCAGTCCTCCCCCTCAGTCCATGAGGGGGCGAGGGAGAGGGGGGACTCTCGCCCAACCGCGAGGCGATGCCAAAAAGTGACGATGAACACGCAGAAGGATCCACAATGGCGACGAAAACGTACACCGTGCTATCCACGTGGCGAAAACTACTACACAGCTACGTCACCCAGCACATGCCCGATGCACGCCTGCAGGCTCGTCTTGAGGGAGAAGGCAAGGCAAAGCGCCTCCTCGAAGACAAGTTGGGCCGGTTCCAGGAAGAGGATATCCGGGCCTTCTTGGCTGCTCTGAATACTGATTACTGGAAGGATAAACTCCGACACGACCGGTTCATGCCCGCGTTTTATGGGGCGCTGGCCAACCAGATTTCCAATTCGACGGACGCCTTCAACCGCTGGTCCGAAAAGCTGTGGAACGCCAGTGAGAAGGAGCTAGGCTCCGTACTTGATGACTTCTGGAAGGACGACGCCATCCCGGGGAGCGGAACTTCGCTCCCCACGGCACTCCTTTACCTCCGCAACCCCGACACCTTCTCCATCTGGCTCCCCAAGATGGAGCTGGGAATGAAAAAGATACTCCCCGGCCTCAAGCTGAAGCACCGCAGGACGTGGGACGGCTATCGGGTGTACAACGAGGCGATGCAGAGCATCCGCGAGCAAATTGCGGCGACTCCACAAGCGCTCGATGTGGCGATGTCCCATGCTGCCAGCGAGGCTGGTACGGCATCAGGCAATTCCTTTCCGTTCCTCTTCGAGGAGTTCGTTGCCGCGTACGTCGATCTTCCGGACGGCCAGGATCACATGCGCCGTTATGCGCAACAGAGGTCCGAGGCGCAGGCCAATTGGCAGGAGATCTCTGCGCGAGAGGCACGTGGAGAAGATATCACCGATGCAGTCCTCCTAAAGCTGCTTCCCCATGCCGATACCGACCACAACCGCAGCCGCGGCGCTTGGATACACGTCGCACCCTCGATCACCAAAGACATCCGCCAGTGGTTCGAAGGGGCCAAATGGACCAAAGCGGAAGATTGGCCGAACGTCGCCAAAACGATCTATGGGTTCGTGAGGCGTTGCCTGGAGAGCCCTCAATCGCTCGATGAACACTGCCAGTGGTTCGCCAGCACCGTCCCATCGCAGGGCTTCCAGATGGGGATGCTTACGCCAATCCTGAATGCACTCAAACCTGAAGCCTTCAACATCGTCAACAGCAAGCCCCGTCAGGCTCTGAATTTCTTCTGCGGAAAGGATTGCGACAATACCCTTCAGTCGTATCCGCGCCTGAACGAGATCAGCTTCCGCTTCCAGAAGGAGCACCAAGAGCTGTTCGATGGAGTCGGCCAGGGTATCGCCCTCCACGGCGATGTCTTGGACATGTTCTCCCATTGGCTGGTGGGGGTCCGGAAATTCAGCTTCAAGGAAGCGAAGTTCTATAAGATCGCCCCCGGGCCCAGCGGAGAGTATTGGGAGCAGTGCCGAGACGATGGATATATCTGCATCGGTTGGAGCGATCTGGGCGACCTGAGCGGCGTCTCCAAGGAGGAGTTCGAAGCCCGCCGCGACGCTGCCCTTGCCGAGCATCCGGAGTGGACGAAGTCTGGCTTAGGCCAGGTCTGGCGGTTCACCCGCATCCGGGAGGGCGACCGCATCGTCGCCAACTGCGGCATGAACAAGATCCTCGGCTTTGGCACGGTAATCGGACCGTACTACTTTGTTGCCGGCGCCCACTGCGGGCACCGCCTCCCCGTGATGTGGGATGATCTGACCGTCCGCAAGGTCAACGAGCCCAGTTGGCTGGGAACCTTGCAGGAGTTGAACGCCGAGCGTTTTGAGAAGCTGCGAAATGCAGAGCCGATCGAGCTTGTAGTGGACATCGAACGCAATCCCGAGTATTCGACCGAGCAGCTGGCAGAAGACTCGGGCATTATTATCGAGAGAATCACTCGATGGCTCAGTGCCATTGACCGCAAGCGGCAGGCCGTGTTCTATGGACCACCCGGTACCGGCAAGACTTTCCTCGCCCAATTGGTGGCAAAGCATCTGATTGGCGGCAGCGACGGGTTTTCGCAGATTGTCCAGTTCCATCCGGAATATGCCTATCAGGACTTCATGCAGGGCATTCGCCCCGTTGCCGGCCCCAAGGGTGAGCTGTCCTACCAGAACGTTTTCGGCCTGTTCCGCGAGTTTTGCGATAAGGCCACCGGCAGGAGCGGTCAATGTGTCC
>PWVB01000010.1 GCA_003562365.1 Anaerolineae bacterium
GAGGAACTATTATGGTACCGAGTCCCACATCCGCCCCAGCTTCCGAAACGGCGGGGACGGCCCTCCAAGGCCTTCTTAGCCCTCCAAGCTGAGTGGCTTACCTGACCACGGTTAAATGTGATGCTACCAAACGGTGATGGTAGCATATTATAGCTTGTAGGTTTTCATCATCCCCCACTCGAAGAGCTTTGCAGGTAGGAAGCACTTGGCCCAGACGGCGAGCTTCTGGTGAAGGGGTCCAACCATGTAGCGCAGTCGCGGTGCCTCTTGGTTCACAATCTGGCGCAAGAGACGCGCCACGGCCTCGGCAGGGGTACCGCCCCGCTCGTCCGCCTCGATCTTTGCTAGTGTCATAGCATACTGATCACGATACAGCTCTCGCGACTGTGACGCCGCTGTGTGTCGCCGATTCGGCGTTGTGCTGATGTCGCCTGGCTCGATCAAAACTACGTCGATGCCGAAACGCTTGACCTCCATCCGCAACGTCTCGGTTAGTCCTTCGACGGCGAATTTGCTAGCGCTGTAGACTCCCTGGTAGGGCGCCCCGATCCGTCCAGCGATCGAGCTTACGTTAACGATAAGCCCCTGTCTTTGAGCGCGCATAATCGGCAGCACAGCGTGGCAGACACGCAATATACCGAAGACGTTAGTTTCAAAAAGCATCTTGGTCTCCTCAACTGACGTGTCCTCAACGGCGCCGCCATAGCTAAACCCTGCATTGTTGACCACAACGTCGAGACGCCCGTTCTCTTCCAGGATCCGCCGGACACACGCTTCGACCGATTTGGCATCGTTAACATCCAATGTCAATGCTTTGAAGGCCACGCCTTCAAGATCGACCGTCGAAGGATCACGACTGGTACCATAGACCTGATGCCCCTCTTCGGCCAGAGCCATCGCGCAGGCCCTCCCGATTCCACGCCTTGCCCCACCGCTGATCAACACCACCTTCGACTCCAAACTGCGCCTCTTCACATCCGGCCTCCTATTCTGATTTCGCTCTATGCTATCTGGACCGCGGATAAGTGCAACTCCTGTGGTATACTCTATCGTTAATGTTAACTCTAGGAACCTGACTGTGCCCTTGAGGCTTTGCCGATCACCAAACGATCAACACGACATCGAATCGCGTGTCCAGGACGTGCCACGCCCGGAGACGTGGGTTGAGCATATTGCTCACTGGATCTCCCAGATGGGGAGCCCGCCGATTATGTCGCTCAGTGCCTTCTTTGTGACCCTCCATCATCTCTCGGTGCCGCGCGCCTGGTTGTGGTCGGGTCCCTATATCGTCTTCGCTGTGATAGGGCCATTAGCTTTCCTATGCTGGCAGATTGGTCACGGTCACGTCACGGATCTGGACATCTACTTCCGGAAGCAACGTAAGTGGTCGATTCTCGTTACCGCCATCGGGACCGCGATCGTCTGGGGAGCGATGCGTCTCGGGGAGGCGCCTGAGATTCTGTTAGTGATGGTCGGTAGCCATTTCTTGCAGTGGTTGGGCATCTATATGGTGACGCTCTGTTGGAAGATCAGTGTGCATGCAACTGTGGCCTCGGGCGTTGCCTTTTTCCTGATTTGGGGTTTTGGAATTGCTGCGACACCATTAGCGATGATTATCCCTTTGGTGGCTTGGTCGCGCGTCAAGTTACGGCGGCATTCTCCCGCCCAAGTGTTTGCTGGGGTACTCTTAGGAGCAGCTGCGTTTTCAGCAGCGTTACTCCTCAGCCCGATAGCGCGCACGCCCGGTAGTTTGATACGCTAGTTCTCAGAAAGGATCCGACGATGGATAGGCAACCAGAGGACCACGCTTCACTGGAGGCTGCCTTAGCAGCTGAGCGCGAGGCCCGCCAGGCGTTTGTGTCGCTGGTCACCCATGAACTCCGGATTCCTATGACTGCCATCAAAGGGTATGCGGATCTGCTGTTGAAAGGCATCGTGGGTCCGATAAACGAAACGCAGGCCAGTTTTCTGAAGACGATTCAGTCAAATGTTGAGCGGATGTCCGGCCTGGTCTCGGATCTCTCAGATATCAACAAGCTGGACAGCCAGCGACTTGTCCTAGATTGCGAGGCGGTGTCTCCTGCCGTTGCGATTGAGGAGGCGTTGGAGATGCTCGCGGCGACCCGTCAAGCTAAGGTGCAGACGTTGCACAATATGGTCCCTAAGACAGTTCCACCGGTATGGGCAGACCGGACCCGCCTCGTCCAGGTGTTGCACACCTTACTGAAGAACGCCACCCAGTATACTCCTGAAGGCGGTGTCATCACGATAATCGCCGACATCGATCCGGTTGATACAGCCCACTTACGCATTACTGTGCAGGATACTGGCATCGGGATCCTAGCTGAGGCCCAGGCGCACATCTTCGAGATGTTCTACCGAGCTCCTGATGCGCAAACGCGTGAAACGCCAGGCAATGGCCTCTCACTCCATCTCGCTCAGCGTCTGGTCGCGCTTAATCAGGGACGTCTTACATTTGAGAGTAAGCGGGATCACGGTTCCAGCTTCTATCTGACATTGCCGATTGTCACCAGTTAGCCGACAAGCAGACTGCGTCTTTGTCTGCCTTGACATCTGTGAGGCTTGATTTACACTAAAAAGTACGAACATATCTTAGAAATAGGAGGGGCAAATGATCACTCGACGGGCATCGGCAGTGTGGGAAGGGAATCTCAAGGATGGTAAGGGTACGATGAGCTTGGGAAGCGGAGCGTTCGAGGGTGCCTATTCCTTTGCCTCGCGTTTCGAGAGCGGGCCGGGCACTAATCCCGATGAGCTTATCGGCGCCGCGCACGCTGGCTGTTTCTCTATGGCGTTGAGTGCAAGGTTGACACAGGCGGGCTATGCGCCTCAGAGTATCTCAACCGACGCAGCTGTTTATCTGGAGTCTTCCGGTGGCGGATTCGAGATCACCCGAATTGATCTTAAGACCGTTGCTATGGTTCCTGACATCGATGAAGCAACGTTCTTGGAACACGCGAACATCGCCAAGGAGGGCTGTCCCGTTTCCAAAGCATTGCAGGGTGTTGAGATCAGCTTGGAGGCCGAGTTGACAACGGCTTAGGTCCATCCTCTGCACCGGAATATGGTTTTTGGCCCCTGGAGACAGCCAGGGGCCTCTTTCGTCATAGGGCGGTTGGGTAAAGGACGCCAGTTTCGTTGTTCAGGCGTGGCACAGCGTATCGTTGACACCGCGACCATTCTCGGTACAATGAAATGAGTCATTCGAGACAATTAAGATGCGAGGACCTATGCAGATCACTATCCTTCTGAACGGCACGAAGCGTCAGTTTGACGTTGCTCCGCGAGACACCTTGTTCCGCGTGCTGCGGCGGGCCGGCCTGCGTGGGGTCAAATTCGGAAGTGAGGATGGCGCCGACGGCTACAGTACTGTTCTGGTCAATGGACGACCCTACAATAGCGTCTTAGTGCTTGCCGCACAGGTCGACGGCGCCGAAGTCCTGACAATCGAGGGTCTGGGCGCACGAACTCGGCTCGGCTGGGATCGTGAGGGCGAAAGCCATCCGCTGCAGCGCGCCTTTGTTGAGACCGGCGCGATTCAGAGTGGTTACGATACGCCAGCCCTGATCCTCGCTGGAAAAGCTCTGCTTGACCATACCCCAAGTCCAACAGAGGCTGAGGTCCGTGATGCCATCAGTGGAATCATCTCTCGGGAGACAGGGTACGCAAAGCCTTTGGAGGCTATCCTACGAGCGGCTGCCTACCTTCGGGGGGAGACGCCTGCGCCCGTTGGTGGGGAGTCGGGTACCGGGCTGTTTGAAATGCCGGAGGACCTGCTGGTCGCTGGCGACGTCGATTCGGACCTCTCAGACTCACTGACGCCGCTCGCGCCGCAGGGGAGTGCCGGCTACGGCGTCGAGACACGGGTCCGAGCCGAGCCCAAAGTTTTTGTGACAGCGGAATCTCAGCGCTTTGCCGTCGTCGGTCAACCCTTGCCCAAGGTGGATGCGCCCAAACTAGCGCAGGGCAAAGCGGCCTTCGTAGCCGACTTTGAGCGCCCGGGCATGCTCTTCGCTAAGATTCTGCACAGTCCTCACGCTCACGCCCGTGTTCGGGCCATTGATACGCGTGAGGCCGAGGCGTTGCAGGGTGTTCATGCGGTGCTCTGCTACGAAAACGTCCCGCGGGTCGTCTACTCGACAGCTGGGCAGTCCTATCCTATTCCTGGTCCGCTGGACTACGTCAGCTTTGATACCAAGGTGCGCTATGTCGGGGATCGGGTAGCGGCGGTCGCTGCCGAAAGTCCTGAGATCGCTGAGGAGGCCCTGACCTTGATTCATGTCGATTATGAGGTCCTTCCTCCAGTCGTCGATCTAGCTTCTGCAATGGCGGAAGAGGCGCCGGTCATCCACGACCAAGAGGATTACGTGAATTTCGGCGCGAGCGATCCTAGCCGCAACCTCGTCGCTGAGGTACGCATCGATATTGGCGACGTTGATACGGCCTGCGCTACCGCGGATCATACCTTCGAGACGACTGTTGAAACACAGAAGATGAAACACGTTCCCCTGGAGCCCTGGGTGGCGTTGACCTACTGGGACGAAGACGACCGACTGGTGATCATGAGTTCGACACAAGTCCCGTTTCACGTCCGGCGCATACTCGCGCCGGTACTGGGGCTTTCCGAGGGGGAGATTCGCGTGATCAAGCCCCGTATCGGAGCAGGGTTCGGCAATAAACAGGAGATCTACGAGGACATCCCTGCTCATCTAACCATCGCCACCGGGCGGCCCGTGTTGCTGGAGCTGACGCGCGAAGAACAGTTCGTCTACACGACCACTCGACATTCAATGCAGGTGCAGTATCGAATTGGAGTCAAGGACGATGGAACGATGGTGGCTCAGGCTATGAGCGTACTCAGTGATACGGGAGCGTATGGTGGGCACGGATTAACTGTGCTGGGCAATACGGGACACAAGACACTGCCCCTCTACGATACCCCCAACGTTCACTTCGCGGGTAAAACTTACTACACGACCCTTCCTCGATCCGGTGCCTACCGCGGCTACGGCGTAACGCAAGGCGCGGTTGCCACGGAGACGTTGATCACACAGGCGGCGTGTGAAATGGGGTGGGATCCCCTGGCGTTCCGGCTTAAGAACATCATAGCGCCGCATACCGAAAACATAATGAGCAAGGCGTGGAGCGAAGGACGGGAAGCGCGGGGCGAACTCATTGAGACCAACGCTTTGCGCGAAGCCGCCATCCAGGGGGCAGCAACCGTAGGCTGGCACCAGAAATACGGCAATCCAGATTGGCAGCGGGTGCCTGGAAGACCCTACAGTCGACGCGGCATCGGCGTGGCGTTTCTGATGCAGGGGTCAGGTATACCAAACCTGGATATGGCTGCGGCAAGCATCAAGATGAACGATGATGGCTCCTTTAACTTGATGATGGGGGCCACTGACCTGGGGACCGGTTCGGACACCGTGCTGGGCCAGATTGCTGCCGAGGTTTTGGGATGCAGCCTCGACGATCTGATCATCCGTTCCTCGGACACGGATGTCACCCCCTTTGACAAGGGCGCCTATGCTTCGAGCACCACCTATATCAGCGGGGGAGCGGTGGCTCGGGCTGCCGAGGAGGTCGCGCGGCAAATGAAGGCGGTCGCCGCGGAGATGATCGGTGGCGAGGTTGTCGATTTTGAGTTGCGGGAGAGCCGCGCGTGGCATAGGGATGGTCTGAACGTTGGCTTCAGGGAGATCGCAATGCATGCGTTGCATACTCAGAACCAACACCAGATTATGGGACACGCTTCCTTTGTGAGTCCGGTCAGTCCCCCTCCCTTCGCCGCGCAGTTTGCTGAAGTGACGGTGGATCTTGAGACGGGCCAGACCACTGTTGACAATCTCCTGATCGCCATCGATTCAGGACAGATCATCAATCCGCTCACAGCGAGTGGTCAAGCAGAGGGAGGGATGCTCCAGGCGCTTGGATATGCGCTGACAGAGGAGTTGGTCTATGATGCGCAGGGATATATCCTTAATCCTCGCCTGGATGATTACCGCGTTTTTCGGGCCGATGAGAGCCCGCCGCTCCAGACCCTCTTCATCGAGACCTTTGAGCCATCTCATCCGGTTGGTGCAAAGTCTGTGGCGGAGATCGTGGTCAACGGGGTTGCGCCGGCGGTTATCAACGCGATCTATGATGCCACTGGAATGATGATGCGACAGACGCCTGTAACGCCAGAGCGACTATGGAAAGCGTTGAAAGCGCGGGTGCCGCCGGAGGGATCGTAGATCTTAGATCAGGTAGGAGGATCAGGGCGGCGCACAAGCTCAGCGCCGCTCTTCGCTTGGTTAGACAAGCCGAACGGCTCCAGAGATCTGTCCTTGGAAGAAGCACGCTCACCAGCCGTGCGATGCATCTCTGATTTTGGGGTCGCCGAAGTTGTCAGCAATGTCAAGGAGTAAGGGGGAGTGCGATGAATTGGGACAATTACCATCTACCGGAGGAGGCTGCCAAGGTTGTTGCGGCGAGCCCCGGTGTTACGGTTGCCAGTACTACTACAGAGCTCATCAACTTGGCATGTGGGGGCCTGGGCAGCAGCCATTTTGAGGTTAGCTATGATGTTCCCGAGCAGGGGGATACCGTAGAAGCCATCGTTGCGCGAGTCCGCAACGGTGTCTCCGTGAATTACCCGGAGCCCTATATGCGACGTCGCGATCCCGATTGCCTGGTAATCGGCGATGACGGGCCGACCGACAAGCCGAGATTCCGAGATCGGTTTGGAGAGGATTTTGATGAAGTGCGGAAGGCCACCTTTGACTGGTTGGCCACCCAACCGCTGGCGATGTTTGGCTACACCGCCGGACAGCCAGGCATGGGGATGGATTCGGTGGCCATCGCGCCGGCGAACGCTGGATTTTTCGCCTTAGGTTTGGCAATGCTCCAAGGCATTATACCAGAGTCGGAGCTCCCCGAGGACTTCCGTCCGCGTTCCGTCATATACATCGCGCCCGTCTTCCGGCATACGCATTTCAGTGGAAAGCAGGTGGTTGTTCACAATCGTCTGCCCGATGTCCACGAGGTCTTTTCCTACAATCTCTATCCTGGTCCCAGCGCCAAGAAGGGCGTCTACGGGATGCTGCTGACTCAGGGGGAGCGGGAGGGTTGGGTCACAACGCACTGCTCGGCTGCCAGAATTGTCACACCTTACGATAATGTCACCACGATGATGCACGAAGCAGCCAGCGGTGGTGGCAAGAGCGAACTCCTGGAGCATGCGCATCGGGACGACGATGGTCGGATGCTTTTGGGCGAGAATATGCTGACTGGAGAGCGACGCCATCTGGAGATTCCGCGCACTTGCAATATCCACCCGGTCGCCGATGACATGGCCATCTGTCACCCCACGATCCAGTCCAACTCTGGGAAGTTAAGCCTCACTGATGCAGAAGAGGCGTGGTTTCTGCGCGTCAATCACATAGATCATTACGGGACCGATGTGCACCTTGAGCGCCTGACCGCAGAGCCTGATGAGCCACTGCTCTTTCTAAACGTATATGCCGTGCCCGGTAGCCGGGCCCTGATCTGGGAACACATCGAGGACGCTCCGGGCAAACCGTGTCCCAATCCTCGTGTTGTGGTCCCTCGTCGTATCTTTCCAAATATCGTCAACGAGCCGGTGCAGATTGACATTCGTAGCTTTGGGGTTCGGACACCTCCTTGTACAGAGGATCATCCTACCTACGGTATAATCGGACTGTTTCATCTGCTCCCGCCGGCACTGGCTTGGCTTTGGCGACTGGTCGCGCCGCGTGGGCACGCCAATCCCAGCATCACTGATACTCAGGGCATGAGCAGTGAGGGGGTCGGCTCTTATTGGCCATTTGCTACGGGACGGCGGGTCGATCAAGCCAATCTTCTGTTGGCACAGTTCCGTGAAAATCCCAACACACGTTACGTTCTATGCCCCAATCAGTATGTAGGTGTCTGGCGAGTTGGATTTATGCCTGAATGGATCATGCGTGAGTATCTGGCTCGTCGTGGGAGTGCGCCGTTCAAGTATGATCAGATCCGGCCGGCACGCTGTCCGGTTCTGGGATATGCGTTGCACCAACTGCAGGTCGAGGGACGGTTCGTCTCCCGCTGGTTCCTGCAGGTTAACACGCAACCGGAAGTCGGCAATGAAGGCTATGACGCCGGCGCGCAAATCCTCTATGGGTTCTTCCGTGAGCAGCTGACGCTATATCTGAGCGAGGATCTGGATCCGCTGGGTCGGGACATCATCGAGTGCTGCCTGGACGATGGATCGGTGAGGGACTATGGTTCTCTGATACCTCAAATTGACCTGGTAGATTAGTTTGGAGTATAATATCTCTAGAGTTCAGACGTCAAAGTTAGCGTCCTCAACGGCAATAGGCAGGTCAAAGGATGAAACGATGATAGAGCGCGCGCGACAGATTGCGGAGATCCTGGGATATGAGAGCCTTGATGCTGCGTTGGTGGCGATTGGGCGAGGAGAGTTAGTTCTTCTAAAGGTTCCGGATCAACGCCGGCTGGAGGTCTCCGAGTGGCTGCGCGCTCGGATTCCCGAGGCTCGTGGCGAGAATCCGATTTTGGCCGATGTCCTGGATGATATTGCCGACGGCTTAGAGATGGCAATGGAATTGACCCGGTACCCAGCCCACACTGATGTCTGCGAGATGCACTTGCCTCACGGATGGCCGAGTTACTGTGACAAGGAGGCGCTTGCGTAGCGTCCTTGTCTGAGGGGGAAGGTTGACCGAACGCACTTACACATTGGGAGAGACCTCCACAGCTTTCACGGCATCCCCCTCCCCGCTAGAGCGGGGAGGGGGATGCCGCTTTTGGTCCTGGTCTACTCCTCGTAAGTGTGGCATAGGTTGTTTATGAAGAGCAGACGGACTCGTTGCCCCTGTGTGCCAGATCGATGACAACAAAGCCACAGCAGACGGCACTGGGCGGGTGTTGCAATCCGCCGGCTACGCCGTGAGCATCGCGTACAACGGGGAGGATGCGGTGCGCCTTGTCCGCGAGACCGTCCCGGACATCGTGCTGCTCGACCGCAACCTGCCTGACATCGAGGGTTTGGAAGTCTGCCGGTTGATCAAACGGGACGAGCGGCTCAAGAACTCCCTCGTGATCTTCGCCTCGGCCGCGCGGCCCACCACAGACGACCAGGTGAGCGGCCTCGATGGCGGGGCGGACGGCTACATCGCCCGTCCCATCAGCAACCGTGAGCTGAAGGCCCGAGTTGATGCCTATGCCCGCGTCGTCGAGGCGCGCCGGAGGATGGAAGAAGCCCTGGTCGCGGTGCAAGCCAGTGAGGAGCGGTATCGGTCGATCTTTGAGACCATCCATGACGCATACTTCCAGACGGATCAATCCGGAGTGCTCACTGTCACGAGTCCTAGCACCGTGACCATGTTTGGCTACTCCCAGGAGGAGCTGATCGGCATGCCTGGGGCATCCCTCTACGGCGACTCCGATGAGAGAGACAAGCTGACGGCTGCGTTGCGAGAATCGGGAAGCGTGCGCGACTGGACTGCCAGGGGGTTGCGCAAGGACGGCACATCGTTCTGGGCTTCACTACCGGACACTTTCTGTCATACGAGGCATAACAAAATCGACAGGTATAGCGAAGTCCAGATTCAAGAAATGTTCAAGTAAATCCAGGCCAAGGCGAAAGAGACTCAGGTCGCATCTATCAGTACGATGAATAATTTGGGTCCAGCCGTCGCGCTTGGCAATGACCCCAAGATACACGATCCAAATGTAAGCCAAGCAAGCCGCGATCATCAAGCGAGCCAAGC
>PWVB01000560.1 GCA_003562365.1 Anaerolineae bacterium
CCTTTCGATTATCCCGGCGTTGACACGAGCCGTGACGTCGAAGTGGCCCTCAGTGCTGACCTGGATATGACCCAAGAGGCCCAGGACCGGTTTATCGTACTCAGCCAGGATCCCGAGATCGATCAACATCAGGACTTCAAAATCGAGGTGGACACGATGGTGACGCGCAATGGGCTCTTGGCTACGGTGCTTGAGGAACTGATGGAGGAGGCCGATGCTCACAGTGAGGCATCTGATTCAGAGGATGCCTCAGTTGGCAATCCTGATTCTGATGCATTCACTGTTGGTAGCTTGAAGGATTGAGGGCTTTCGATTACTAGGAGGAATACAATGAGCGACTATCTTATGCGCGAAGACGCACCTCTGACGGATGGTGAGTGGATGCGGATCGACGGGGCCGTGGTTGGCACGGCGCGCCAGTTTCTGATTGGACGACGTTTTATTGAGCTCAAGGGACCCTTCGGCAGCGGTCTTGAGATCGTCCCCGTTGGGACTGGCGAGCGGCGCACTCACATTCCCGTGGAGCTGTTTGAAGCCACGTTTATGCTACATTGGCGGGAGATGGAAGCAAGCCGCAAGTCTGGTCTACCTCTGGAGACTGGGCCGGCGGCGCAGGCTGCGATGGCTTGCGCGCGCCTGGAAGACGAGATGATCTTTGGTAAGCTAATCGAAGCCGCCGAGAATACGGTTGAGTTGGGCGATTGGACCGAGACCGATGTGGCCCTGGGCGACGTGGTCTCGGCAACCGAGACGCTGTTTGCAGAAGGATTCATTGGCCCGTATGCGGTGGTCCTCAGCCCTTCACTCTATACCCAGACGCAGAGGGTGTCGCGGGGCATGGGCCGAACGGTTGCCAAGTTGATCGGCGAGGTCGCCGAAGGCGGCCTGTATCGCACGCAGATCCTGCAGGGAGATCAAGGCCTGGTTGTGGCTCTCGGAGCGTACAACCTCGATCTGATCGTAGGACAGGATCTTATGACGGCCTATCAGGGCAATGAGGGTCTGGATCACAGTTTCCGTGTGCTGGAGACGCTTGCCTTGCGCATCAAGCGCTCTGGCGCGATCTGTGTGCTGGAGGGCTAGCATGGTCACGACTGCCCTGTCGGGAGGTTTGGTATGGAGACTCTAGCGGATCAGACATGCGTTCCCTGTCGTGAGGGAGCTCCGAAACTGACCGGGGACCAGATCGGTGCATTACGCCCTCGGGTTCCGGAGTGGGAGATTGTCGAGCGTGATGGAGAGCAGCGCCTCACCCGTACCTTCTCCTTCGAGGACTTTGCGGGCGCGCTTGCCTTCACCAATGCGGTGGGTACTATGGCCGAAGCGCAAGACCATCATCCCACGATCGTAACGGAGTGGGGTTCGGTCACAGTCACTTGGTGGACGCACGCAATTGGTGGACTCCACCGGAACGACTTCATTGCGGCGGCGAAGACAGACCGCATCTACGCAGACAAGACGAAATAGATGCAGGCCGAAAGAAGATATCCGGGAGCGCTTCTACAGGAGCGCTCCCGGACTCTTTTTGGTGTGATTATGCGCGTACCTCAAGGGCTTATCGGAAATCCTGGAGCTGGCGTCGGTGATAGGGATGCCGAAGCTTACGCAGCGCCTGGCCCTGAATCTGGCGCACACGCTCCTTAGAGATCCCCAGCTTCTGTCCCAGCTCCTTCAGCGTGTAGGTCCGGCTGCCGTGAAGCCCAAAGCGCATCTTAAGGATCCACGCCTCGCGTGGATCTAGCGTGGTGAGCAGCTGCTCCAGTTGATCGTGGAGCATCCGCTCCTCCGCCGTTTCATCGGGCGCCGGCGTCGTCTCATCCTCCAGAAACTGCTCAAGCTCTGAGGTGTCCTCATCGCCAACCTCCTTGTTTAGGGAGACAGGGTGTTGAGACTGGCGCAGCATTTTGCGCAGTTTCTCAGGATCCTCATTGGCCTCTTCGGCGAGCTCCTCATAGGTCGGACGCCTTCCAAGCTTTTGCTCCATGTTCTGGGAGATCTTGTCAAGCTTCCGCAGATGATCGCTCATATGGATTGGAATCCGAATTCCTCGTCCATGCTGCGTCAAGGAGCGGGTGACCGCTTGTCGAATCCACCATGTAGCATAGGTACTGAACCGATTGCCGCGATGATGATCGAATTTGTCTGCCGCCTTGATCAGTCCAACGTTGCCGGCCTGAATCAAGTCCAGGAAAGGCAGCCCATAATTGCGATATCGCTTGGCTACACTGACCACCAGCCGAGTATTGGCCTCGATGAGGTGGCGACGCGCCTCCTGCCCGCGCTGGATATCCTCCTCCAATGCGTTGATGCCGCCTGGATCGTAGTCACCGGTACTCAGGCGACGCTGGGCATCGCGTCCGCGCTCGATCAGCTGGGCCAGCTCAATCTCTTCCTGGCGGGACAAAAGCGGCACCTGTCCCATCTCCTGCAAATACAAGCTCAAAGAATCATCCGACGCGATATCATCTACGTCGACCTCATCCTCTTCATCCTCTCCGCCCTCGTCGTCCCCGCTAACTTCAAAGAATGCGTGGAAGTCATCCAGCGCATCACTCTCGGTCTCATCGTCCTCGGCTTCAATCCCGAAAATCTCATCGAGGGTGAGCAGATCGTCTTCCAGGTCGCTGTAATCTTCCGTGGTTTCCTCGATCTCCTCAAGGTTTCCGCGTAATTTTATGGCTTCCATAGTTTTTACCTCAGTTCTCCTTCTTCTGACCGAAAACGCCCTTCGCGTTCAGTAATCTATGGCTTGGGACGGCCAATGCTATGGCGTTAGCGGCACGCACCATTATCCTCGGTTACAGGAGAGCCAGTGTACTATTATACACCCAAAGCATCTCGCTGTCAGCCTGTGTTATATATACCTCACTTGTACTGACGTGGTTCAACCGTGTTTTCTTACCTCACTCTGATACCTGACGTCCTAGCCAGCGCCAGATCAGATGCGTGGAGTCGGCCCCCGTCTGGTGCAATCGTTCCAGGGCATCGACCAGCGCAGCTTTCGAAAGATCGCCGTCAGGCGTCTGCACCTTGTGTCCCTCTTGATTCCAACACGCAAAGTGGGTTGGATTGCCATCTTCATCTAGTACCAGCTCCACCCCTAGGTAGGGCTCGAATTCACCATCTCTCGCCCCTGCTTCAGCTGGGACACCCAAAATCCAGCCGATCCCGGCACGCTCAAAGCCGGTTGTCTGTTTTAGCGGCTGCAGACGATAGCTCGGATAGACCGTGGCCCTCAGGCTCTCTAAGACCGCTACTGCTATCTGACGATATCTCTCAATCATAAGTTCCATCGGTGTGTAATCTCTTCTAGCTAACTAGCGCTAACCTGACTATCGGGTGATTCGTGAGCCTCTAAGACATCCAGCGCAGCCTGACGAATTTCAGTTATCTCCACAGGCTTGTTGAGGCATTGGTCAATGGCAAGCCGTTTGGCAGGATCTCTGAATCGATGGCAGCCATAGGCGGTGATCCAGATGACCCGTGTCTCAGGACTCAGCTTAGCAAAAGCGGACGTGAGCGCTACACCATCTGACCGTGGTAGGCGTAGGTCGGTGATCAGTAGATCGAAGCGTTCATTCTGCGCCCTGTCAAGGGCCTCGCGCCCATTGCTTGCGGCGACCACCTCGTAACCGTCTCCGAGCTTGTGCAGCGCATGCTCCCATACAAATCGCACGCGATCGTCGTCATCAACCACCAGAATACGTTTTCGCCGATCCATCTGAATGCGCTATCCCCTTCCCAAGGACTTCCGCTGCGCACACAATCAGCCAGATGGATGAACTCTCAAAGGAAACGAGACGTCAGTGGTCGACTATGCACGCATCGGATGTGTCCATACGGCTTACTCCCACAAAGCCTAGTCCTATTTTAACACAGTAGCTGCCCGACTGCTACCGGGACGAGTTTGACTTGGGGGTGGGGTGGGTTAAGTGAGTTGGGAGGACGTTAGGTGTCGAGCCCGTCTGTTCAGTAGGCAGCGTGGGGTGGCTTAACCAAACCAGTGGCCCTCAAGCCGGAGATCACACCGAGACCTATACCCATCGCGGCAAGTCCCCGGATAGCGTGTTCAAGGGGCGCCAATGGCACGATAGCCCACCAAAGCTCATTCGGCCAGTTGATGATACTGTATACGATTGCCCCAGTGCTCAGGTGGACTAGGCCGGCTACCATCCACGTGCCGCCAAACAAGCCTAGTCCGATACGGCGGGAATCGCGGGTCTGCAGTTGACGAGCAAACCACGTGCGGGTCGGCAGAATGTACAAGAGGATAGCCGACCAGTTAATGAATGATGCAAGCAATACGGCTACCCACGATGCCCGGTTCACCAGCACTGCCCGTCCGGCATACAAGCTGTAGAGTCCAAGAAAGACCAGAGAGAGCGGCAGCCACCATATCCTGCGCGACTTGGTGGGTATCATCGTGCCGGAGGCCAGTCCACCCATCACGGCGCCGAGGATGGTGGCGGGTGCATAACTGGTTGTGTGAGGCGCGATGATCACGCCAATCACCGCGCCTACGCCGTTGGCTACTGCGCCGGCGATCGGGCCGAGCAGCCAGCCTACTAAGGCGTAGACGCTCTGGCTCATTGGAAAGTTTCTTCCGGATCCTATCACGATTGAGATTGGAATCGGTATCATAGCCAGCACCGCCACCACGGCCGCTAAACTCACGATGTAAGAGACCGGTGCACCATCCACCGCTGCTATATTTAACGATCTGGTCTGTCGCTCTTCGCCTGAAGGGCTGGAACTAGCTGAATTAACCGACACAACTACACCTCCCATGTTCATCCTCGTCACCACGGCACCGTCCCTTGTTACATCGGGTAAGTCTACGCGTCAATGCACCAAGATCAAGTCCCTGTAGGCCGTGGTAGGGCTTATCAGTTTTCAGACTGAAAAGCTTGAGGAGGTAGGATAGGGTAAAAGAACGAGCGAGGTGACAAGATGGCAACCAGAGGAAACACAACGGTGAATCTTCTGGCCTAGCTAAAGGAAGTACCTGATCCTCGAGGACGAAAGGGACGGCGTTACCTTTTGGCAGGCATCTTGGGGATGCTGTTGCTAGCCGCATTGAATGGTGACAGCAGCTTGCGTGGGATGGTCATCTGGGGGACGGAGCATTGGATGGAAATCGCGGGTCCGTTGGGTCTGCACCTGTTTATGGGGCAGTGTGGGAAGCGCTGGCACGGTTGTCGACGTCGGCGCTGGAAGCCATCTTCGTAGAGTGGCTGCAGTCAGCGGTGTTGACGGAGACGGAAGCCACGGCCATCGACGGCAAACACCTGCGGGGCAGCAAACGTCGGGAGAGTAAGTTGCCGGCCCTGCAGGTGGTGACGGTGGCGGCACAAGGTCTGGGCATCGTGCTGGCACAAAGCGCCGGCGCGGAAACGGACAGTATTGGCGCAACGCTCAAACTCGTACAACGATTGTCCTTAGCGGGGCAAGTCGTCACGATGGACGCGGGACTACTGCACCAGGACGTCACCACGACGATTCTGGAAAAAGGGGGGCCTATCTAGGGCCGCTCAAAGGGAACCACGGCGAGGTCACGCCAGCCGTCGACTACTAGTTGAAAGATCAAATCGGGACTGCGCCAGCGGACTACGTTGAGAACGACAGGCGGCACGGGCGGGTCGAGGAACGCTCCTGCTGGTGGGTAACGGATCCGGAGTTCACCAGCTACCTTGCACAAGACTACGGCTGGGCGGACGTTCAGATGTGTGGCAGGGTAGTGCGCAAACGTCGTCCGTGGCAAGCGACGGAACGGGCGGAAGTGGAGGAACTGATTGTGATCTATGGTAGTCGCTAGACCAAGCTACCTACTCCCGAGCAATGCAGCCACTGGCTGCGAGAGCATTGGGACATAGAGAACCGTGTGTTTTGGGTGCTGGACATGACCTATAGCGAGGATCGCCATCATGCGCGTAAGGTTACCCTGCCCCTGAGTAAGTTGCAGTGCTTGGCTTTGAATGTCATCCGCCAGCGCGACTATCGCTACGTCCCTGATGGACATCGGGCTGCTGCGGCCCGCGCTGACCGAGGTTTGGCCTGGCTCGGTGAGTTTGAAAACTGATAAGCCCTAAGGCCGTGGGGACGCTTGTTGTGGCTTTGGTTCATTCGATGTATGCTTTTATGTGTGCGGATCGTCGACACAAAGTGGGGCGACCCAGAGGGGGGATATGTGTTCAACGCTGGAACTACCTGAGCTGATTGAGACTGAAGCACAGCTCGATGCGTGTTTGTCAACACCGACGAAGCCACTTATCGAACTGATGCGGCGGCTGACTGGGGATCTTGTCGTGCTCGGCATCGGGGGCAAGATGGGTGTGACGTTGGGTATTGCAGCGGTGCGAGCGATTGAGGTAGCTGGTATCAGTAAGCAGGTCTTTGGCGTTTCGCGATTCTCCGATATTGAGACTCGCACTCAACTGGAAGATGCCGGTGTGCAGACCATCCGCTGCGACCTTTTGGATCGCCAAGAGGTCGCAGCACTGCCGTCCGTGCGCAATGTGATCTACATGGTGGGGCGGAAGTTTGGCACGCAAGGTCAGGAGGCATTGACTTGGGCGACAAATGTTGCCATTCCCGATCACGTGGGTTATCATTTTCAGGATAGTCGGATAGTGGTCTTCTCAACCGGCTGCGTCTATCCGCTTGTCTCCGCGTCAGCTGGAGGGTGCAGTGAAGAGGTAGCGCCGGATCCCCTGGGTGAGTATGCGCAGTCATGCCTGGGGCGGGAGCGAATGTTCAGTTACTGGAGTGAAATCCACGGGACACCGATCTGCCTGCTGCGCTTGAATTACGCTGTTGATCTGCGGTACGGTCTCCTCCACGATATCGGCGTCCGCGTCTATAGGTCCCAGCCGGTAGATCTCACGGTCAGTCATTTCAACGTAATCTGGCAGGCTGACGCGAACGGTCAGGCGTTGCGCTGCTTGGAGCACTGTGACAACCCTCCCAAGATCCTGAACGTCACTGGTCCGGAGACGGTATCGGTTCGCTTTGTGGCAGAGACCTTCGCGCAGCTCTTTGGGACTGAGCCGCGCTTCACCGGCGACAGCGACGGTAGCCGTATGTACCTGAGCAATGCGGCAAAGGCGGCTGCTCTCTTTGGATATCCTTCAGTTTCCTTACTGAAGCTTCTGAAGTGGCAGGCCGCCTGGATTCAAAGTGGTGGGCGGTCGCTGGACAAGCCGACGCACTACGAGGTCGTTGATGGACGCTTCTAAGGATGGAGCGGGCATCGGTCCTGATCTCCGGGACCGTTTCTGTCGTGGTATGGTTATTCCTGCAATGCCACTGGCCCTGGATGCAGAGCGTCGCTTCGACGAGCGACACCAAGCGGCTTTGATCCGCTACTATATCGACGCTGGGGCTGGGGGTCTTGCAGTCGGTGTCCACACGACACAGTTCACCATTCGCGAGCCTGCTTATGGGCTCTTCGAGCCTGTGTTGCGCTACGCCTCAACGGTCGTCGATGATTGGTGTCAGCGGACCGGCGTATCGATCGTCAAAATCGCCGGGATCTGCGGTCTGACTCCGCAGGCCCTCAAGGAAGCGAGGTTTGCCAAACAGTGCGGCTATCAGGCTGGTTTGGTCAGCATGAGTGCCTTCTCCTCCGCCGATAGCCTTGAGCAGCTTTTGGCGCACTGCTGCGCTGTCGCGGAGGTCCTGCCCATCATCGGCTTCTACCTTCAGCCGGCGGTGGGGGGGCTTCGGTTGCCTTACGCGTTCTGGAGAGCCCTCGCGGAGATCGATGGCCTACTCGGTATCAAGATTGCGCCCTTCAATCGCTATCAGACCCTGGATGTTATACGCGCTGTCTGTGACGCTGGGCGCGCAGGGGAGGTCGCACTATACACAGGAAATGACGATCATATCGTTGGGGATCTCGTGACGGCTTTCGATCTCGGCATGCAGACGAGACCGCCAGTGCGTATAGTAGGGGGACTGCTGGGTCAATGGGCCGTGTGGACGCGCCAGGCGGTAGCGCTTCTGAGGGAGGTTCACGCGCTGGCGGCTCGCGGAGGTGACATTCCTCAAGCGCTGCTGGCACGCGGAGCGTGCTTGACCGACGCCAATGGAGCTATCTTTGATGTCGCGCATCAGTTCGCCGGCTGCATACCGGGCATTCACGAAGTGCTTCGGCGTCAGGGTCTGTTGGCCGGTAACTGGTGCCTTGATCCAGAAGAGACGTTGTCGGTAGGGCAGTGTGCCGAGATTGACCGTGTCTGGGCCGCCTATCCCGAACTGCGGGACGATGCCTTCGTAGCTCAGCATCTGGGTCGCTGGTTGGCTTGAGGCTTTGGGCGGATACATCATCTCAACATAAGGAGTGAGCCGATGAAGATAATCGATGTAACGGTGCGGACGTTTCGGTACGTGTCAAAGGTAGGACGTGATTCGGAAGGACACGGGCACCCCGCCCCGCCTCACGAGGCTCGGCAAAGCCTGCTGACGGTAGCAACCGATGAAGGCGTGGAGGGCTACAGCTTCGGCGGCCTTCCGCAAAGTGTTCTTGAAGGTCTGGTGAAGCCGCTTCTGCTGGATCAGGATCCTTTCTACCGCGAGCGGATCTGGCAGGCATTGAAGGAACGTCAGCGCCTCAACCTTGGCACCCTGAGCGACAAAATCCTTGCACTTGTCGATTGTGCACTTTGGGATCTGGCGGGTCGGGCGCTTGATCAGCCGGTCTATAAGCTGTTGGGGGCATATCGCGACTGTGTCCCGGCTTATGCCAGCACGATGTGTGGGGATGACCTGGACGGTGGGTTGAATACACCGGAAGCCTACGCCGAGTTCGCGCTCTGGTGCCTGGAGCGTGGGTATCCGGCGTTCAAGCTGCACACCTGGCAGCCGCCCATCCCTGGCGCGCCTGACGCCCGACGTGACGTGGCTGCCTGCGCTGCTGTACGTGAGGCGGTAGGACCCGACGTGCCCTTGATGTTGGATCCCTACCACTACTACGGGCGTGAGGCATCGCTCTATCTGGGGCGTGAGCTGGAGAAGCTCGGATTCCTCTGGATGGAGGAGCCAATGGATGAGCACAGCATGTCATCATATGTATGGCTTGCCGATCAGCTCGATCTGCCGATTTGTGGACCAGAGACCGTCGAGGGCAAGATGCACGCGCGGGCTGAATGGATTACGGCAGGCGCTGCCGACATTGTGCGCGGCGGTGTAGGGGATCTAGGCGGTATCACTCCCCTGATCAAGGTAGCGCATCTTGCCGAGGCCTTCGGAATGAGTATGGAGGTCCACGGCGGTGGAGCAGTGAACTTGCACGTCCTCTGCGCTATGGGGATGCCCGGGAAGTACTACGAACGCGGGTTGCTGCATCCCTTTGTTGACTATGAGGCGCCCAAACCCTGGTTGGCGGAGATCGAGGATCCGATGGACGAAAACGGCTACGTCCACGTGTCGCAGAACCCCGGATTGGGCTGGGAGATCAGCTTTGACTATGTTGCCGACAATCTGATCGCCGTCTATTGAGTCCCAGCGACGTGACTGCCTGACCGCGACAGCCAGCTTGCTCGAAGGCAGTTGTTAGGGTTGCAGGAGTTAGCGGTTACCCTGACCAAACCTACTTGAAACACTACAACCTGTGCGACAATTGGAGGTGCGAGGTGAGAAAAGCAAGGGTTGTCAGAGTAACTGAGTCCGAGTTTGAACTTGAGGATGGTCGCATATACCCTCATCTTGTTGTTTTGGATGATGTTCCTACGGTTGAGGAA
>PWVB01000345.1 GCA_003562365.1 Anaerolineae bacterium
GATCGGGTATGGGAGGCAATGCGGCACGACAAGAAGCGCCGGGGACGGCGTCTGCTTTGGGTCCTGCCTCGGGCCATCGGTGACGTGACCCTTGAGCGCGAGGTCCCCGACGCGCTGGTGAGGTCGGTATTGATACAGAGTGGTGCCAAGGAGGTGGGGAATGAGTCAGGCGGCGGTTGAGTCTTCGGCGTACAGGATTCTGGTGCTCCACGGTCCCAATCTCAACCTTCTGGGAAAGCGGGAGCCGGAGACCTACGGACGGGTGACGCTGGCCGAGATCGATGCGCACCTGCAGCAGGCAGCGCTGGAGGCGGGGGTTGAGGTGCGGAGCCTGCAGGCCAACAGCGAGGGGGCGTTGATCGATGCGCTTCAGGCAGCCATGGAGTGGGCGCACGGGGTCCTGATCAACCCCGGCGGCTACACCCATACCAGTGTGGCGCTCCGTGACGCCGTCGCAGCAGTAAGCTTGCCGACGGTGGAGGTGCATCTGTCCAATATACACGCCCGAGAGGCCTTTCGGCACACCTCTTTGATCGCTCCCGTCTGTATCGGTCAGGTCAGCGGCTTCGGCTGGCGAAGCTACGACCTCGGTCTGACCGGTCTACTTAAGGTCCTGGAGGCGCGCGATGCGTAGTCGCTTCGGTGGAGCGCAGAGGCTTTTGCCGATGATGGCTGCTCATCGTCGAAGAGGAGAAAGGAACCGATGATGAAACGGGCCGCCCGACTTGCTGATCTGCCCCCCTATCCCTTTGCCCGTTGGGCTGCCGAGGTCGCCCGAGCTCAGGGTCGGGGTCTGGATGTGATTCGTCTGGATATTGGCAACCCAGATCTCCCTCCTCCTCCGCCGGTCATCGAGGCGCTGTGTGCTTCGGCCCGCGAAGCGGAGCATCACGGCTATGCGGGATATCGGGGCTTGCCGGCGCTGCGGCAGGCGATGTCCGACTACTACATGCGGCGGTTTGGAGTGATGGTGGATCCAGAGTCGGAGGTGGTGCCGCTGATCGGATCCAAGGAGGGGATTGTCAACCTGGCGTTGGCGTGGTTGGATCCTGGCGACGTGGTGCTGGTGCCCGATCCGGGTTATGCACCCTACGCGATGGGGGCGCTGCTGGCGGGCGCCGAGGTGTTCACATTTCCGCTGCTGGGAGCGAATGACTTCCTGCCGGACCTCAACGATATTCCCTCTGAGGTAGCCTCCCGCGCGAAGCTGATGTGGCTGAACTACCCAAACAATCCCACAGGGGGCGTGGCCGATCTGGCGTTTCTTGAGGCCGCCGTTGCCTTCGCGCACCGCTACAGTCTACTGCTTGGCTACGATGCGCCTTACTGTGACGTGACCTATGCCGGCTATCGCGCCCCGAGCGTTTTGGAGGTGGCAGGAGCCAAAGAGGTGGCGGTAGAGTTCAACTCTCTATCCAAGACCTACAATATGGCAGGCTGGCGCATCGGGATGGCCGTGGGAAATGCGCCAGCGGTGACGGCGTTGGCCCAGGTCAAGTCCAACGTGGACTCAGGGATGTTCCATCCGCTGCAGGATGCCGCTATCCATGCGCTGGATACCGATCCAGCCTGGATCGCGGCGCGCAACGACCGCTATCGTGAGCGGCTGGCGTTGCTGGTCGCGGGTTTGGCGCGGGCCGGTCTGGTGGCTTCAATGCCCCGGGCGGCCCTGTATCTTTGGGTGCCGACGCCGGCGGAGGTGCCGGCTGAGGCGCTGGCTGAGCGGTGGTTGAGGGAGGCCGGTGTTGCCGTTGCCCCTGGATCCTTCTTTGGGGCAGCCGGGCAGGGGTATGTGCGCATCTCCATCACGGCGCCCACACTGCGTATTGAGGAGGCGGTGGAGCGCCTCGTGGCGTTGGGGGGCTGACCGGTCTCCGCAGCGATCCCAGGCTAGCCGATCCCCATCGCTCCTGGGAGGAGCAGTTCGGCATACGGTACCATCCACACCACCGGGTGGCTCAGCCGGTGCCCGGCGTAACCATCCTCACCGTAGGCTGTGCCGTGGTCAGAGCAGAGGATCAGCAGGCTGGGCCCTCGCCGCCGCAGGGCCGCCAGGAGCGGCGGAAGCTGGCGGTCCACATAGGTCAGGGCCGCTGCGTGGGAGGCCAGCGAGTCCTCCTTGGCACCCGGCAGGAAGAAAGCATTCGGTGGATGGATCGCTGAGACGTTGATGAAGAGGAAGACGCGCTTCACCCGCGGTATCTCGGACAGACGCTGAACGGCAAGTTGGACCTGCAGCTCCGTGGAACGGCGGCCCTGGATGCCCAGGTCTGGGCTCCAGTGGCTCTCGGCGAAGAGGCCGGGGAGCACGTTTCCCAGAGCGCTCTGCTTGTTAAAGAAGTCCACCCCCCCGATGCAGAGGGTATGGTAGCCTAGGCCAGCGAGTCCCGTAACGATATCGGGGGCGTCAAAGGCATAGGTTCGCTCCGTGGTCGTCCCGCTCCCGGGGAATCGGGCGGCGAAGAGACGCGGATGTTGGCCCGGGGCGATGGGGGTGGGCAGAAATCCGGCGAAGAAGGCGTGATGGGCAGCGTAGGTGAAGTTGCCGGGAGTGTGCCGCGCTTCCCAGGTGCCGCCCGGGAGCAGCGCAGCAAGGGTCGGCGTCTGACCGGCACGCAGCGCATCCCGGGCGACATCATAGCGCAGGGTATCGAGCACGATGAAAGCGATGTCGTGGCTGCCTACGATGTAGTTGGCGTTGATCACAGTGCCTAGTCCTGTCCCTCTGGATCTAGGGCTCAATGAGGAAGTTGCGCATCATGCCGCGATCCTCGTGCTCAAGGTTGTGGCAGTGATAGAGAAAGAGCCCGGTGTACTTCTCGAACTTCATGAGTATTTTAACGCGTTCGCCAGGCATGAGAAGCACGGTGTCCTTCCAGCCCTCATCGACATAGCCGTCTTTGACGACGTCATACTGCGCAGCAAACTCCGGGAGCACCTCGCGCTGGATGACCTGAAACTGAACGGCGTGAACGTGCATCGGGTGAGGCATCAGCATATGCCGGCTTTCGTTGACGAACTCCCAGACCTCCAGATCCCCCAGCCGCACAATCTCGTTGGGCGCTACTTCCTCCATCTCGAAGGTGCGCCCGTTCAGGAGCCAGGTCATATGGCGCATCTCCATATCGAAGGTGCGGGGATTCTGCCAGTTGACGGCGTCCTGCTCCTGATGGCCGTTAAGGGACGAAAGCTCGGTCGGCAGGCTGAGTGTGGTGGTCTCCTCTCGGGCGATCCGCACTTGCGCGATTGGGAACGTCTCGCCGGTGTCGATGTCGTGGTTCTCCAAGATGATCTCAGAACCGACCGGATCGGCGCTGAAATCTGCCCAGAGCTCCACCCGCTCTCCCGGCGATAGCGTGAGATAGGGGCGCTGGACCGGATGCGCCAGCAGCCCGCCGTCGGTACCGATCACCTGGAACGGCCGGTCGTCGTGCCAGGCCAGCTTGTAGATGCGGGCATTGGAGCCGTTGAGCAGGCGCAGGCGATAGGGATGGGTTGCTGCGTCCAGGGTGAAGTTGGGGCGACCGTTGATCAGGATGCGATCGCCGAGAAAGCCGATCATCGGGCCTCCCCTGCCCCGCCCCCCCTCTAGGTAGATCAGCTGATTCTCCTCGTCGAACATGCGATCCTGAATAACCAGTGGTACGTCGTAGGGGCCTTCGGGTAGATCCAGCGCAGCCTCTTCCTCGTCGGAGACGATCAGCAGCCCCGCTAACCCGTAGTAGGCCTGCGGCCCGGTGCGCCCGTGGGGATGGGGATGATACCAGTAGGTCCCGGGCCGATTGAGCACCTTGAACTCATAGGTGAAGGTCTCGCCCTCAGAAATGGCGAAGCGAGGATGGCCATCGGCGGCCTCCGGGACGTGAAGCCCGTGCCAGTGCACGATGCTGGGTTCGTCCAGATCGTGGGTGAAGTGAATGCGGATCGCTTCCCCCCGACGGAAATGGAGGGTCGGGCCCAGGTAGGAGTCGGGGATCTCGACGACGGCGTCCGGACGGCCTTGGAGGACTTCTGCCTGAAAGCGCCACACCGTGGTGGGCGGGCCTGCCAGAATCTGGACCTCATCGAGTGTCGCACGCAGCGCGATCTCCACGTCCGGTGTGAAATCGTCGCTGGGGGTCCCCGGGGATGGTGATCTGTTCAAGAAACTGAAAATGTTGCGGCTGCCGTGCGTGCCGCTGTGCGAGCTGTCCCGCGGGGCACACCCCGCCAGTCCGCCCACCAATCCTCCTGCGCCCAACACGCTCAGTCCGCCAACTGCATAGCGGAGAAAATCCCGCCGACTTATCTTTTTCGGTGTTGATTGCACAAGAATAGCCCTCTATTGTTTAGCGATGATGGTCGATGCCCCGATAGGCCTGGATGAACCTCACGATGCGTTGCTCGTCGAAGGCGTCAAAGGTGTCAATGCGTCCCCAGGCAGTCAACGCGATGCGGGATTCCATGTCGGGGTAGGGTGCCAGGATGACGTACCCATCGTAGCGTTCCACAATCTCGGCGAGCTGTGCAACGAGCTCGGGGCACGCCCCATCACAATTGTACTGGACCATCACTCCCCCGTGCTCCAGGTTATGCACCTGCAGCTCATTGGGAATGGGGTCGGTGTGGATGCCCCAGGGTGCCAGCGACGTGTAGTGCGGTCCTGAGGTAGGAGGCGTGGAGTTGTAGGTTCCCTGTTGGGGGAAGGTGATGTGCTGGTTGCCCAGATCGGGCACCGCCACGCCCGGTTGTGGTCGGACTGCCTGGTAGATGAGCAGCGCAAATGCAATCGCCGCAGCCCCGAGGATCGTGGTTAGGGCCAGCTCACTTCGGTGCCGCCGGCGTTGGCGCTTGGTTCGGTGTTTGGCCATTATATGCCCCCTTGACGTGCTATCTTCTGTAGTCGGGTCGGATGTCGGCGCGGCGCAGCAAGTTGGCATTCGTCACAACGGTGATGGAGCTGGTAGCCATGGCGATCTCGGCGAGCACGGGGTGCATCCACCCCATCACGGCCAGCGGGATCATGACGACATTGTAGAAGAACGCCCAGAAGAGGTTCTGGCGTATCTTGCGGAAGGTCGCGCGACTCAGCTTGATGGCCTCGACGACGCCAGTCAGATCTCCGCGGACCAGCGTGACGTCACTGGCCTCGATAGCGATGTCCGTCCCGGTGCCGATGGCGATGCCGACATTGGCCTGTGATAGGGCCGGGGCGTCGTTGATACCGTCGCCCACGAAAGCGACCATGCCGTACTGCTCCTGAAGTCGTTTCACCTCCGCGACTTTCCCCTCCGGCAGCACCTCGGCGACCACGTGGTCGATCTTCACGTACTGTGCGATGGCGTCGGCCGTACGCCGGTTGTCGCCGGTGATCATCGCCGTCTGCACGCCCAGCCGGTGCAGTTCGTCAATGGCCTCGGCCGAGTCCTCCTTAAGCGTGTCAGCGACGGCGATGAGGCCGCGAAGCTTGCCGGCGGCGATGACCAGCATCACCGTTTTCCCACTGCTTTCGAGTTTTTCGAGGGTGGCCTCCAATGCCCCCAACGGGCTGCCGGCCTCCTCGGTCATCCGTCGCGAGCCCACCTGAATCTCCAGTCCCTGAATCGTTGCCAAAATGCCCTTGCCGCGGACGGCGCGGAAGTCGCGCGGCTCCTCTAGCGTCAGGCCCTCAGACTGGGCCCGTGCGACCACAGCACGCCCCAGAGGATGCTCAGAGCCCATCTCGGCGCTGGCGGCCCAGCTGAGCAATTGTCGCTCGGCGTCCACCCCGTCTTCCAGGCTGACAATGTCGGTGACCTCCGGCTTGCCCTTGGTGATGGTGCCGGTCTTGTCAAAGATCACGATCCCAACGTCCTTAAGCGTCTGGATGGCCTCGCCGCTGCGGATAAGGATACCGTGTTCGGCCCCCATACCGCTGCCGACCATCAAGGCGGTGGGGGTTGCGAGCCCCAAGGCGCAAGGACAGGCAATGACAAAGACCGCCACCATCGCGACAATCGCCAGGGTGAGGTAGCCCAGGTCGGGGTTCACCCAAGGCAGGAAGGCCCCCCAGACTGCCAGTTGCCGGGTTGCTTCCGGGAAGATCAACCACGCAGCGAATGTCAGCACTGCGATCGTGATGACGATGGGAACGAAGACGGCGGTCACTCTGTCGGCGAAGGCCTGGATGGGAACCTTCGTGCCCTGCGCTTGCTCGACAAGCTTGATCACCTGTGCGAGGAACGTGTCCTTGCCAACGCGGGTGGCCCTGACCTTCAGCAGCCCCTCCTGGTTCACAGTCGCGCCGATCACCTCATCGCCCACGCCCTTCGTCACAGGCATTGACTCCCCCGTCGCCATCGATTCATCGATAGCGCTCTCTCCTCGGACCACGACGCCATCGGTAGGGATCTTCTCCCCCGGGCGCACGACTAGGATATCACCGACATCGACGGCTTCAATGGGGATCTCGACCTCCTCACCATCGCGCTCGACGTGGGCGGTCTTGGCGCCGAGTTCGAGCAACTTGCGGATTGCCTGAGACGCTCGGCCTTTGGCCGATTCTTCAATGTAGCGACCGGTCAGATGGAACGCCATAATCATCGCTGAGACGCCGGCGTAGTTGGCAACCGGAGCAAAGAAGGACGCGGGGCCGGTGATCAGCGAGGCGCCGGTGCCCAGCGCGATCAACGTGTCCATGTTCGCATAGCCGTGAAGCGCGGCGCGGATGCCGCTGGAATAGGTCCTGCGCCCCACCCAGAAGAGCACCGGCAGCGCCAGCACGATCATGCCCAGATGGAAGGTACTCATCGAGGGCCATGCGATGCCGAGAAACATCTCCGGGATCATCCAGGCGATGATGACCGCGGTGAAGGCCCAGGCGATGATCATACGACGGCGCGCCGCCGCCATCTTCTGCTCTGCCTCGTCATCCAGGTCGCGGGCCAGCTCCTGCGTTGTATCGATGCGTTCCAAAACCTCGTAGCCGGCCTCGGCGACTGCCGTCTTGAATTCTGGGAAGCCCGTCGTGCCGGGAACAAAGGTCACCGTAGCTTTTTCGGTAGCGAGGTTCACGTTAGCTTCGACTACGCCGGACACCTTGCTCAGCGCCCGCTCCACATGCGCCACGCAGGCGGCGCACGTCATACCCCCGATTGCCAGGTCCATCGTCTCGGTGGCGACCTCGTAGCCTGTGTCGCGGACGGCACGAACGAGTTCGCCGGTGGCGACGCTGGGGTCAAACCAGAGCGAGGCCTTCTCGGTCGCCAGGTTCACGTTGACGTTCTCCACCCCATTCACGTGGCTCAGGGCGTTCTGAACGTGGTTCACACACGAGGCACAGGTCATACCCTGGACGGGCAGGTCCAGCTGCTTGTGCTCTTTGGTCACGGGTTCAGCTTGTACCATACGTTGATCTCCCAAACTTGATGCCATCATTCATCATTAACAATATATAGTATAACACAATAATAAAAACGCGCCACCGCCTCATACACAACCACGGTGCTCATATGAGCACCGTGGTCGATGTGCGGAACTAAGTCTGGAGGCTCGAGCCAGGCTTCTAACCCGAGCGGACTGGTTACTTAGTCTCGCGGTAGATGACGTGCTTGCGGACGAAGGGATCGTACTTTCGCAGCTCCAAGCGTTGCGTATTGTTACGCCGGTTTTTCTGAGTATAGTACATATGTCCGCTTTCTGTACTCTTCATCTTGACCAGAATACGGTTGCCTCTCTTTGCCATGCCTGATCCTCCTCCCATACTGCGCTCGGCTACGCCATCGGTGTTATCGGATCATAACCACAGCAGCCGCGCGGAGACCCCTATCATTACCCAGCGGCCACATTATAGCGTTGTTAGGGTGACTGTCAAGCAAAATAGACACCACCACCAAACGCTGATGAAGTTGTCAGGTGTTATCTTCATGGTAAAACAGACCAAGGACAGGGTCACCGGACCTTCGCTACGTGAGCATCAGCCCTGCAATCCAGATATGTAACGGGAAACTTTGAGAAGATGACACGTCACACGGGAGAAGCCGAGCTGGATGTCTCTGTGGTCTTGCCCATTTATAACGAGGCGGGCAATCTGCCGCTTTTCATTCCGGAGCTTTCGGATTCGCTGCGGAGCCTTGGGACGCCCTACGAGATTATCGCTATCGACGATGGCAGCGTGGATGACAGTCTCACCGTCCTGCGCCAGCTCAAGGCGTCAGAGCCAAACCTGCGGATTGTCCAGTTCCGCCGCAACTTCGGGCAGACGGCGGCTTTCGCCGCCGGCTTCGATCTTGCTCGCGGACTTTGCGTGATCACGATGGATGCCGATGGGCAAAACGATCCAGCGGATATCGCGCCGATGCTGCAGGTGATGACAGAGGGCGACTACGATATTGTGAGCGGCTGGCGTCAGGAGCGCCAGGAGCCGCTGCTATCTCGGCGTCTTCCCTCGATGCTGGCCAATGGCATCATCGGCAAGTCCACCGGGATTGAACTGCACGACTACGGCTGCTCGCTCAAGATCTACCACCGCGATGTCGCAAAGAACGTGAACCTGTACGGTGAGTTGCATCGTTTCATCCCGGCGTTGGCGTCGGAGCTCGGGGTGCGGGTCGCCGAGGTGCCTGTTAACGATCGGCCCCGCCGATATGGCAGGTCAAATTACAATTTACTCAAGACGATTCGGGTGGTTCTGGATCTGTTGACCGTCTCATTCCTGCTCAGCTATATGACGCGTCCTATGCAGTTGTTTGGGCTTGCCGGTCTGGTCAGCGGCGGAACCGGGTTTGCCCTGGGCATCTACCTGGCCGTTTACAAGCTTGTGACCGGCGCCGATATCGGTCAGCGTCCCCTGCTCTCTTTAGCGATCTTGTTGATGATCCTAGGCGTCCAGTTCCTTGTGATGGGGCTGTTGGGAGAACTGCAGGCTCGGGCCTACTTCGAGGTCCAGGACAAGCCCATCTACGTCATCCGACGTGAGGAGTAACATGCTGCGTCGCCTCACCCGGCTGCCGCGCTGGGCGGGGCGGCTCAGCGCGGCGATCTTCATCCTCGCGCTCATCGTGCGGCTCGTACCCGGGGGGCTCTATGTCACGCCTGATGAGCCGATCTGGGTGCTGCGCAGTGTGCAGACTCTGGACGCCCTCCGCGCCGGTACCCCCGCTGCTATACCGCAGACCGGCCATCCGGGGTTGACCACAATGGTCGTCGGTGCCGTTGGGGTCTGGCTGACTACCCTGGTTTCCCCGATGACCTCTGCAGCGCACCTGGATTGGATTCGCCGCATCGCCTGGCTGGCGCCCGAGAACGCTGCGGCTTTTGGGCCACTGGCCTATTTTCTTCCCGCCGGTCGTTTGTTGGTCGCCGTGACGACCTCAGCAGGCCTGGTGCTGGCCTATCGCCTTGGACGGCGCAGGATGGGTGAACCCGCAGCCCGACTTCTGGCTCTGTGGCTGGCACTCGATCCCTTCTTCGCCGGTCACGCTGGTCTGTTGCATACCGATGCGCTGCAGGCGACCTTCTTGCTGCTGGCTGTGATCCTGACGCTTCCGGTGGCGCAGGGGCAGAGAACTGAGATGACGGGATATCGTCTTCCCGGCCTGACGTGGGCTGCGGCAGCCCTCTGTCTGGCGCTGGCGGGACTGACCAAGAGTCTGGGGCTGGCGGCAGCGCCGGGCTTGGCCCTGGCTGTTCTGGTTTGGGGCAAGGGGGACTGGCGGCAGAGGACGCTGCAGGTAACCGTGCTGGCTGGCCTGACGGTAGGGTTGTTGCTGGCGCTCTA
>PWVB01000256.1 GCA_003562365.1 Anaerolineae bacterium
CGTATGACCTTCTTCGCTCTCTACGCCTTGCAGCATCGCGGACAGGAGAGTGCCGGAATCTGCACCGCCGATCGCGGGATCGCTCATATCCACAAGGGCCTCGGTCTAGTAGCACAAGTCTTCAATGAAGACAACCTGCACATTCTACGCGGCAACTTGAGCATCGGCCACACTCGGTACGCCACCACCGGCAGCAGTATACATCTGACCAACGCGCAGCCATATCTGCTAGAGACCGCCCTCGGTCCGCTGGGCATTGCCCACAACGGCAATCTCACCAACACCCACGCCCTCCGCCGCGACCTGCTACAGCGCGGTGTAGGCCTCACCTCATCCTCTGACAGCGAGGTCATCACCCAGATGCTCGCCGGCGCTGAGGGGGCAACCTGGGACGCTCGCCTGCGCGACTTTATGAGAGAGGCTGAAGGGGCCTACGCGTTAACGATGCTGACCCGCGATGCGGTCTATGCCGTACGCGATCGTTGGGGATTCCGCCCCCTCTGCCTCGGCCAAATCAACGGCAGCGGCTGGGTCGTGGCGTCAGAGTCCTGCGCCTTGGGCACCATCGATGCAGTATTCGAGCGCGAGCTTCAGCCCGGGGAGATTGTGCGGCTAGATGCCAATGGGGTAAGCTCCTGGCAGACCCCTCCGGCTGACCAGCTAGCGATGTGCATTTTTGAGTACGTCTATTTCGCCCGCCCCGACTCGCTCCTGGAGGGCCAGTCCGTCCACTCGGTTCGCCGTAAGATGGGGGCTGAACTGGCAGACGAGCATCCGATAATAGCCGATATGGTCATCGGTGTGCCCGACTCGGCGACGGCCCACGCCATCGGCTACGCTACCGCATCCGGCATCCCCTACGGCGAGGGGCTAATCAAAAATCGCTATATCGGTCGCACGTTCATCCAGCCTGATGAGCGGCTGCGACGCCGGAAGGTGGCACTCAAGTACAATCCGCTCCCCGATCTGTCGGGGCAGCGCATCATTCTGATAGACGATTCCATCGTCCGGGGCACAACTAGCCGTCCGATTGTAGCGCTGCTCCGACAGGCCGGGGCCAGCGAGATTCATATGCGCATCGCGTCGCCGCCGTTGCGCTATCCCTGCTTTATGGGCGTTGACATGGCGACCAGACAAGAGCTGATCGCCGCGCAGCTAACAGTGGCAGAAATCGCGGCGCAGATTGGTGTTGACAGCCTCGCTTATCTCTCGCTTGAAGGTCTGCAGAAGGCGGTGCCCAACCACGACAGCGCTCATTGCCAGGCCTGCTTCAGCGGTGACTACCCCGTGCCTGTGGAGATGCCGGCCGGAGATTTCCACAGCCACGGCAAAGAGGCTTTCGAGAGACCGGGCTAAGGCGTGCAGACTAGCCGGCTCACACAACTTAAGGGAAACAAGCGGGCAAGAAAGCGAGCTGCAGTCCATCAACCCACCCTGAATGGTTAGAGGAGGCCACGGATGCGAACACTGGTAATCGGCTCAGGCGGGCGTGAGCATGCCCTGGCCTGGAAACTGACCGTCTCGCCGAAGGTGGATGAGGTGTTTGTCGCGCCAGGAAACGGGGGCACCGAGCTCCTGGCACAGAACGTCAACATCAGCGCCGACGATATCCCTGCACTAGTCGCGTTCGCCCGGGATCAGGCCATTGGGCTCACCGTCGTCGGGCCTGAGGTACCCTTGGTAGCCGGGATCGTGGACGCCTTTCAGCAAGCTGGCCTCAGAGCCTTTGGTCCAACGATGGCTGCTGCACGTCTAGAAGGCTCAAAAGCCTTCGCCAAGGAGTTTATGGTGCGTGAGAGTATCCCGACGCCGACGGCGGAGATCTTTGACGACTACAAAACCGCCCAGGCAGCGCTGGCGCGCCACCCCGCCCCTCTGGTGGTCAAAGCTAGCGGGCCTGCAGCGGGTAAGGGTGTAATCCTCTGTGAGACGCGGGAAGAGGCCCAATTGGCTCTCCGCCAGATCATGGTCGAGCGTGCCTTCGGCCCTGCTGGCGATCGCGTCCTCCTAGAAGAGCAGCTGGAGGGCGATGAGATCTCACTACTGGCATTCACCGATGGAGTCACGGTTATCCCTATGGTTCCGGCCCGTGATTATAAGCGAGCGCTTGATGGTGACCAAGGGCTCAACACCGGCGGAATGGGTGGCTACGCCCCCTCGCCCAACATCACTTCAGCGCTGATCAAGCGCGTTCTAGACCAGATTCTCATCCCGGCGGTCGCTGGCATGCGCCGCCGAGGCACGCCGTATGCTGGCGTCCTCTACGCCGGCCTAATGCTGACCGAAGCAGGCCCTCAAGTCCTTGAGTTTAATGCCCGTTTCGGTGATCCTGAGACCCAGATTCTGCTGCCACTGCTGCAGACAGACCTGATGGACATTATGATGGCTTGCATCGAAGGTAAGCTAGCTGACCTGGCCATCCGCTGGCGTCCAGGCTATAACGTCGGCGTTGTGCTCGCCTCAGGCGGGTACCCTGGTGATTATGAGACCGGGAAGACGATCAATGGACTCGAAGAAGCTGAAGAGCACGCCCACGTTCTCTTCCACGCCGGAACTCGCCGCGAAGACGAACGCACCATCACCGCTGGTGGACGGGTGCTCACGGTGACAGCCAGAGGATCGACGTTGGAGGAGGCACGCGCCCGCGCCTACGCCGCGGTCGGACAGATCCGCTTTTCCGGAATGCACTATCGTACTGACATCGCTATACTGAGCCCCGCCACTTCCGCGTCGGTCACCCCATCGGCTCCGCCACAGGAGGCAGCTGTCAAGCGCAGCGCCTATGCTGAGGCGGGAGTCGACATCGACGCCGGAGAGCTGGCTGTCGCGCTGATGCGCGAAGCGGTGCGCAGCACCTACACACCTCACGTCCTGAGCGGCATCGGAGCCTTCGGCGGATCGCTCAGCGTCGACCATCTGGCCAGGAGCCATGATCTAGTCTTGGTTGCAACCACGGACGGGGTCGGTACCAAAACGATGATCGCCGCGACACTGGCAATCTACGACACCGTCGGACATGACATCGTCAACCACTGTGTAAACGACATTCTGGTACAGGGAGCTCGCCCTCTCTTCTTCCTAGACTACATCGCCGCCGCGCATCTTGATCCTCAGCATATCGCCGCCGTCGTCGCGGGGTGTGCAGAGGCATGTAAGGCGGTAGGTTGTGTGCTGATCGGCGGTGAAACTGCCGAGATGCCCGGTGTCTATCACGCGGGCGCCTTCGATCTCGTGGGCACCCTCGTCGGATGGGTCGACCGCAGCGCGCTCCTAGATGGCAGTCAGATCCGCCATGGTGATGTGATATTGGGGTTGCCTTCTTCGGGACTCCATACCAACGGTTTTTCATTGGCGCGCCAGGTCTTTACTGGCGTTAGTTGGGATACCATGCTGCCAGAATTGGGCCAGCCTTTGGGCGAAGCGCTGCTCGTGCCGCACCGCGCCTATTTGGATCCAGTGGAGCGTCTCTGGGAGGCGGGCATCACCATCAAATCGATGGTCCACCTGACCGGGGGTGCTTATGTGGAGAATCTTCCCAGGGTGCTACCAGAGGAGATCGCCGTGCGTATCGATCGCAACGCCTGGGAGGTGCCGCCCATATTCCAGATCATCCAAGAGCGGGGACGAGTCGACGAATTGGAAATGTACCGAGTCTATAATATGGGCATCGGTATGGCGCTGTTCCTTGCACCAGAAGCCGTCGATCCGGCCAGAGCGATGGTTCCGGAGCTCGTTGTCATTGGGGAGGCTGTCGCCTACGACGGCGATGGTCGGAAGGTACTATTCTAGGGCCATCGCGGTTCCCTCAAGAAGCTAGCGTCGATGCAAGGAGCTGACGAATGACACGCATCGCAGTGTTGGTCTCAGGCAGTGGCACAAACCTGCAAGCGATCATCGATGCCGTTGACACTGGGGTGCTCCCCGAGGTCGAGATCGCCATCGTTGCATCCAACCGACGCGAGGCCCATGGCCTCAAGCGTGCCATCCAGGCCGGAATTCCCGTCACCTACTTTCCCCTGCTGCCTTACACTAAGGCCGGACGCCCCCGGGCCGACTACGATCGCGATCTAGCCCATATCCTCAGCAGCTTCGAGGTTAAGTGGATCGTCATGGCGGGCTGGATGCATATCTTCACCGATGCCTTCATCCGTCATTATCCCGAGCGCATCCTCAATCTGCATCCAGCCTTGCCCGGGACCTTTCCAGGAACCGATGCCATCGCGCGCGCCTTTGATGCTTACCAGCATGGCGAGATCGACCACACCGGAGTAATGGTGCACATCGTCCCCAACGAGGCTGTCGATGCCGGGCCTGTCGTGGCACAGGTCGAGGTGCCAATTCTGCCCAGTGACACCCAGGCCTCGCTTGAGGCACGCGTCCACGCAACTGAACACCGGCTGCTGGTCCAAGCCCTCCGCCAAGAGCTTTGCGGCTCGCGGTGATAGCCCGGTAGCTCCACAGTTAACCGTGGTGAGTCACCCCCCCCTACTGCAGGGTGGTTTTGATCCGAATGTGGGTATAGATTCCCCACTTTCGCGCCAAAAAGCGCCTTCTAAAGAGTGTAGCCAACCACTTTTGGGGCGACCACGGTTCCCTGTGGTCCCACCGATAGCCCGATTCGGCTTGCATAAGAGATTCATTAGACTTAGCACTCTCACCTCGAGAGTGCTTGACAGTCGCGAGAAACCATGTTATTATCGGAGATAGCTTTAGCACTCAATACACTTGAGTGCTAAAACCTTGCAGACCCTATTCCAAAATGGAGGTAAGGTATGAGCATAAAGATTCGACCCCTTGGTGATCGTGTAATCGTGGAACCCGTCGAAGAGGATGAGATGACCTTTGCCGGGGGCCAGCTGGTCCTCCCAGACACGGCCAAAGAGAAACCCCAGCAGGGCAAAGTCCTCTCCGTAGGCCCGGATGTCGAGGTCGAGAATGAAGACGGCAAAGTCATCGGCCCTCAAGCAGATGATCTGGTCATCTTCGCCAAGTACGCTGGCACCACCTTCAAGACCCGTGAAGGCACGGAGATGCTGATTTTGCGGGTTGACGATATTCTGGGCGTGATCGAAGAATAAGGCGTCATCGAACTACAGGCACCGCGACAAAGCAAAGGTCTGCGATTAGCATTCTAGGCATCTGGTACACTAGACATCTTCTTTAGGAGGAATGAGGTAATATGGCTAAACAGCTACAATTTGGCACACAGGCCCGCTCGGGCCTCAAGCGTGGGATGGACGTTCTGTCGAATGCCGTGGTAACCACCCTGGGTCCCAAGGGACGCAACGTCGCGCTTGATAAGAAATGGGGCTCACCCACCATCACCCATGATGGCGTGACTGTCGCCAAAGAGATCGAGCTCGAAGATCCATTCGAGAACATGGGTGCGCAGTTGCTCAAAGAGGCCGCCACCAAGACCAATGACATTGCCGGTGACGGTACGACAACGGCCACTTTGCTGGCACACGTCCTGATCGAAGAGGGCATGAAGAACGTTGCGGCCGGAGCGAACCCGATGCTCCTGAAGCGCGGCATTCTAGAGGCTGCTGAAGCGGTCGCCGGTTTCATTGGTGCCTCTGCTATTGAGGTGAACACCAAAGCCAATATCGCTAATGTTGCCGCGATTTCCGCTCAGGATCGCCAGATCGGCGAACTTATCGCGGACGTGATGGATAAGGTCGGCAAGGACGGCGTGATCACAGTAGAGGAATCGAAGGGCCTGGAGTTTGAGACCGAGTATGTTGAGGGTATGCAGTTCGACCGCGGCTACATCAGCCCCTACTTCGTGACCAATCCTGAAACTATGGAAGCCGTGATTGAGGACGCCTATATTCTGATTCACGACAAGAAGATCTCGGCCGCTCAGGATCTTGTTCCAATTCTGGAGAAGCTGGTCCAGAAAGGCGCCCGCAACCTGGTCATCATCGCTGAGGATATCGACGGTGAGGCGCTGGCCACCCTGGTGGTTAACAAGTTGCGCGGGCTCTTAACTGCCTTGGCCATCAAGGCCCCCGGATTTGGTGATCGCCGGAAGGCGATGCTCCACGATATCGCGATTCTGACCGGCGGCACCTTGATCACCGAGGAGCAAGGTCGCAAGCTGGAGGGCACCACCTTGGAGGATCTTGGTCGAGCTGACAGAGTCATCACGACCAAGGACGACACCACGATCGTAAGCGGTCAGGGTGAGGATCGGATGATCCAAGGTCGCATCGAGCAGATTAAGATCGAGATGGACCAGTCCACCTCTGACTATGACCGTGAGAAGTTGCAGGAGCGACTGGCCAAGTTGGCCGGTGGCGTCGCCATCATCCGCGTCGGTGCTGCAACCGAGACTGAGCTGAAAGAGAAGAAGCATCGCGTTGAGGATGCACTGAGCGCGACGCGCGCCGCCGTCGAGGAAGGTATCGTGCCCGGTGGTGGGGTGGCCCTGATCAACGCGATCGCCGCCCTAGACGGTATGGAGATGACCTATCCGGACGAGCAGACAGGTGTGACCATCTTGCGCAAAGCCCTGCTTTCTCCAATCCGCCGCATCGCGGAGAACGCCGGTGAGGACGGAGCCGTGATCCTGGCCAACGTTCGCCGCCAGCAGGAGGAGACCGGCAACGACCATATGGGATACGATGTCATGACCGGAGAGTACCAGGACATGATCGAGTCCGGCATCATCGATCCCGCTAAGGTGACCAAGGGCGCACTGCTCAACGCCGCTTCCGTGGCCGCAATGGTGCTCAGCACCGAGGCACTGATCACCGACATCCCCGAGCCTGAGAAGCCGGCGCCGCAACCTGGCGGCCCCGGTGCCGGAATGTACTAGACTCCGGTTGGTTCGAAAATCAAAGACCCTTGGGCTAGTAGCCCAAGGGTCTTTTTTCTGTCTGCCGCTGAGGTCATCTAGACTCATCCCATCACTATTCCTCGAAGGCTGCTCTGCGTCCCTTCTCCGTCAACGTCCAGAGTCGCAGTCGCATGCCGCCAGCTTCACCACAGGCAGCGTTGAGCTCACAGCCTGTGCATCTGTCCGTGCCGAGAACGGCCTCGGCCAGATAGTTCTGCTCGACCAACTGTGCAACCATCTGAGCGATCAGCGCCTCCGGCACCCCTAGTTTGCCGGCCAATTCCCCCGGGGTCGCGGCTTCTCCATCATCCATGGCCCGCAAAAGCGCCCTCAGCATATTATCCTCCAAGCAGCCCTGTGCCGATCTGATAGACCAGGACACCGGTGGTCAGCGAGACGACTAACAGAATCCCTGTGCCGATCAGGGTCCACTTCCAAGAATGAGATTCCTGTTTCATCACCGCCACCGTCGCCACACAGGGGACGAAAAGCATCTGGACAACCAAAAAGGCCAGTGCCGCTGGTGCCGAGAGCAGCGCAGGCAGCGCTGGGCCCAGATCACCATATAGCACGCCTAACGTGGCGATTGTATTCTCCTTGGCAACAAAACTGGTGATCAGCGCCACGATGAAGGGCCAAGGTAGCCCCATCGTACTGCCCAATGGCTCTAAGGCGCGCCCAAACACGGCTATGAAGCTCTGACTGACGTCTCCGGCCGAGGGAAAATAGGAGAGTACCCAGACTACCAGCGAGGCGATAAGGATCACACTGCCCGCCTTCTGCAGAAAGGCAATGAGGTTGCGATAGACATAAAGCGCAATCGTACGCAGGTTCGGAAGGTGGTAAAGTGGTAGCTCCATAATAAACGCCGTCTGCTCCCCTTTTAGCACAAATTGATTCAGCAACCAGCCCAGCCCCGCCAGCACGACCAAGTTCAAGCTCACCAGCGACCAGACCACCACGCCAGCAGCATCCCGGAAGAGCGCTGCGCCAAGAACGGTGAGCACTGCCAGTTGCGCCGCGCATGGCACTAACGGCGCGAGCAGAATCGTCAAAAGCCTCGACCGCCGTGACTCAATGATGCGCGATCCCAAAACAGCCGGGACGTTACACCCGAAGCCCAACAGCAGGGGCAGAAAGCTCTTGCCGTGCAGTCCCATCAGGTGCATAAAGCGGTCCATTACATAGGCGGCACGCGCCAAATAGCCTGTATCCTCCAGAACCCCCAGTGTGGCAAAGAAGATCACAAGAATGGGTGCAAAGGTAACCACCATGCCAACGCCTCCAATGAGGCCATCAGAGATGAGGGAGGGAATCCAGGCCGGCGTGCCGACCCTCAACAGAGCATCTTGGAGCGATTCAGCAAACCCTCCGAATAGCCCGTCAAGCCACTCCTGCAACGGGATACCGATCGCGTAGGTAAGAGCAAAAACCACACCCAAGATACCGATCAGTGCTAAAACACCCCACAACGGATGCGTCAGCACAGTATCTAGGCGCGAGGTCAATCCGACTTGGCCCACCCGGGGCCGAACCACTGCAGCCCGTATCATACGGCCAATCCAAGCATAGCGCGCGCCCGCGACGTCTAGCACCGCATCCTCATGTTGGCGGAGCATCGCATAGGCCTCGTCGATGATCGCTTCCGGAGCTACCTCTCGAAACAGCTCCCAGACTCCTTCGTCCCCCTCCAGCAACTTGAGCGCCACCCACTCCGGCGGGTAGGGATCCGGGACATGAGACGCGAGCAGGGCGATCAGTCTCGAGAGCACCTCCTGATGATCGGGGAGGATTGTCGGTCGGCGGGGCGCATAGGGAAAGCTGCGATCTGCGACCGCTACTATGGCGTCCAGCATCCGCTCCAGACCGTCGCGCTTGGTAGCGACCATAGGAATCACTGGAATGCCCAATGCAGCCTGTAGGACTTGCGGCTCAATCTGTATGCCCTCTTGCTCTGCCACATCCATCATATTCAGCACGAGCACAACTGGCGCAGGTAATAATAAGAGCTCGGCAAGCAAATAGAGACTTCGTTCCGGGATAGCTGCATCGACGATCGCCACGACCACATCGGGCGAGTCGCGAATGATGAAGTCTCGAGCGACACGCTCCTCAACGGAGTTAGCCGTCAGGCTATAGGTGCCGGGTAGATCTACCATGCGCAGTCGATGGCCTGCGTGGACACAGCTTCCAGTCTTCTGTTCTACTGTCTTGCCTGGCCAGTTGCCTACGTGTTGACTGAGCCCGGTCAACAGGTTAAAGATCGTGGACTTCCCAACGTTTGGCTGACCAGCCAGCGCGACGACAATCGCTCTCTGATCCTCAGCGTCAACTACCCGTGAATGGCTAATGGGCACAGATGATGGATCCGAATCCGAATGGGTGTGTGTCATACTCGCTCCTTCTTCTGATGCACCATAATCCGTCCAGCTTCCCCCCGGCCCAACGCAATCTGAGCCCCGCGGACTGAGACGATGATCGGTCCGTGCCCGTGATTTCGCACCACGGTGACCAGCGCGCCCGGTGTGAATCCTAGAGCCGCAAGGCGCGAGACGAGCCGGTGCCCTCCTTCCATCACCGCCACCGACCCTGAATCCCCAGCGTGCAATCTCTCCAACGAGATCATTGTCAGCTTGACCTCCCAAAGGTATTTACGGCATTCCCCTCCCATTTGAAACGGGGAGGGGAATGCCGCGTTCCTCCTTGCATAGTCCTAGAAAGCGTAGCATGGCTGGTTTGTGGACAGCAAACGAGCTCGCCACGCTGTGTACTAAATCAACTACCCCTTCGTGTGGTGTCCCAAGGTTCGCCGACCCGTCTTGGGAGGCGACGTTGGCGTACGCTTGACGGCGTTGATCCCGCAGATCGTCAAGCGCAAGGA
>PWVB01000030.1 GCA_003562365.1 Anaerolineae bacterium
GGGTGGGTTCACGGAGACCTAAAACGCCCGGGGAGCAGATAACAGACTCTTCGGAGCAATCTGCGTCGAAACGTGAAAATATGGCTGAAGAAAGGTAGCCTTCCAAACCGTGTCAAGTTGGCACAGTTTGGTAAACCAGGTAGGCGATGCTCTTAGCTGTGGATATCGGCAATACCAATGTCGTCGTTGGCGTCTACGACGGGACGGCGTGGCGGCATCAGTGGCGGATTCGGACGGTTCGCGACAAGATGGCTGATGAGTATGGTGTGCTGTTTCGTGGGCTCCTTCGCGAAGCCGATCTCACGCTGGAGGCATTCGAGCGCATTGTCGTTGCCAGCGTTGTGCCGCCCCTGACCGGTCGTCTGGAGGAGATGTTGGCCAAGGAAACGCCGGTGACACCGCTGATCATCACCCACGAGGTCGACACCGGCTTGACCTTCACGGTGAAAGATGCCAGCGAGGTGGGGGCGGATCTCTTGGCCAACGCCGTTGCGGCGTACACTCGCGAGCAGCGTGCGTGTGTGGTGGTGGACTTTGGCACGGCGACGACCTTTACCGCTGTCTCCGACGAGGCAGTCTTTTTGGGGGTAGCGATCGCACCGGGGATGAATCTGGCGGCTGCAGCCCTGTCGGGTGGCACCGCACAACTGCCTCAGGTGCGCCTGGTGTCACCGCCTAGCGCTATCGGCACCAACACCATTCATGCGATACAGTCCGGAGTCCTGTTTGGCTACGTTGGATTGGTAGAGCAGTTGATTGGGCTGTTCCAGGACGAGATGGGTAGCGAAGTTCCGGTGATCGCCACTGGTGGTCTTGCCGACGTCATCGCGCCGCTGACGGATCGATTCTCCTCGATCGATTCCTGGCTGACGCTGGACGGTATCCGGCTTATCGGAGAACGCAATCCTCCTGAGCCGTGACCGCCACGGGCGCTGAACGGCGATCACAGTCGCGGCCAAAGTGCCGTTTGACCCTGCGCGGGCCGGTCTCTCGTTGGGTTTGGGTGCCGCTGCTGCTCACATTGCTGGTGCGGGCCGTATGGCTCGAGTGGTTTCCAACGGATCCCATCGCGCCAGTGGATGCCGAGGGCTTCCACCTCTTGGCGGCTAACTGGATGGCGGGGCGCGGCTTTGCGATTGGTTGGTCGCCTCCATTCTGCCCCACGGCGATCAGGACGCCGCTTTATCCACTCTTTCTCAGTGTCAGCTATCTTTTGTGGAACGGTGAGCTGGGGGCAGTAGTTGCCGTGCAACTCCTGTTGGAGGTGCTGACAGCGGCGAGTGTGATCGCTCTGGCTCGCGGCGTGCTGGCGGCAGTTGGGAGCAGGGGCTCGGCTGCGGAGTCCGTTGGTTCGCGAAGCAGTTGCAGCGCAGAAGGTTTGTGTGTGCCCTTGCTCGCCGGCCTGCTTTACGCCCTCAATGGCACGACGCAGCGGTATACGGGATATCTGTTGTCGGAGACCCTGCTGCTGCCACTTTCGACCCTGGCTCTTTACTGGACGGTGCGTCTGTTCCGCCGACCTTCGCGCCGGTCGGCAGTAGCCGCGGCGTTCCTCTGGGCATTGGCTCTGCTGGCGAAGCCGAACATCCAGTTTCTCATCTTGGCTGTTGGAGGCTTGCTGATCCTGCGTTTGCTTGATGCACGCCTATGCCTCTCGCCGCCCCAACGGCGTGGTGTGGCGTTGTTCTTCTGGGTTGGGTTTACGGCTCTGATCTTCCCATGGGCTCTGCGAAACCACCTTGTTCTCGGTCGTTTGGCTCTGTCCACAGCCTTTGAGGAGAATCTGGCAAGGGTCAGCGCGGTTGCGACGTTGGCGGAGCTGGAGGGTATTCGCCCTGAGCCGTGGTCCGAGACCTGGGAGTATCTCTATAGCCGCCTGGCTGCGGGGGATGGAGTGGAGATGGAGGGGCGTTCGTTTTCCGACGCAGATCTTGAGTGCGACGCTCGGCTGCAGCAGAAACGGGAGATCGCCTCAACCGCCCGCAGTCTGGTGCTTCGCCATCCGGGAGCCGCCTTGCGCGCGCACCTGCGCGGCGTCATCCGCAGCCTTCTGGATTCTGGGCACCGGCTATGGTATCATATCATCACGCAGCGGGACTGGGCTGCCACCGGGGTTGTGCCTGACATCTGGCAGCGGATGGGATGGTCCCTCGCTCGCGGTGCGGTGGGTGATGCCCTTGCCGTTTTCTGGTCTCAGCGAGTGCTGTCTATCCCGCCTTTGGCCGGCGCGATCTGGTGGGGGCTGACGCTGGCCCGGGGGGGGCTCTGGTTTCTCGGGGGGAGAGGGGCATTCCGACTGCGAGACGCACGCTCGATTGCCCTACTGTTGGTGGGATTGATCGCGTATCATATGCTTCTGCCTGGCCCCATCGCACACGATCGCTTATATCTACCTGCGATTCCAGTGGTGACTGTTCTTGTAGCACTCGGGGCCACAGGGTATAATGGGTCTAGCTACCCTCCGCCCGATCTGCACAGTCTGGGAGGACACCATGATTGAGGTTAACCTGGAGACGATACAGATCAGCTTGGTATCGTCGCAACGTATCGTCGTGTTGAAGGAGGCTGTCGGCGAGCGGTATCTGCCGATTTGGATTGGCCCTTGCGAGGCTGAGGCGATCTCGGTGGGGGCTAAAGGTGTCGAGGTGCTCAGGCCGCTGACGCACGATCTGATTGTGAGTATTCTGGATACGCTCGACGCTGTTTTGCTCTATATTCATATCAGTGACCTAGCTGACAACACCTTCTATGCTCGACTGGTGATGGAGGTGGGAAGCGATGAGTTGGAGATCGATGCCCGGCCGAGTGATGCGATTGCTATTGCGGTGCGCCTCGGTGTTCCAATCTACGTGAACGAGCCCGTGCTGGAGGAGGCCGGTGTCGTTCCCGAGCCGGACATTATGAAGCAGAGTCTCTCGGACTTGGAGAACCTCGGGGTCTTTCGCGATTTTCTCAGCTCGTTGGATATAGATGATAGTCAAGACAACTGAGCCCGCCTGCCCGTCCCAAGCGGGGCAGTGGGCAGAATTTGGATTACTGCTATGGCAATGCCGGATAAGACCGTTCCCCACAGCATTGAGGCCGAGGAGGCAGTTCTCGGCGCGTTGTTGATCGATCCTGAGGCGATCTTCCGCATCCTGCCCTTCCTTCAAGCTGAGGACTTCTACCTGCAGAAGCACCGTTGGATCTATGAGTCGGTCATCCGCGTTCACGAGCGGCGCGATTCGATTGACTTTCTCACGCTGACGACGGAGCTGGCTAACCAGGATCGCCTTGAGGCCGTGGGGGGGGACGCCTACGTTCTTCAGTTAATAAACGCTGTCCCTTCGGCGATCAATGTAGAGTCGTACGGGCGCATTGTGGAACAGACCGCTGTACGCCGGCGGCTTCTGGATGCGGCAGGCGATATCGCGCGCTTGGCATATGATGAGAAGCTGCCGGTCGATCACGTGGTGGATCAATCGGAGAAGGCGCTGTTTGGTGTCTCGCAAAAGCGCTCCACGCGCGACCTTCAGCCCATCCAGGAGATTGTGCCTCGCTATTACGATCACATCGAAAACCTTTACGCGCACCGTGGCGAGTTGATGGGGGTGCCGTCGGGCTTTCGGGATCTTGATCGTGTTCTGGGCGGATTTCAGAACTCCGATCTGCTAATTTTGGCTGCCCGACCCGGGGTGGGAAAGACGTCCCTGATGCTAACCTTCGCCTTACACGCGGCTGAGACGCGCAAGACGGTGGCGCTGTTCAACCTGGAGATGTCGGCAGAGCAACTGGTGCAGCGCTTGGTCTCGCAGGTCAGTGGAATCGATGCGCAGCGTCTGCGCCTGGGGCAGCTCAAAGAGGAGGAATGGCCGGCCTTTGCCGAAGCGATTGGCCACCTCTCCGAACTGCCCATTTACATCGACGATACTCCTGCTATTACGGTGCTTCAGCTTCGAACGAAGTGCCGGCGGATGGCTTCGGAGCACGGGCTGGACATCGTCTTCCTCGATTATCTACAGTTGATGGACTCGGATTTTCGCACCGACAATCGCGTCCAGGAGGTCTCCTATATCTCACGTTCGCTAAAGGGATTGGCGCGGGAGATCGATGTGCCGTTGATGACGGCGTCGCAGCTCTCGCGTGCTGTCGAACAGCGTCAGGATAAGCACCCGGTCCTCTCTGACCTGCGGGAGTCCGGCTCTCTGGAGCAGGATGCCGACATTGTGATGTTTATCTACCGCGACGAGCTCTACAATGAGAATACGGAGAATCCTAACGTCGCCGATGTTATGATCTCTAAGCATCGCAGTGGACCAACCGGTAGCGTACAGCTCTATTTCAACAAGCGATTGACCCAGTTTGCCGACGTGGCCACCAGGGTTGCGCCTGAGGATTATGGGGTTATGTGATGGGAGATCCACGGCACGACTATCGGTTTGCGGGCTTTCCGGAGGGAGGCTTGGCCACGGTTCCTCTGCCAGAGTTTACCTTTACGGACCTTGTGCCGCACATCCAGGATCTTGATGAGCTGAAGGTGGTGCTGCTGGTCCTGTGGCGTCTGGCGGAGATGCAGTCGGACGCGGCCCCCTGGATCACGTGCGAGGAACTGCGCGCTGAGCCCGTTGTGCGGGCAGCACTGGCCGGCGGTGACTTTGAGATGCGCCTCCAGGCGGCTCTGGAAAAGGCCGTGGACCACAGGATCCTGTTGGCGGCGCCATGGGAGGCCGCGGAGGAAGAGCCGGAGGTGCGTTACTTCGCTAACAGTCCTCGCGGTCGAGCTGCCGTCGCCGCAATGGAGCGGGGAACCAGCCCTAGGCGAGCGGTCGTGGAGACGACGCCCAACATCTTTGCCTTGTATGAGCAGAATGTCGGTCCCTTGACGGCGCTATTGACTGAGGACCTGATGGAGGCCGAGGCGACGTATCCAGCGGCTTGGATCGAAGCGGCCTTTCGTGAGGCGGTGCGGCTGAACAAGCGTAACTGGAAGTATATTCTCGCCATACTGGAGCGATGGCAGTCTGAAGGACGGGATGAAATCGATCGAAGAACTGGCCAACGAGCTGGGGATCAAACTGACCGGAACTCTCGGGAGTCCGAGACACGGCGTTACATCCGAGACGCCTCCGAAAGAATCGTCCACCACTGACGTTTCGTTGCCCTCGGCAGCGGAGAGTCCGTCGGGTATCGGCGATCCAGAGTGCGAGATCTGCCGTGGAGTGGGCTATGTCCGCTTGGATGTGCCTGTCGGTCATCCGCACTTCGGCAAGCTCTTTCCCTGTACCTGTCGTATGGAGGAGATTGAGGCCCAACGGTCCGATACCTTGCGTGGCTTGAGCAATCTGGAGGCACTGCAGCGATTCACCTTCGAATCCTTTAATCCCGATGGCCACGGGCTTTCGCCGGAGCGGCAGCGCAACCTGCACCATGCCTATGAGACGGCGTTGGCTTACGCTGGCGATCCCGATGGGTGGCTGCTGTTGATTGGCGGATACGGATCGGGGAAAACGCATCTTGCCGCGGCGATCGCGAACGCAGCGTTGGGGCGTGGCACGCTGCCGCTGTTTGTGACGGTGCCGGATCTGCTGGACCATCTGCGGTCAGCGTTCTCTCCTGCTGCTTCGCAGCCCTACAGTGATCGCTTCGAGCAGGTACGCACCACCCGCCTGTTGATTCTAGATGATCTGGGCACCGAGAATGCCACGCCTTTTGCCTTGGAGAAGCTCTTTCAGTTGCTGAATTACCGTTATATGGCCCGTCTTCCTACCGTCATCACGACTAACAATGAACTAGAGCGCATCGAACCGCGTCTGCGTTCGCGGCTGGCGGATCCGAGTTTGGTAGAGATCGTGACCATCTTGGCGCCGGATTTCCGGCTCGGCGGCGGCGATCGCCCAGCAGCCAATCTTAACACGTTGCCTTACTATTCGGAGATGACCTTTGACACCTTCGATCTCCGACGTCAGGAACTGGACAAGCCTGCAGTTCAGAACCTGGCAAATGGCTTGTCCCTTGCCCGGACCTATGCAGCTGATCCCGAAGGGTGGATCGTCTTCACTGGCTCCTATGGCGTCGGCAAGACGCATCTTGCGGCTGCCATAGCTAACGAACGCGAGCGGCTTGGACAGTCGGCGCTGCTTGTCGTCGTGCCGGATCTGCTGGATTATCTGCGCGCTGCTTTCAGTCCACACAGCAACCGATCTCTGGATCGCCGATTTGAGGACGTGCGCCGTGCCCCGCTCTTGGTGCTGGACGACCTGGGTACCGAGAGTGCGACGCCGTGGGCCAAGGAGAAGCTGTTTCAGCTGATCAACCACCGCTACGTGAGCCGGTTGCCGACGGTGATCACCACCGTAGCATCGATGGAAGACTTGGACCCGAAGCTGAGCATCCGTTTTATGGATGTTTCCCGCAGCACCATCTTCGAGCTGAAGGTACCGCCCTATCTCGGGGGAGCGGGGGCGGTGGGTCCATCGTCTGGCGAGCGTCGAAGACGAAAGAGGTGAACTCCGGCCCGTATAAGCTCGGCTAGATTCCAAGCTGATCGGCCGTGCCCCAAAACCTATTGTGTTTTTAGAACACCTGTGCTATAATGGTGAATGTCTCGGTCGCGCTGATGACATCCATCCTCGATCGTGAAAGCTGAAAAGCAGGCGCTGAATGCATCCCTGAGAGCAGGTTAGAGATGTGGCAACTGCTGATTAGAAATGTGCCAAACTGTGGCAGACATAGACCGAAACGCCGCACAGAACATCGAGTGGCGAGTACTGAGGATGTTGGCCGGTGTGAATTCACGGACAACTAAAACGCGCATAGCGCGGGGGGAGACTCTTGGGAGCAATCTGCGATGGCACGGGAACATATGGTCGAAGAAAGGCGGCCTTCCAAGCTGTGTCAGTTGGCATAGCTTGGTAAACCAGGGATACGATGGCAGATGGACGTGAGAAGGCACTGGAGCAGACCGTTGCGCAGATCAAGCGCCGTTTCGGAGATGGCGCGTTAATGCGCCTGGGTGATGCCTCACATCTCAATGTGGAGGTTGTGCCCACCGGGTCGCTGGCTCTGGATATTGCTTTGGGCGTCGGTGGTTTGCCGCGCGGGCGTATCACCGAGGTCTATGGTCCGGAGGGCTCGGGCAAAACCACGATCGCTCAGCATATCGTGGCCGAGGTCCAGAGACTCGGCGGTGTGGCTGCTTTTATCGATATGGAGCACGCCCTGGATCCTCGCTATGCGGCACAGTGTGGTGTCGATGTTGAAGGCCTCTATATCTCCCAGCCGGATACCGGAGAGCAGGCGTTGGAGATCGCCGAGGCGCTGGTACGCAGCGGCGCGGTGGACGTAATCGTCATCGATTCAGTCGCGGCGCTGGTGCCCCGAGCCGAGATCGAGGGAGAGATGGGCGATTCGCACCCCGGCTTGCAGGCTCGACTGATGAGCCAGGCACTGCGTAAGCTCTCCGGCGCGATCAAGCAGAGCAACGCTGTGATGATCTTCACCAATCAGCTGCGTATGAAAATCGGTGTGCTCTTTGGCTCTCCAGAGACCACCAGCGGTGGTCGCGCATTGAAGTTCTATGCCTCGGTTCGGTTGGATGTCCGACGCATCAGTTCGATCAAGTACCAGGGTGAGGTCGTGGGGCACACTACCCGGGTTCGGGTGACCAAGAACAAGGTTGCCCCGCCCTTCCGGGTTGCGGAGTTCGATATTATGTTTGGTGAAGGAATCAGTCGGGAGGGTGACCTGCTGGATGTGGGCCTGGATCTGGGTATCCTGGACAAGCGTGGCTCTTACTACTACTACGATGACGAGAACTTTGCCCAGGGACGGGAGAACTCCAAAACCTATTTCAAGGAGAATCCCGACTTTGCTGATAAGCTGGAGACGCTCATCCGCCAGAAGCTGGTCGATCTGGACCGGATCCCTATGGAGATCAATACCTCCGATGATGACGAGGATGACTATGTCGAGGGCGACGCTTAGGCAGATCGGTTCCTCACGCCGAGTGAAATTGGGCTCATTGGGTGGGCATCGTCTACGGTTGGCTAGAGGTGACCAACTCTACGCCAAAGCGATCCAGAATCGGTGTGATTGGGGTGAAGATCGTCACCCGCTCAGAGCCGGCGAACAGCTGCCCAACGACGCGGCGTTCCATGTCGAGGATGGTTGAGCCGGAGTCCCCGGGACTGCTCATTGGGCCGGTGAAGACTTGATCCCTGAAGCGAGCCGTACGCCCAGCGTAATCCACGTTGACGGTGACATCAATCTGGGTGACGATTCCCTGTGTCAGGCCCGTGGTCCGGCCCATCTTCTGCACTCTTTGACCCAGGAATGGGGGAGCCATGCCGCTGGGGAGACCGATCCCCATTATCTCCGGTCTGACCAGGCTCGGTTGATCTGGGAGTGCCAGCGCCGCGTCCATTGAGTTCAGCCCCGGCGTGCGCTTCACCGGTTGCAGCCGGTGGGTGGAGCCGGTCCAGCTTGCCAGCAGGTTCAGCAGCGCGGCTAGCTTTTCTACTATGTCGCACTCGGCCGGATTGTCCCCGAAGTCCAAGGGCTGCATCTCGAAGAGTGTAGCAATCTGATCATTTGCCGTGCCTCCATCGGCGGGCCCTGGTTGGTAGATGGGATCTCCGATTCTGGCCGCATTGCTGTCGGCGATGACGTGGTTGTTGCTGAGAATGTAGGCTCGTCCCTCACGGTGCACCAGTAGACCAAAGGTTCCGGCGGTGATGTCCCGATGCCCCAGTGAGGTGCCTGCCGGGGCCGGTCGATGGCGGGCGCGAGGGTTCTCTGGCATATAGGCATGGAGACGCCCCGTCTCGACGACGTCGGTAGTCAATCCCGATACGCTCTGCGGGATCACGTCAGCCTCGGCAAGCTCCGACCGGGGTACTTTGCGCGTGACGGAGACGACCAGGCTCAGCTCGGTGCTCTGTTTCCCATCGCGGATCTTGTAACCCAGTCCGCAGGCGACAACGTGCCGGCGTTGGAAGAGGTCCCCTAACGTCTGCCGGTAGACGGTACGGGCGTTCTTGAGAACACTGTAGTCCATCCTTTTTCTCCTTGCTGGTGGCGTCTGCGGTGTTCCTGGGGTAAGCGGTAGCGGTGCAGCCAGATGCCCAAAATCGGCACAGCTTGCTGCCGCAACACGGTTACCTAATCAGGTTGAGCGTCTTAATTGTTGATAGCGTGAGGGCGGTCCACGGCTTCGATCCAGACCCGGACATCGTCGAGCTGCTGAGGAATGAGGTCCTGGGGAGCGAGCTCATTGGCCTTCACTTTGTGGGTCACGCTGACGACGATCCCGGGCTCGGCGACAGGCTCTCCATCGCGCAGGGGAAGTCCGATGCCGACACTGACGACATTGGCCTTGCTGAGCAACTCGGATTCGTACCGCGCTTTAACCTCGCGAATGTGGTCCAGATCCACGACTCTTCTATCCTGGCTCATGTCTCCTGGTTTACCAAACTGTGCCAACTTGACACGGTTTGGAAGGCTGCCTTTCTTCAGCCATATTTTCACGTTTCGACGCAGATTGCTCCGAAGAGTCTGATATCTGCTCCCCGTGCATTTTAGGTCTCCGTGAACCCACCCCGGCGACCATCTTTAATGCCGGCCTCTCAATGTTCAAGGCGGCGTTCCGATCTCTGTCTAGCACCGCGCCACCATCACAAGTCCATTCTCTGTCTGACAACTTCAACTCAGAGTTGATGCAACCACAGAACCGGCACA
>PWVB01000297.1 GCA_003562365.1 Anaerolineae bacterium
AAAAGCGCCGGCAGCCAACCGCCAATGGCCGACCAACCCCAGCAGCAAGATCGCCCCCGCCACACCCAGCGCTCCCACAGCGATAGTCCAAGCCCGCCCCCAGCGCGCCACTAACGCTGGGGTCACCAGCGGCGCCGGAATGGTCAGCAAACTGGCGAGCGCCACTGCGCCACCAATCTGAAGGGTGGGCACCGCCCAGGTTGCATCCAGGTAGACGCTGAAAAAGGTGCGCGCCGTGAACTCTCCCCCGACCCGCAGGGCACAGATAAAGGCCACCGCGACGAAGAGTGCCATCGGCGCGCCAGCGCGTCGGCTCCAACGGTGCGTCACTTCGGCATCGCCCGCGCCGGGAGCGCTCTCCACGCCTACCCCATCAACACTGCCGGGTTTGGGCAAGGTCAGCAAAAGCGCTAGGAGCGGCACGTAGACCAGCATCCCGATGATCAGCGTAGCGCCGTAGGGACGGGCATCGGCCAGCGACGGGCCAAAGGCCCTCACCCCCAGCCCCACCAGCAGTGCCGGTAGCAGGCCTGCAGCTAGGCTGCCGAGAAAACCGCCCAGCGGGCTCAGCGAGAGCGCCAGCGCAAAGGCGTAAGGCCGCTCCTCTGGCGTCGTCATATCAGCCATATAGGGCTGGGCACTTACCGCGTCCAGCGCCAAACCCGCCGCCGCTAGCAGCCGTGTAATGATGATCCAGGCGGGCTGCCATCCCATTGGCAGCAGATCAGCCAGTGAGAACAAGCCCAAACCGATCGCCCAGCCAAGCGTCCCGATCACCATACCCAGGCGTGGTCCTAGCCGCCGGGTCAAAGCTGAGCCGGGCATCGCCGCTAAAGCATAACCCAGATTGTGGACTGCCGCCGACACCCCAACGAATGCTGGGCCGTAGCCCATACGCACCAGGTAGAGGCTCAGCAGCGTGTCGGTGAGCCCAATCCAGGTGAAGCCCCGCACCATCAGGGCCGTCAGCACGATCCATACCTCGCGCCGCAATCCCCGGATCCGGTGCCAGTACGCTGCAACCACAGTGCCCCCTTATCTGCTACGCCCCGCGTCGATACGCATCGACGTGACAACGATCTGAGTGCGGCCCCAGTCTACGCCGGTTTGGGGATCGCACAAACCCGCCCCTGAACCAGCGTGCGCACCCGCTCCCACGGCGTTTGGGGTGCAGGTACGTTATCAAAGGCCCGCGCAGAAGAGCCGCCATCGCGACGGTTTGGCAGACAGATAAGACGCAAGATCCCGGCCTACAGCCGGGATCTTGCAGAAACAGCTTATATACACGCTACAACGGGCGGGCGTTCGGCTACGCTGCCTCCTCCTCTGTTGCAGCATCATAGCGCGAGCGCAAACCACCGTCCTCCCGCGCCTCGACCGCCGTCCGAAACTCTGCCAGCTGCGCCACGTCGTGGCGGTACTGAAAGGGCCACATGCTTCGCGGATCGAAGAGAGCCACCCGATCGCCATCTTCCAGGCGATGGTCTAGATCGGGCTGAAGTCCGGGCATCGCGCTCAAATTGCCATTGATGAAGGTGATGCCGCGGACCTCAGTGGGCATCTCCAAATGCGCCAGAAGATCACCTAAAGTGCTGTCCTCCGGCAGCGTGGCCTCCACCTGAGCGACAATGTCACTATCGCTGCCGCCGTAACGGGCCAGGCGTCCGTAGAGCCGGACGTCGATCTGCATCAGCCCCCCCCCACCGGGGGAAAGAGCCCCACTTCGGTGCCCGGCTGCAGCTCAAAGTCCTCCCGGCAGGCCCGCCCATCCACATAGGCGATGTGAAAAGCCTCCCGCGGAATCTCTAGTTCGTCCATCAGATCGCCGACAGTGCTGCCTTCCGGCAGCGTGACCTGAAAGGGCTGCCCGGCCTTCTCCCCGTCGGGCGCATACTTTTGTAGTGTCGCGAACAGCTTCACCGTTAGCTTCATCCTCAACTCCTAGCCGGCCTCAGGGCCGCGTGTAAGCATCCATCGCCACCGGCACACGTTCGGCCAGATCCTCCATCGAATCGTAGAGCACCTGCAGCGCGTACTCAGGATTGTGCGTGAAGGCCCCTGGATCTTTCTTCACAAATTGGTAGTTGTAAGCTGCCCGCAACAGCCGCGGTGTCCACGACTGGTAGCGGTCCGCAAAGCCCAACTCCGACAGATCCGGCTCACCGTCGGTTTCGGGGTCCACGGAGAACCAGTAGGGGAACTGGTCGGCGTAGATCATCGGGACCCCGACGACATCATCGGCATAGGCCAGGATCGCGTCATAGAGTGTCGTATGGAACGTCTCGATCTCGGCCTTGATGCCCTTCTGCACGTCGCCATCACCATCGTAGTCGGTGGTCGCTTCGCGAATCGCATAGATGTCGTCGTACTCAACGACGTTAGCGTGGCAGGCCGCGCAATCCTCCACCGAGATCTGGGTGCTGTGGGCGTTGTGACAGTCGATACAGGTCTCCCAGTTTTCCACGTGCCGATAGCGTTCGACATATACCCTTTCCGGGTACTGGTAACCTACCGCCACCTCGCTACCGTACTGCGTAGCCGCAGCGACCCCGTAGTGAACATTAAGAAAGGATAGCTCCTCCGAGACGGTGTCTGCCTCCACGCCCGCCGTCGCTTCGTTGACACTGACGGTCGACTGCCTACCGTAATGGCAGCTCAGGCACATAGACTCCCATCCCAGTCTGGTTACCTCGGCACCGCCGGGGAAGACCACGCTGGTCCGCGTCTGGGCGGCATCGTTGTGACAGGCATAGCAGTAGATTACGCTACCGATGTGCGCCGGCTCGTCGACCTGGCCCGGAGTCTTCCCGTCCAGACCCAGGTAGTCTAAAAAGCCGTAGAGGCTATGGCACTGGGCACAGCCCACCGGAATCACCGGAGGGTCGTCGTCATCCCAATAGGTAAACGACAGAGAGGTTGTATCGGCGTGGCCGGCCTCCGTCCACTGGCCCGGAATCGCCTCCAGCGACTCGGCTGGCTGCAGAAAAGAAACGGAGGCAAAGCCAATCGCCACCAGAAGCGCCGCCGCCGCCGCCACTACTACTATTTTGCCCCAAGTCATCAATCGCCCTCCCTTTCGTGCTAAGTCGGCTCCAGTGCAGGACAGCGCTGCAAATCCGACCTGTCACTCACCGATTTTGCGGTTTCCCAAACCTCATCTATATTGATCATAGAGGATGATCGCCAAGTAGGCAAATCGGCGTGACCCATCACGGTCGACACTCGAAAGGAGCTCCTGCATGGACCAAATTCGTAAACCGGCACTGATCGTGCTCTTCGCCCTGGGCACCGCTGCCCCGATCCTGATCATGCTGCTGGCGCCGCAGCCGGCCAGCCGTCAACTCTGGCGCGACGGGGCTGTGGGCCTCGGCTTTCTCGGCTTCGCGCTGATGGGCTGGCAGTTCGTGCCTATGGCGCGGCTACCGTTCCTGACCGACATCTTCGGCCGCGCTGCGCTGCTCAACTTCCACATCCAGCTCTCGCTGGCGGCTTTCTACCTGGTGGTGGCCCATCCGGTAATCCTGATGCTCGGCAATCCGCGCTACCTGTTGGCTTTCGATCTCCTCGGCGGCGTTTGGCGCCTGCGCGCCGGGGTGTTAGCCCTGCTACTCACGATGATCATTGTGGCCACCTGCGTCTGGCGCGCCAAGCTCAATATGGGCAAAACGACGTGGATCTGGCTGCACGATATCCTCGCCGTTGCCATTATGGGCTTTTCGCTTTACCATATCCTGAGGGTCGGTTATTATACGTCGCAGCCGCTGCAGCGAGGTCTATGGATCATCTACATCGTAGTATGGGGCATCCTCATCGTCTACACCCGGGCCGTCGCTGTCGCAAACCAGAAGTGACAGTCCACCGCGAGACGCCCGCGCCCCAACGGCGCGGGTGTCTTAGGTTGGCGGCGCTGCAGCTACGTGGATCAGAGTACCGAACAAGATGAACGCCGCCAAACCTGGATGTGCACGCAGGTCGCTAACATCAGGCCTCAACGTTTCCCTTCGACCCTTCCGTCCCGAGGATCAGGCCGCTGTCAGAGCCCTCATTCTCGCCGGACTTGAGGAGCGTTGGGGTACGCTCGATGCCAAGCGGAACCGGGACCTCGACGACATCGCCGCCACCTACGCCGCAGCGACAATACTCGTCGCCGTCTCCGACAGCACCCTCAGCGACGAAGTCGTCGGCACCGGCACGCTGGTGCGCCGCAGCCCACAGACCGCAGAGATCGTCCGTATGTCCGTCGACGTGCGACTGCGGCACCGCGGCATCGGTCGCCGGATTCTAGCAGCCCTTGTCGCCGCCGCTCGGGGTCAGGGATATCGGTGCGTCGTCCTGGAGACGACGGCGACCTGGTGCGACGCCATCGCCTTCTACCAGCAGCCCCTGACCTACGTGCACGCAGGCGAGACATACACTGCCGCCTTTCAGATCACACACCAGGCGCAGGGAAACGTCTATTTTGCCCTGGCGCTCTGAGTCAGGGCCTCACATACAGAAGACCAAGGAGAGAGCGATGGCCGATATGCTGGTGAAGCTCTACACCCTGCCACCGCTGGCGCCGCATCGTGCCCGCCTAGCCAAGCAGGCGATCGAGATCCGCCGCGCCCACGCCACTGAGCAGGATCTGGTGACCGACTGGACGCGCCAGCATTTCTCGGAGACCTGGGGCCGTGAGTGCCGGGTGGCGATCCAGCGTTATCCGGCGAGCTGCTACCTCGCGGTAGAAAAGCGCCGACCGCCTGCCGAGGGCAATCCCTATGCGCAACCGCCGGAACTGCTGCTGGGCTTCGCATGCTACAATGTCGCCGCCCTGGGACTCTTCGGGCCCACCGGCGTGCGCGAGGACTATCGTGGGCGCGGCATCGGCACGGCTCTGCTGCTGGCCGCCCTCCACGCGATGAAGGCGGAGGGCTACGCCTACGCGGCCATCGGCTGGGCCGGACCCACGGGCTTCTACGCCAAGACCGTCGGCGCCATCCCCATAGAAGGCTCGGAGCCCGGGGTCTACCGCGGCCCCCTCACCGCCCACCGTGACCAGGATTGAGCCCACCGACCTCTGTCGTGGACCGCGGCTCGGTGGGAGATAGCCCCGACGTAACGTGCCGGAGAAGCCTCCGAGCATAGGAACGCCGACGGCTCAACATCAGACTCGCTCACCGAACCTCCAGCGTCGTCAGCATCACCGTGTCATCATACACCGACGTACCCTGGGGCGCCGCCGCCGGCAACCGCATCCCGTCTGGTCTGTAGAGCCCCACACGTACGGCGTAGTTGCCGCGCGGCAGCGGATCGAGCGGATGGGAGTCAACGACCACCTCGCCGGCAACCCAAGTGTAGGTCGGCTTCTGCCCCCGCGCCGGCCAGCCGTCATGCTGGACCAGCACCGGCCCCGGTTCGTCCAGCGGTGTGAGATGCACGAAGACGGTATAGGGCACATCTGACAGCGCCTCTCCGGCCCGCCAGACCAGCGTCACGCTGAACGGCTCGCCGGCACGCACCTCCGGCGGCTGAAGAGTGTAGCCCAACAGCGTTGCATACACGTCCCCGGAACCATCAAGAGCCCCGAACGCGGTCAGGGGAGAGACTGCCAGGGCCGCCGGGGGCGAAAAAAGACGCTGGACCGCGATCGCGACGGGTGGACCGCGCCAAACACCCAAGGCTTCTCCGGACAAGTCCAGCAGCGCTACCTCAAGCTCCGCAGCGCCGTAGGGTAGCGCGCGGCAGTCGACAGGCAACCGGAACGGCGTCACAGAACGTTCTCCCGGTCGCCAATCAACGGCTCCGAAGTCTGCCGCCAGATCCACTTCGACAGTCTCCACGCCCAACGTCACACGCACTACTAAGGGGACCGTCAGCGGGTCTATGACCTCCCAGAAGAGCCGTCCTCCGAGCGTCTCGCAGGGCCGCAGCGTCGCCTGCGCTGTGCTCGCAGCCAGTAGCCGTAGCGGGGCTAGGCCGCTGTCGCGCACCGTCTCAACCGCCGCCATCGCTGCGGGCACCGGGGGCGGCACAACCGGCGGCGCGACACGCACCTGCCCCAAGGTGAGCTCCGGAGAGACGGCGCCCAGGCCCGCCGCGCCGACCTCATAGAGCGCCAGCGTCGCCGTGTAGACTCCCGGCGGCGCGCCGGGCATCAACAGCGCGTCGAATCGGCCCAAGACCAGGCTCTCAACAGGCCAGCGCTCGGGACGGTAGTCGCCACCGCCAGGAGGCGCGTCGTGCCGGGCCCAAAGGTGTCCCAGGCCGTCGTAGATCCGCAGCGTCCCCTGGTAGACCCTGCCTGCATGGGCGGTTGCGTCCGCAATGGTCCACCACGTTCTTACCGCCAACGGCCGATCGGCAGAAACCGGCACCGACGGCAGCTTAGCGCCCCAGAGATGCAGCCCGGGCGCTAGGGCCGGCAGCGGACCGCCCGCCGGCAGCGGCGTCGTCGCCGGCAGGGCGGGGAAAGCTGGCACTGCCTCCAACACGAAGCGCTGCAGCTGCAAGCCGTGAAAGGCGGGCACCACCTGCGGTGTCCCAACCTCTTCCAACAGCGTCGCCACGATCCCTGTCGGATCGGTCACGTGGTCAAGCCATCCCACCAGCCAGACGCCGTTGGCCCCAGGGAGAACGACGTTGAGCACCGGCGCCGTCGTGGCGTAATCCAGCACATTGCGTACGTCGAGCAAGGGATCGTCTGGCAGGCGTACGAGGGCCTCCGAACCGGGTCGGCTGTGAGCCACAAGCTGTGGATGCATACGAGCATAGTAGGCCCAAGCAGGATAGGCAAAGCCGGCCCCGATGATGACCACATCATCCGGCTGTCGCTGCTCCGCCACATAGGCAACCAAGCTACGCCAATCGTCACGCCGGTAGTTAGGATCGATCAGCTGTGCTCTGGTCGCTAGCCCGAGGCTCAGCACCACCAGCCCCAAACCTGCGCCCAGTGCCAGAACGCCCAGCCGACGCAATCCGCCCCGGCGATGGGAGCTTACGCCCACCAGACCACTCCCCGCGGCCGCCAATGCGATATAGAGGGGCGGCGCGAAGAGCACCGCGTGCTGCAGATCCCACTTAGGCATCCGGCGCAGGAGCACGCTCATCAGCAGCAGGGGCACCCCGCCGACACACAGCAGAAAGCGCGTCGCCCGAAGTGGATCGGCCAGTCGATGTTTTTGCCCTTTCAGGAGCGGTAGGGGCGAATGACCGCCACCCGCCCCGCGTCTACCGCTTGCGTACCGCAGCGGAACCACCAGCACCGGCGCCAACACCGCGAATAGCACTATGACCGTGCCTATGCGCTGCGCCGCTGGCTCGCAGGTCCAGAACCTGAAAACAGTAATGCCCTGGAAGGCCCGGGCGAAGAAGCCGCCCGCCGGCAGCGTGCCAGGCCAATAGCCGACGTTCTCCCCCAGCTCTGCCAGCGCGGGCACCAGCCAGGGCAGATAGAGGAGACCAGCGAGCAGCGTGGGGGCCAGCAACACCCTCACCCGCTCTCCACGCCACCCCGATCTTGGCGCCCCATCGAGCAAGAGAACCGACGCGGCAAAAATCCCCAGCCCCAGCAACCATAAGGCGCTCAGCACTAGCGCGTAGAGTGAGGCCAGCGCCAGCACACCCCAGATCCAGGCCCAGGCCCGTCGCCGCCGCGCCGAGCCATAAAGCACCTCCAAAAGCGCCACTGCAGCCAACAGCACGAGGGCCAGCGTTTGTGCGTACATGCGCATCTCGCGGGCGGCCCAGACCAGCGGCGGCGCGATGGCGAAGAGGGCCAGCGCCGCCAACATGCCACTGCGCCGCCGGGTCAGCCGGGCGCACAGGCGCGCCCCGGCGGCCACTGCCAGGACCCCGGGCAGCGCCGAAGAGACCCGCAGCGCCAGCTCCGAGGCACCAGCCAACGCAGCCCACCCACGCCAGACGAAATAGGTCAGCGGGGGGATGAACTCTCGCAGGCTCGATGCCAGCGACCCAGCAGGGGTGAGCTGCGTGGCGAGCCACCAGCTGTAGGCCTCATCGTACCAGAAGCTTTGCCCACCCAGATCCCAAAGCCGCAACACGACAGCCAAAAGCAGCAACCCCAACGCCGCCCAGCGGGGGCCTGGGGACGGGCGTGCACTCACATGTCCTTCATCAACCAAGTCGGCCACGCAACGCACCCTCACATGATGTCACCAAACAGGTTCATCTCAGCTCTTGGGGCAGAGACCACTCGTCTTCGTCTGTGAGACTCCAAACTGTGCCTCAAGAACAGAAAGGCCACGACTGCCAAGGCGCCCTCAAGCGATCTGCACTTGTCAGCTTCCAGCGATCTGGTAACCTATTAGGTGCCTGTCGTGAGTGTGAACCGCGAAGGGGTTGACCCAGCAACTGATAATAAAGGGATGCCGGGTCTGGCGCGGCGACACCAGCCCTCGGGCAAGGTCGACCCGCCCAGCAGGTTCCCACTTGACCTTTACGGGTCAAAGCCAACGGTTCATACCGCGACAGGTTCCTTTTCTCTCCCCGCCTCAGCTGTCCGCGAGCCCGGCAAGGCAGTCGGCAATCTCCACCAGATCAGCCTCGTCCCGCGCCGTGCTGCCATCGCCAGCCATGATCCGCAACACCCAATCGGCCACGTCGTCCAGTCCGCGCCGCAGCCAGTAGAAGTCTAGCAACGCCGCGTCGAGCTTCAGCGGACCCGCCAACGCTTCATAGGCCGGGCGGAAGGCCGTATCGAAGGTCGGTTCGCCGGCGAAGAAGATCATATCCTGCTCGACAGGCGCCAGGATGGCGCCCTCCCAATCTAGAATATAAAGGCGACCCGCAGCATCCAGCATCAGGTTCTCCCCGTGCAGGTCCGCGTGACAGACGACGAAGGGATGCGCTGCTGCTCTAGCCTGGGCCTGCAGGAGCCGCAGCCGCACCAGGTGCGCGGATACTGGACTAGCGGTTGACCGACGTCGTGGCACCAATAGCGTCCGAAGCGCCCGCTGCCCCGCCGTTGCCTCGGCGCCCTGGTGCGCCAGCACCGTCAGCGCTGCCCGCAAAGGCGCCTCACAGGCAAGCTCAAAGGTCTCCGCCAAGGGGGCCCGCAGCAACAGCGCCGTCGTGGCGCCGTGCAGCCGCGCCAACAGCTCCGCCAGTTGGCGCACTACCGCGTCGGTCATGCCGGCGTGCCCGACCACCCGACCCGGGACGTGATTGTAGAGGATCACCCGCCACCCCTCCCATGCTGTCCAGAGCGCGCCATCGACCGTCGGCAACGGATAGGCAATGTGCGGCAAGATGCCGCGAGTTGCCAACTGACGGGTCAGCGGAAGGTAGAAGTCGGGAGCACTGGCTGCCAGCGGTTGAAAGCCATCGAGCGGTTGCAGCTTGAGGAAGGCGGAGGTGCCGTCGCCACATGTCAACCGGTAACAGGCGGAGATCCAGCCAGTGGGCACGAAGTCCAGCTTCTCGGGCACAATGGCGTAGCAGTGATGCAGCGTCTGTCCTAATGAGGATGCCACCAGGGTGGAACCCCGTGTTGTTGTGAGCGCCAGCAGCGAGATCGGTTCGGTGCGCATCGGGTAACCCCCCTCTTAAGTGTTGTTGGGAGTTGTAACAGCAGTTAGTAGCTCTTCAACAGTCCAAATATGATCCGTGAGTTCGGCAGCCATGGCTGGTGTGCGAGGCTGCCAGCGACGTCGAGGATCGTTGTGCACCTCAACCCGCAACGTTTTG
>PWVB01000387.1 GCA_003562365.1 Anaerolineae bacterium
CGCGGGGAAGGACGATGTCCCGCAGATCTACACCAGGGTGGTCGCTCTGCTCCAAGCAGTAGAGCAGCGGCCCGCGCATCAGCGCCACTCGCCCGGTGTTCTCCAGAACGTAAGGGTGGGCCGTGATACGTCGCACACCCATAGGCAGCGTCACGCATACGGTGTCTCCGACGGCCCAGATGCGCTGCAGCCTCGTGTAACTGCCAGGGGTGACGTCACCGGGGCAGCCGCCGTTATTGACGCTGACCGTTGGCTGCAGCGCCTCGTTCTTGGTCTCGCACCAGCTGGGAATGCGGATATTGAGTGTAAATTCTCCAGGGCTTAGTACATCGATGATCACCTGCCCGCTCCACGGGTAGCGGGTCCGCTGGATTAGCTTGATCAACCGGCCGTCCGCTAGCCTGATCTCGGCCTCCGTCGCAGCGAAGTGGTGTACCCAGATGGTATCTTCAGAGATGCCGTACAGGTAGCCAGGAAGCTGGGTCAGGACGCGGGCGATGTTCGGTGGACAGCAGGCGCAGCGGAACCAGGGTTGGCGCCGGTAAGGCCCTTCGCCCGGCTCAGGCTCGCCGTCGTTGGCGAGCGGATTCACGTAGAAGTAAGCGCTCCCGTCGAGGGAGATGCCAGGCAGGACGGCGTTATAGAGAGCTCGCTCCATCAGATCCGCGTATGTGGCTTTGCCGTCAAGCTGTAGCATCCGCCAAGCCCACATTACGTTGGCGATGCCGGCGCAGGTCTCGGCGTAAGCCCGCGCGTTAGGCAGCTCATAGTCGGCGCCAATAGCTTCTCCGTGGTGACGACCGCCCAAGCCACCTGTGACGTAGAGTTGGCGCGCGCACATCTGGTCCCAAAGCCGAGTCAGCGCCTCACTCAATGTCGGTTTGCCGCACTCAGCCAGGAGATCGGCGGCTCCGGCGCTCAGATAGAGCGCCCGCACGGCGTGACCGGTCAGGCGATCCAATGCCACAAACGGCGTATGATCTTGATGGTAGGCCTGTCCCCCGATCAGCCCTCCCCCGCGCGCATCGAGGAAGTAGGTAGCTTGGTCGCGATATCGAGTCTCGCCGGAGGCGCGAGCTAGCTCAACTAGTCCCATCTCCACCTCTGGATGGCCTGGGACACCTGGGCGTTGGCCCTCGTGGGGGCCGAAGGTCTCGCAGATCAGGTCGGCAAGCCGGCGCGCGATGGACAGCATACGCTGCTCACCGGTCGCTCGATAGTGAGCCACCGCGGCTTGGAAGAGGTGCCCGGCGCAGTAGAGCTCGTGCTGGTCGCGCAGATTCTGCCACCGTTCAGCCTCTCGGTCGCCAACAAAATAGGTATTCAGATACCCGTCGGGGTCCTGAGCCTCGGCTATCAACGCAATAGCTGTATCGACCATAGCACGCAGCGTTGCATTCTCCCCCGTTGCCAAAGCCCACGCTGCGGCCTCGAGCCATTTGTAGACGTCACTGTCGTTGAAGGCCAGACCCTGGAAATCCCCCGCCAGCGCGCCGGCGGCACGCCGGAAGTTATCAAAGCGGCCGGTCACTTCCAGCTGTTCAAATTGGGTCGGGATGGTTGTTTCCAACGTCATTTTTCGGCGGGTGGCCCAGAACCCGTCGCTGAGATGCACGGCGTTCAAGGGGACCGGAGCCAGCGTGGCACAAGGGCTCTCGGTGGTATCCACAATGGTTGGCTGCGACGATTGATGGTTTTCTGTCATAGCATACCCTTCAGCGCATACCCACCGCCCTGGTGAGGCAGCTTGAAGCGCGGTTCCTTTTCGATCATTACCTGACGATCCTGCCCCTGAATTCTAAGTCCGATTGGCCCAAGCGCAAGTTCGACGGCGCCAATTGCGGTTCGTGAGAGCTGTGAGTATAATTGCAGTATGATACCAGCCCGATCCTGGCACAGTCTTTGTTTCCGCCAACTTGGGGTATAGATGGTGATATGCCTGCCATAGCGTCGCCAGCATCCCTAGATTTGCCCGACCGCTGGCAGTTCCTGGAGATTGAGGACTGGCGGAGTCCCTTGGTGTTGATCGGTGGAGTGGACAGCGGGAAGACCACCTTCGCTCGCTACTGCTACCGTCGGCTTCTCAGTTGTCATCCGTCGGTTGGCTTCATCGATCTGGACGTTGGACAGAATAGCTTTGGCCTCCCCTCGACCGTCGGGCTAGGCATTGGCAGTACAGCTGAGGATCCGGGGTTCCCTCCGCTGGTCCGGCGCCGGCAGGTCTTCGTGGGCAGCGTTAGCCCGGTTGGGGTTGTGGCGCGTTTGCTTGCAGCTCTACACCGCTTGCTGGTGGCTGCTGCACAGATGGAGGTTGAGACGCTGGTTGTCGACACGTCGGGATTTGTGGATGTGACGCACGGGGCTGCTGATCTCAAGTGGGCCGAGCTCGAGTTCCTTCGCCCCTGCACAGTGGCGGCGTTGCAGCGCGAGGCTGAGCTGACGTCGATCCTGGAGCCATTAGCCCACACAGCAGCGTTCGATCTCCAGATTCTGCCGGTCTCCGACCGTGTGCAGACTCGGTCGCGTGAGGCGCGGCGGGGCTATCGCGCGCGCTGTTATCGCCAGCACTTCACGACGTGCCAGCGGATCCAGATTTACCTGGATGAACTGGCGGTATTCCAGGTAGGGGACTGGCACCCCCGCCAGCTAGTGGCGTTGGAGGATGAGGAAGGTTTCCTGCTGGCCTTAGGCCTGATCGAGACACTGGACGGGTCGCTCATCGAGGTGCTCACCCCCTGGACCGGTGAGGGTGAGCTGGCTGCCCTTCGCGGCGGGGATTTGCGGATCGATCCTGATACGTTTCAGGACAGTCCGTTGACAGCCTCCGGTGCAGCTGACTGATGGTGCGGCCCGCGGGGCGAATGTGGTCGTCTGAGCGTTTCACCCTGTCTGCTAATTTGATGAGGATAGGACATGACTTCCGCGGATAAACACGGCGCGAAGGATCGCTGGCGCTTCTACCTCTCGCTCGGCATTGCGCTGATCGTGGTTGCGATCCTGGTGGTTGTAACAGCTCTCGCCCGGCTCGGCCTCAGTCAGGCTTTGGTGGCGTTGCTATATATCTTCGTACTCGGGGCTCTAATCACGCTGGCGATGGTCTACAGCATTCCCCTGGGTGGCGGACACGTTTCGTTGATGCCGATGACCGTGGCGGCGGCCTATTTGATGGGTGGCAAGCTGGTGGCGGCCTGGGCCGTCTGTCTGGGCATGCTCGGCCACGCGGCAGTGCGCTTTTGGCGGGGTCACTATCGGCCCGAGGCGCGCGAGCCTAGCGGACCCGCGTTGCTCGAGGCAACCGCGATAAACATCACGATGCACTGTTTGGGGATTCTCTCTGCTGCCGCCGTGTTCGAGCTGCTGGGTGGTAGCATTCCGCTGATGGATGTCGATTTAAGGATAGTGGGCCTCCTGGTCCTCGCCGGACTGGCTTACATGGGTTTGAATCATCTGCTCGTAGTCGGCTATCTGCTGCTTCGGAGTGGTGAGGCGTTGGAGAGCTATCAAGCCTCCTTCTTCCGGCTCCTGCTGTATGATGCAGGACCGATCATATTCGCGCCCCTGATCGCGGTTATCTACACGAGGTTGGGTGTTGGCTACTTTGCGCTCTTCGCTCTGGCTTTGAGTGTTGCCTCTTACATCAGCCATACTCTGGCGATCACCAGTTTGCGTCTTGAGCGGCGCGTCCAAGAGCTGAGCAGCCTGCAGGCCGTAGGGCAAGCGCTGAGTGCCAGCCTGGATGTTGAGGCCGTTGTCTCCGCCATTTACGAGCAGGCTGCTAGGCTGATGCCCGTGCCTCATTTCTATGTGGCCCTCTACAATGTCGATCTTGATGAAGTATCTTTTCCCATCGTGATGGACGACGGTCGGCGGGTTTTTGTAGAGGCTCGCCCGGCACGTCGCGGCTTGACGGAGTATGTACTGAGGACGAAGGCACCTCTTTTGATCCCAGAGGATGTCACGCAGCAGGTCGCCTCATTGGGGCTGGAACGTATCGGTCGGGATGCTGCCTGCTGGCTGGGGATTCCAATCCTGGCGGGTGAGGAACCTCTGGGTATGATCGCGGTGCAGTCCTTCGATATGGCCCACGTCTATGACGCCTCACACGTTGCGATTCTCCAGGTGATCGCGGCACAGGCTGCCGTCGCAATTCAGAATGCTCGTCTTTACGAGCGCACCGATGAGGCGCTGGCGCGACGGGTTCAGGAGTTAGGATCGGTTCTCCGTACCAGCCGGGAGGGGGTGCTGCTACTTGACCTGGCGTGGCGGGTGCTGGCAGCAAACCGCGCGCTCGCTGATTTCGTGGGCGTCGCGCAGGTGGATCTGCCCCGCCATCCGATCGACGCTCTGCGCTCTACTGGGGAGTCGCTGATCTCCCTGATTCGCTATAGTGTCGAGGCCCTTGAGGCGGACTGCGAGCGCCTCAGGAGCGGTGCGGTGGAGCAGGTGCAGGATGTGGTGGTGTTGAAGCCGACGGATGTCCATGTTGAGCGCACGTTGACGCCGGTGCGCGATCGTGACGGCACTATCAGCGGGTGGCTGTTGGTCTTCAGGGATATGACAGAAGAGCTGGAGCTTGAGCGACTGCGAGTCGATCTGACGGACATGTTGGTCCACGACCTGCGCTCCCCGATGTCGTTGGTGCTGGCGAGCCTTTCGATGCTAGAGGAGACCTACGCAGAGCGGGACGACGATCAGGTGGAGCGCCTGATCGGCATCGCTCGCCGCAGCAGCGACCGCATCCTCTCTCTCATTGATGACTTGTTGGATATCGGTCGGCTGGAGCGCGGACAGCTCCCTCTGACGCTCGAAGTAGTGGCCATTGATGAGCTTCTCGCCGAACTGCATACTCGTTATCTACCGATCGCCTCGGCTAGCCAAGTCCAGCTGCAGGTTGACTGCCCGCCTGACTGTCCGCAGCTTCGCATTGATCACTCTTTGGTGAGCCGCGTACTCGCCAATTTGGTAGACAACGGCCTCAAGTTCACCCCGGACGGCGGAGCAGTGATGGTCTGGGTGCGTTTGGACAGCCAGCGCCTGCCGGATCAGGTGTTGATCGGCGTGCAGGACACTGGTCCTGGAATCCCCGACGAGGCGCACCCTCAACTCTTTGAGAAGTTCCAGCAGGTGCCTCATATCCGGGGCCGGCGGCGGGGGACCGGCCTGGGTTTGCCCTTCTGCAGGCTGGTCGTTGAAGCCCACGGGGGGCGCATCTGGGTCGACAGTCAGGTTGGCGTGGGCAGCACCTTTCTGCTGACGCTACCCGTGGATGACGGGCGTTCTTGAGCTTCCGCGCGGCGCACCCTGCTGGGACGTCGCAACACTGCCTTCGGTGTCGCCCCGGTCCATCCTTCCAGTGCAACCTCTAGTTGGCCAACACGGTATCGTAGCTCTTTTCCACAAAATGCATCACCCGCGGTAGTCTCTCTGGATTGTCCAGTGTTACCTGGAGCCAACGGTCGATCTCACGCTCGCCCGCCTTGAAGGGCGCTGTGACAAACGCCTCCGCGAGGATCTGACGATCGTGTTTGCGCACCTGGGTGATCACGACGCCATCGTTGACGAGGAAAGCGAAGAGCTTGCCATCGGCCAGATAGGCTGGACAGCCAAACATCCGGCGTGTTGTCACCTTGGGCCAATGGAGCACCCTTGCGTCGAAGGCGTCCCGTAGCGCCTGGCCCTCCGGCTCAGTATAATAGATCATCGCATCCTTCTCCAACCCAGCGTATGCGTAACTTACTCGCGGGACGAATCTCTGTCAATCGCCGCCAGAATGTAGCTCACGGCACCGTCATCGTAGCGCACTAGCGTGTGCGGCGGTTGATCTTCGTACCATCCGGTGAGCTGCTGAGCCTGTCCCTCTGCGTCCTCCCAACTCACTACCACCCGCCAGGTGATGCGGGTGCCAGCCGGGGTCCAAGTAGGCTCTCCGCCAGCGACGTCGAGATAGGCGTCGTGGATTTGGGCCTGCCCCTTGGCATCGACAGCGATCACTGTCACGGACCCGCCGTAGGGTAGCTCAAAAGGCAGGCCGCTCAGTCGGAAGGCCCACTCGTGGGGCATAAGTACAATCCCGTCTGGCACGATGAGGGTCAACGGCTCCGCTCCGTCGGGCGTGATCCGCAGCCCGGCGTCCTGCTCTGGGTACTGAAGCTGGACGGCAAGGCCGTCAGTGATGATCTCTGAGGCCTCCATAGCTACCAGATCCAGTTGCTCCAGCGACCAGGCGACGTGCAGCTCCCACGTCTTCGGCTCCGCGACCAAAGCTTTCCGCAGCGCTGGGAGGTCGAAAGGAAGCCGGTTGAACGCCGCATCCGGGATGCTACGCAGCGCCTCTGGCAGCTCATTGGTGATGTCAAAGCCCCGATGGCTGGCACGACACTGCAGCGTGAAGGTTGCTTCATCGGTCGTCTGCATGCAGGTGGCCTCCCCGACCTCCTGACCCAGTCGGTCTTGGACACTGTAGTGCAAGCTAGTGCTTGCTTCCCACGCTGTGGGTGGGTTAAGGGTGATCGGGGCATCGAAGAGCAGCTGCGGCGAGGTATGGATCAGGACTTCGGTGGTCGCGGCATACCCATAGACCAGCAGCAATCCGACCAACGGCACGCCCCAGGCCCATCGTGGCGTTCGCTGATGCTCCTGGGACAGCTGTGTGTCCGGCGGTGTCACAGGTGCTGTGGTGCGCCAGAGCCGCCACAGCGCTGCATAGGAGAACGGTGTGAAGAGCACACCGAGGCAGGCGATCGCCACGGTCAGCGCACCGGCGACCTGCGAGGAGAGAAAGCTCATAGCCAGCAGCAGTATCGTTGCGATGGCATTGTAGGCGGCGTGGAGCACGATACAGGGATAGAGCGACGCCGTGCGCCAGGCTATCATCCCCAGTGCGAGGGAGACCGGGACTAGAGCCAGGAGACCTTGAAAGCGGAGATGGTAGGCAGCGAAAATCAGCCCGCCAACCACGATCCCGACGGTAATAGACCGCCGCTCGTAAGCCCGCTGGACGTAGCCGCGGAACATCACCTCCTCGCAGATTGATGCTACCACGACCGTAGTTATTGTGAAGGCCAAGGCCTCGATAGCATTGCGTGGGAACTGCGCAGGCGGGATGCGTGTAGTATAGCCCAGGACCAGGCTGGAGAGCAGGTTAAGCGCCACACCGGTAGCCCAAAGCCCCGGCACCGTTGCCAGCGCCAGCAGCATATGCTGCCGGTCTGCCGGGCGCAAGCGTGCCGTCTTGGAGATCTTTAGCCTCTCAACACGCATAAAGAGGAGCGCTGCCAGGGCTAGGGCGATCTCGATACCGATACCCAGTAGGTAGCGCCTCAGCGTGTCGACTTCGGGGCGACTCGCTAGGATGAGCGTCCCGATCCCCAGCACAAGATAGAGATTGACGATCAGCCGCGAAGGGTAGTGAGGCTGCCGTAACTCGGACTGGGCGGGAGGTGGTGAGACGGCGGCGTGTGGTGGTGTGAGCGGATTGAGCGGCGTCATGGCCTGTATTGTACCTTGAAGATGGGTGGCATCGCTCGTTTGTGCGCTGAAGCTGCGACCATGCGATGCACTCGGTCGACGGTCTCCAACGGCACCGGCGCTGCAGCATTAGTAGCCAGAGCTTCCAAAACAGCATCCAACTCTTCGTAGCTGATGCCCAGCTCCCCCTCATCAGTCTGCCCAGGCCAGAGCCCAGCGCTTGGGGGACGGGCGATAATACGCTCGGGGATACTCAGGACGGCGGCTATCTTGCGCACCTCACCTTTGTATAGATCCCCCAAAGGCTCGATGTCAACTCCGCCGTCGCCGTATTTGGTGAAATACCCGACCAGCATCTCGGGCTTGTTCCCAGTTCCGGCGACCAGGTAGTCTCGACACTGCGCGAGGTAGTACAGCGTGGTCATCCGCAGCCGGGCCTTGATGTTGGCACAGGCCATCTTGGGACCCACAGGCAGCATCCCCGCAAGTGCATCATAGACCGAAGTCAGATCTACCGTCTCGGTGTTCAGTCCCAGCGCATCAGCGACGTTATGAGCGAGGTGCGCGTCCTCAGCTTGACTGTGGCACGGCATGATGGCGCCAAGAGTGTGCTCGGCGCCGACGGCTCGTATTGCCAGCGCTGCTGTGACTGCTGAATCGATGCCGCCACTCAGCCCTATGACGTAGCCGCACATCGCAGCTTGCTCAGCGTAGCTGCGCATCCACGCAGCGATCTCGTCGGCCAAGCGTCTGTAGTTCATACTGTCGTCATCCTCGTCGTTCTAAAGCCGTGCGAGCCCAAGGGCGCGCGCCTGCTCACGCCTTCGGCGAGCTGGCGACGTCCCCACATCCGAAAGCGAGTATAGTGACTGACGATGGGTTGTCAACCTCTCCCGCAGTGGGGCCGTCGGGGATCACACCCGATTCCAACGCACCGTAAACCTGTCCCACCGTGAATTCCAACCGCTTCCGGCGACTTGTGCTCCTGGTATCCGATATCATAGGTTTATAGGTTGAATATGCCAAAAGTGAGAAGCTTTGACAACCAACGCAGCTTAAAGGAGGTCAGAAAGATGAGGCTAATGAACCAGGTATTCGTGGCTTTGGCGCTGGCGTTGATGCTGACTTTGGCGCTGCCTGTGAGCACAGCGGCTGCCCCAGCACAGTCCGGTTGGTGCAGCCAGTGGCACACCGTGGGATGGGGAGAGAATCTCTTCCGCATCTCACTTCGCTATGGGACCACTGTGGGGCGAATCCAGGCGCTGAACGGTATCGTCAATCCCCACTATGTTCAGTACGGTCAAACCGTATGCGTGCGTGGTACCCATCCGCCAGTACGTCGTGGCTTTTGGTACACTGTGAGGCGCGGGGACACGCTCTATTCAATCGCCCGCAGATATGGCGTAAGCGTTTGGACCCTGGCTTCGATCAACAATCTGGTCAATCCTAACCGCATCTTCGCGGGACAGGCGCTCTGGATTCCGTAGCTGGCGTAGCACAGGTGTGCTGATGAACTTTTGGGAGAATAATCGGGTCACAGAGGCGCTATGATATCATCGACTTTCGGAGGTGGTCGATGTGCCAAAGCAATGGCAACTCAATCTGACGTCGGAGGAGCCAGCTGAGTTGAGACTAGCACGGGACCGTCACGAATAGTCCCATATCCGAGAGCGTGAGAGCGCGCTCCTGAAGACCGACGCTGGGTGGTCAGGGCGCGAGGTAGCGCTCCGTCGTCTACAGAAGTCTCGCAAGCCGGACACCGTGCATACGTGGGGCAAGCGCTATCAAGCCGCAAGCTTCAACGGGCTGTCTATCCTACCTGGACGCGGTCGTAGGTTGGCCTATGCAGCTGAGCAGGCAGAGGAAGCCGTGGCCCGCGCAGAGCCGCGGCAGTTCATGTGCGCCAGGCATATCGTATGTCTAAGAGGTGAAAGACCTCTGCGGGCCGGGATGACCAGAACCGCGAGTCGAAGCAAGGGTGTCGGTCGCGAGGCGGAATCTGAAGGAAGCGGTCTGTTGAAGACAGAAAGCCAAACCGCAGACCTGACGAACAGAAACCGGATAGAAGGCCGTGGTAGGTGGAGTAGCCGGCTAGGTACGGCTAAGCCTGCTTTCGACACCTGAAACGGTGTCGGGACACACAACACTGAGCCGGGCGTTGTGGGCTCTTGAAC